>JAZOBQ010000001.1:0-8674 GCA_045596005.1 Oscillospiraceae bacterium
ATTCCCGTGCGGCATTCTTAACCGATTTCATATTGTACCACAGCTGCGCACAGCATTGCCACACCTTTTTTCCGTACTTTTGACCAAATTCCGCACTTTATATTTAATATACTGATTTAAATTGTTGTTTTTTCAAAAAAGGCTTGATATTTATTCATCAGAGTGCTATATTTTACTGCATGCCAATGAATACTGCGAATAATCGCTGAATAATTTCCACATAGAAAGAGGTCAAAATCATGAGTGAAAACAAAAGCTACAAAAAGATAGTTCTGGCATATTCCGGCGGTCTTGATACTTCCATCATCATCCCCTGGCTGAAGGAAAACTACCCCGGCTGCGAAGTTATCGCCGTAAGCGGCAACGTCGGCCAGGCCGACGAGCTCGAGGGTCTCGAAGAGAAGGCTCTCGCCACCGGTGCAAGCAAGCTCTATGTCCTCGACCTCACCGACGACTACGTTGACAATTACATCATCCCCACGATGAAGGCCGGCGCTGTCTACGAGGAATACCTGCTCGGCACCAGCCACGCCCGTCCCTGCATCGCCAAGGGTCTTGTGGAGATCGCACTCAAGGAGGGCGCCGACGCCATCTGCCACGGCTGCACCGGCAAGGGCAACGACCAGGTCCGCTTCGAGCTGACCATCAAGCACTTCGCTCCCAACATGCCCATCATCGCTCCCTGGAGAATCTGGGACATCAAGAGCCGCGATGAGGAGATAGACTACGCCGAGGCACACAACGTCCCCCTCAAGATCAACCGCGAGACCAACTACTCCAAGGACAAAAACCTCTGGCACCTCAGCCACGAAGGTCTCGACCTTGAGGACACCGGCAACGAGCCTCAGTACGAGAAGCCCGGCTTCCTCGAGATGGGCGTAAGTCCCATTCAGGCTCCCGACGTGCCCACCTACATCACTCTCGACTTTGAAAAGGGCATTCCCGTGGCCCTCAACGACGAGAAGATGAGCGCCAAGAACATCATCCTCGCCCTCAACGAGATCGGCGGCAAAAACGGTATCGGCCTTCTCGACATCGTCGAAAACCGCCTCGTCGGCATGAAGTGCCGCGGCGTTTACGAAACTCCGGGCGGCGCCATCCTCTACAAGGCACACTCCGTGCTCGAGAGCATCTGCCTCGACAAGATGACCCTCCACGAGAAGCAGAAAATGGCCATCACCTTCGCAGAGCTCGTCTACAACGGACAGTGGTTCACCCCCCTGCGCGAGGCTCTGAGCGCATTCGTCGACAAGACTCAGGAACCCGTCACCGGCAAGGTCAGACTCAAGCTCTACAAGGGCAACATGATAAACGCCGGCGTATGGAGTCCCTACTCCCTCTACTCCGAGGAGATCGCCACCTTCGGCGAGAGCGACTACAATCAGGCCGACGCCGCAGGTTTCATCAACCTCTACGGTCTGCCCATCAAGGTTCAGGCCATGGTCGACGCAAAGAATAAGTAAGTAAGGAATTATTTGATATGGCAAAGCTTTGGGAAGGCCGCGAGTCCAAGGCCGTTGACTCCGCCGCCGACGACTTCAACTCCTCCATCAGAATAGACTCACGTATGTACCGCGAGGACATCACAGGTTCCATGGCTCACGCCACCATGCTCGGCGCTCAGGGCATCATCAGTCCCGCCGACGCCGAGGCCATCATCGCGGGTCTCGAGGGCATACTCGCCGACATCGAGTCCGGCGCTCTCGCCATCGACATGGGCAGCGAGGATATCCACTCCTTCGTTGAGATGGAGTTGACCGAGCGCATAGGCGAGGCGGGCAAGAGACTGCACACCGCCCGAAGCCGCAACGATCAGGTCGCGGTGGACACAAGACTCTATCTCCGCTCCCGCGCCGAGGCCACCGTGGACAAGCTCAACGCTCTCGCACTCGCACTCACTGAGCAGGGCGAAAAGTGCGCCCGCTTTGTCGCACCCGGCTACACCCATCTCCAGCGCGCCCAGCCCATCTCCTTCGGCCACCAGCTTCTGGCCTACGCATGGATGCTGCTGCGCGATATCGGACGCGTCAGCGACGCCGCAAAGCGCATGAACGCCTGCCCCCTCGGCGCTGGCGCGCTTGCCGGCACCACCTATGACATCGACCGCGCGATGACCGCATCCGCACTGGGTTTCGCCTCCGCCATTCCCAACAGCCTCGATGCCGTTTCCGACCGCGACTTCTGCGTGGAGCTTGCCGCGGCGCTGAGTCTCGTGATGACCCATCTGAGCAGACTGAGCGAGGAGCTGATCCTCTGGTCGAGCTGGGAGTTCAAGTTCATCGAGCTTGACGACGGCTACACCACCGGCTCGAGCATAATGCCCCAGAAGAAAAACCCCGACATGGCAGAGCTTATCCGCGGCAAGACCGGAAGAGTCTACGGCGGTCTCATCACCCTGCTGACCATGCTTAAGGGTCTGCCTCTGGCCTACAACAAGGATATGCAGGAGGACAAGGAGGCCATTTTCGACATTTTCGACACTGTGGATGCCTGCCTCGACATAGCCGCACCCATGATAGCCACGATGCGCCCCCTGCCCGAAAATATGCGTGCAGCGGCAGCGAAGGGCTTCATAAACGCCACCGACCTCGCCGACTACATGGTGAAAAAGGGCGAGCCTTTCCGCAGCGCCTACAAGACCGTCGGCAAAATAGTCGCCCACTGCATAGCGGAGGGCAAGGTGCTCGAGGATCTGTCCCTCGACACATACAAGGAATTTGACAGCATTTTTGAAGACGATCTCTACGGCGAGATCGACCTTGTAAACTGCATGGTAAAGCGCACCTCCTACGGCGGCGCCGCCCCCGAGAGCGTGCTGATGCAGGTGGAAATGCTGAGGAAGGAACTTGAAAAATGAACATAAAAGGTAAAAACTTTCTGACCCTGCTGGACTTCACGCCGGAGGAGATAGTCGGACTCATCGACCTTGCAGCCGAGCTCAAGGCGAAGAAAAAAGCCGGCGAGGTCTATGCCCCCTTCGCAGGCAAGCAGATAGCGCTCATATTCGAGAAAACCAGCACCCGCACCCGCTGCGCCTTCGAGGTCGCCGCACATGATCTCGGCATGCACGCAACCTATCTCGACCCCTCCGCCTCCCAGATAGGCAAGAAGGAGTCCATCGCGGACACCGCCCGTGTGCTCGGCAGAATGTACGACGGCATCGAATACCGCGGCTACGGTCAGGAGATCGTTGAAACTCTCGCTGCCTACGCCGGAGTCCCCGTGTGGAACGGCCTCACCAACGAGTTCCACCCCACCCAGATACTCGCCGACCTTCTCACCATCCGCGAGCATTTCGGCACGCTCGAGGGCAAGAAGCTCGTCTACTGCGGCGACGCGCGCTACAACATGGGCAATTCGCTGATGATCGGCTGCGCCAAGATGGGCATGGCCTTCACCGCCTGTGCGCCCGAGGAATATTTCCCCGACGCGGAACTCATCGCCAAGTGCCAGGCCATTGCCGCCGAAACCGGCGCGGTGCTGAGCTTCGAGACAGACCCCCTCAAGGCCGTTGAGGGCGCGGACGTCATCTACACCGACGTCTGGGTATCCATGGGCGGGCCAGACGAGGTCTGGGACAAGCGCATCGCCGACCTCACGCCCTACCGCGTCACCATGGAGCTGCTCAAGGCCGCCGGCGAAGGCTGCGTCTTCCTCCACTGTCTGCCCGCTTTCCACGATCTCGGCACCGTTATCGGCAAGCAGATCAGCGAGAAATACGGCATCGACTGCATGGAAGTCACCG
The DNA here is from genome assembly GCA_045596005.1 of Oscillospiraceae bacterium. Taxonomy (GTDB): domain Bacteria; phylum Bacillota; class Clostridia; order Oscillospirales; family Oscillospiraceae; genus SIG459. The sequence continues at coordinate 3,746 of JAZOBQ010000001.1, forward strand.
ACGAGGTCTTCGAGAGCGAACGCAGCCTTGTTTTCGACGAGGCCGAAAACCGTATGCACACCATCAAGGCCGTTATGGCGGCAACGCTGTAAATATTGATCATTATGCCCCCGTGCAAAAAGGCGCGGGGGCGTTTTTGCCCCACGATCGCGGTGGAGATTCGCCGTTGCAATCTCTCTCCGCCGATGATAGAATATATTTAATTGAAACCAACACTTTGGAGCGTGATACCCATGAAACTTCTGGTTGCGAAGAAAAACGGCATGAGCGAGGACGAGCTGCGTCAGCTCGCCGAACTCGGCTTCGAGCTTGTGGAAGGAGCGCTCGACCACAAGCCGTATTACGGCGACACTTCCGAGATCGAAGCCGTTATCTGCTACCAGTTTTTCAATCATAACGACATAAAAGCTTTCCCGAAGCTCAGGCTGATACACCTGACGAGCGCGGGCTATGACCACATGCCGCTCGACTATCTGCGCGAAAAGGGCATCGCCCTTTTTAATAACCGCGGCGCTTACTCCGCACCCATAGCCGAGTTCGCCCTCGGCGGCGTGCTGCAGCTTTACAAGGAGGCGGCATATTTCCGCGGTGAAGTGGCTCGCCGCGGCTGGAAGCAGCTCGGCAGGCTGCGCGAGCTAAGCGGCAAGTCCGTCACCGTTCTCGGCGCGGGCAGCATCGCCGCGGAGATCTCAAAGCGCTTCACCGCCATGGGCTGCCGCGTCACTGCATTGAACCGCCACCCCGCTCCCGACCCGGATTTCTTCGCCGTGAAAAGCGTGGACGCTCTCGATTGTCTGCTCCCCGAAACGGATATTATGATACTCGCAGCACCGCTCAACGACTCCACCTATCACATCATGAACGCGGAGCGCTTTGCCCTTATGAAAAAAGGCAGCGTTTTCGTCAACATCGCCCGCGGCCCGCTCGCAGACACCGACGCTCTCGTTGCCGCGCTCGAAGACGGCACGCTCTCCGGCGCGGTGCTGGACGTTTTTGAGGAGGAGCCTCTCCCCGCCGACCACCCGCTCTGGGATATGGAGAACGCCATAATCACGCCGCACAACTCCTTCGCGGGCGAATATAACGGTCGGAGAACTTTTGAAAACATTTACAAAGATTTCAGTGGTTGGCTCGAAAAATAAAAAACATTTAGCTTCCCCTGGGGGAAGCTGTCTGCGCCAGCAGACTGATGAGGGTTAAGCCTCAACGGTCCTTTTCCCTCATCCGCCCCCTTGCGGGGGCGCCTTCCCCCAAGGGAAGGTCATTTATCAATATACAAGGAGGAACAAAACCATGAAAAACGAAGCTATAGAAGTCCTTATGACCCGCCGCAGCGTCAGAAAATTCAAACCCGAACAGATATCCGAGGCCGAGCTGCTCACCGTCCTCGACGCCGGAACCTATGCTCCCACCGGACGCAACCGCCAGACCCCATGGATAATCGCCGTTCAGGAGCCTGCCGAGCGCGAGGCTGTCAGCCGTCTCAACGCCAAGGTCATGGGCGCCGAGATCGACCCCTACTACGGCGCTCCCACCATAATCCTCGTCGTAGCTCCCGACGACGGTTTCGGCGAGCTCAACGGCGCCGCCGTGCTGACCAACATGGTCAACGCCGCTTTCGCCGCCGGCCTCGGCTCCTGCTGGATCCACCGTCCCAAGCAGATGTTCGAGACCGAGGAAGGCAAGGCCATGCTCGCCAAATGGGGCATCCCCGAAGGCGTCATGGGCATCGGCTCCATCGCCCTCGGCTACGCCGACGTCGAAGCTCCCGCCGCTCCTCCCCGTAAGGAAGGCTATTACAGGATCATCAAGTAAAAAGGCAAAAACAGGGAGAACTATTCTCCCTGTTTTACATTTTCATTCTATTACTATCCGCCCGTCGGTGAAGTTGTCCGCGCCCGCGCTGTAATAGCTGAGGGTGAAGCAATATTCGCCGCCCTCCGGAATTATAAATGTATGGCTCGGTTCTTCGCCTCTGAGCGACACTTCTTCCAGCATCACTCCATCTTTCACAAGTCCGTAGCGGAGAATACATGTCTCGCTCGCCTTTACAGACAGGCTCACTTCGTCGCCCGCTTCGAGGCCGAAACAGTCTCCGTCGCTTCCGCACAAAATCACAGTGCTGCCGTTAGTGAGCAGAAAATCGCCAAATCCGCCGTCGGCATCGACCACGATCTCTTTTATCTGGTTGGGGAACAGCTCCATGGTGTCCACATCGAGCTTGTCGGTACTCTCGCGCATCTTCTGCTGTTTCCCGGCGCGCAGTGCAGCATCATACTCCGCCGACTCCTCGGCAGAGAGCGTGAACAGCACCTCTCCTCCGTCCATATAGCTCACGCTGCCGTCGGGCGCCACCAGCTGTGTCATACTGACTGTATTTGACTCGCGCAGAAGGCGCTTTATCTCCCAGCGGCTCAGTCCGCTCGTGTCTCGAATCCCCCACGCACCGGACACGGCCGCAGCTGTGATGCTCAGCGCAGCCACCGCAGCTGCGGCAAGGAAGGCCACCCTGAGCGCTCTGCGCTTGCCTTTTGCTTCACTTCTTATTTTGCTCATGCTGAGTTCCTTTATCCTTTCCAGGGAGGCGCCGCCGCGATCTGCCTGTTCGAAAACTTCCATGTTCACTTTTTACGCCCTCCTTTTTCCAAATATTTTTTCAGCTTCACCCGCCCGCGCCGCAGGCGGGTCTTCACATTTTCCGGGTGCAGTCCCGTGGCAGCCGCGATCTGCGCGACGCTCTCGCCGCGATAGTAGTGCCGCATAAATATCTCCCTGTCCGGCTCGGCCAGAGCATCCACGGCGCATCTGAGTTCGCGTTCCTCCTCATGTTTTTCCGCGAGCATTTCAGTACTGTCCGTGCAGGGCAGCTCCGATTCGTCCAGCTCAGACGGCAGTTCTCCGAGCGAGCGCAAAAAGCTCCGCGCCCGATTTCTCGCCACAGCCGCAAGCCACGGACGGATATTATCGCCGCGCAAACTGCCCCGGTGCTGCCACAGGCTGAAAAACACGTCGGACGAAAGCCCCTCCACATCCTCCGGACGGCTCAGTTTCCCGAGACTGCGGTGCACCACCGCCGCGACATAGGCGCCGTATCGGTCTATTATCGCCTCCGCGGCTAGCTCGTCGCCCCGCCGCAATTGCCGCAGCAATTCTTTGTCCTCCATATTCTTCACCACCTTTATCTGTCTGAAAACCGATTTTCATCTGTATAGACGCTTTTGCCGCCCCTTTGGGGTCAAAAACTTTTCAAAAATCTTTTATTCTCTCACAGGGGTTTGTTTTCGCTTTTACAATGTGTTATACTATTATCATAAATCATAAAAGCGAAAGGAATCAAGCCACACATGACCATTGAAACCGCTGTTCCCGCTCTGCACGAGCTTCAGGCCAAGCAGGCCGCATACTCCCACGCAATGGGTCTCATAAACTACGACGGCTCCACCACAGCTCCCAAGGGTACCGCCGCGAACCGCGCCCAGACCATGAGCATACTCGGCGCGGAGAGCTACCGTCTCGCCACCGGCAAGGAGACCGTTGAGCTGCTCGAATACCTCGACGCAAACCGCGCCGAGCTCGATGCGAAGGACGCCCGCTGCGTCGAACTGCTGCTCAAGAACATCCACCAGCTGCAAAAGATCCCCATGGACCAGTACATCGAGCTGCAGAAGCTGATGGTGGAGGCCGACGACTCCTGGCACCGCGCCAAGGAAAACAACGACTGGCCCCTCTTCCGTCCCGTACTCGAGCGCGTTTTCGACTTCCACAAGCGCATCGCCGCATGGGTCGCCCCCGAAATGGACCCCTATGACTACTGGCTCAACGAATTCGAGGAAGGTCTCGACCGCGCCCGCTGCGACGAATTTTTCGCCACGCTGCGAAGCCGCATCGTCCCCCTGCTCGAAAAGGTCATGGCTTCCAAAAAGCTCAACAACGACATTCTCCACGGTCATTTCCCCACCGCCAAACAGGAGGAGCTGGCCTACTGGCTCATGAAGACCATCGGTCTCGACCTCGACCATGTCGGCCTTTCCACCACCGAGCATCCCTTCACCACCTCCCTTGGCTCCCACTTCGACGAGCGCATCACCACCAATTACGACGAGGAATACGCCGGATTCTCCCTCTACGCCGTTATCCACGAGGGCGGCCATGCTCTCTATGACACCGGAAGCGCCGACGATCTCGCCTACACCGCCGCAGACGGCGGTGTGAGCATGGGCATACACGAAAGCCAGAGCCGCTTCTATGAAAACCTCATCGGCCGCTCCAGAGCCTTCACCGACCTGATGTTCCCCAAGCTGCTCGAGCTCTTCCCCGAACAGCTGGGCGGCTGCACCGCCGATGGTCTCTACCGCGCCGTCAACCGCGTTGAGCCCAGCCTCATCCGCATCCAGGCCGACGAGCTTACCTACGCTCTGCATATCATGGTGCGCTATGAGATGGAAAAGCGCTACTTCGCCGGCGAGCTCGCCATCGACGACTTCCCCGCCACCTGGAACGCTCTCTACAAAGAGTATCTCGGCATCGACGTGCCCGATGATTCCCACGGCGTTCTGCAGGACAGCCACTGGGCGATCGGCGCGATCGGCTACTTCCCCTCCTACGCCCTCGGCAGTGCCTACGGTGCACAGTTCCTGCGCAAAATGCGCGAGAGCGTCGACGTTGACGGCTGCATCGCCCGCGGCGACCTCAGCCCCATCAATGACTGGAACCGTGAGCATCTCTGGCGACTCGGCAGCCTCTACAAACCCACCGAGCTCTTCGAAATGGCCACCGGCGAGAAATTCGACCCCGGTGTCTTCTGCGACTATCTCGAGCAGAAGTTCGGCGAGCTTTACGAGCTTTGATTTGAATATGCTGACAGGGACGGCTTTCGCCGTCCCTTGTTTGCGCCCTGCGGCGAAGCCGCCCCTACGCTGCTTCCCTCCT
>JAZOBQ010000002.1:0-2615 GCA_045596005.1 Oscillospiraceae bacterium
GAAAACCTTGTTACCATTCCCCGTGAGCAGCGCGCTGCTCCCGGCTCCCTGCTCCCCAACATCACCCTCTGCGGCGTGAACGAGAAGGGTGAGGAGCTCACCAACGAGCTCAGCTGGCTCATTCTCGAGGCCATGGCTCAGATTAAGCTCTCCGAGCCCGCCATCTACGTCCGCGTCAGCGACAAGATGCCCGATGACTTCCTCCTCCACGCCATTGACTGCAACGTCCGCTTCGGCGGCGGCAACCCCGCCTTCCTGAACGACGCCGAGGGCACCCAGCGCTACACCGAACGCGGTGTTCCCCTCGTGGACGCCTGCGACTGGGACGCCAGCGGCTGTCTCGGCTACCACCTCGCCTGCATGGAACACGTCGGCGGCGGTCACAACATCAACCAGACCAAGGTCTTCGAGCTCGCTCTGTTCGACGGTTTCGATCCCCGCATCAAGAAGCAGATCGGCCCCCACACCGGCGACGCGAAGAATTTCAAGAGCATTGAGGATATCAAGAAGGCATTCTACGAGCAGCTCGCTTACTTCTGCCCCATCCTCATGCGCATCAAGACCCTCGGTCTCGCCACCGAGATCACCGACGGCCCCATGAGCGGTCTGCGTGTCGCAATGCAGTATGAAGACTGCATCCGCGAGGGTCTCACTCCCAAGGAGGGCGGCGCACGCTATCCCGAGGGACGCACCTGCTGGTTCGGCAGCCGCGGTCTCGTTGACGCAGCCGACAGCCTTGCCGCCATCAAGAAGCTCGTATTCGAGGACGAGAAGGTCACCATGGAAGAGATGATGGACGCCATCGCCAAGAACTGGGAAGGCTACGAAGATCTCCGCCAGGCCTGCCTCAACTGCCCCAAGTACGGCAATGACGACGACTATGTCGACGAGATCTACGACGAGCTCAACAAGAAGGTCGTCGAGATCATGCAGGACCGCATTGATCCCATGACCGGCCGCAAGCCCATGCTCTTCATCGGTGCTGCCGCAGGCCACACCGCCATCGGCCGCTCCATCGGCGCTCTGCCCAACGGACGTTATGCCTATACCCCCACCGACGACGCAGCCTGCTCCGCCATGCCCGGTATGGACGTCAGCGGCCCCACCTGCACCATCAACTCCGCCACCAGAAGCGGCTACGCCAAGGAGTTCGTCGGCTACGCCATGAACATGAAGTTCTCCAAGAGCGTTCTCAATACCGATGAAAAGCGCGCAAAGCTCGCCCAGCTCATCCGCACCTTCATCAAGCGCGAAGGCTGGCACATCCAGTTCAACATCCACTCCGCCGAAGAGCTGCAGGCAGCTCTCGAGAAGCCCGAGGAGCACAAGAACCTGCTCGTCCGCGTCGGCGGCTACAGTGCATACTTCATCGATCTTCCCCGCGAGCTTCAGGCCGAGATCGTACACCGCACCATGCACGAGAACATCTGATTTCTCCCGTGCGGGATAACATGGAGGAAAAACCATGCTCAAGCAATCTGCTATCGACGCTTTCATGCGTCTTGAAATGGAATTTCCGCCCGTGGCAATAAAGTTTCACAGCGAAGCGCCGGAAAATGTCCCCATCACCGACAGCAAAATGGCACTGTGCCAGTTCGCAAAGGAAGCTCAGACCACAGGCAAGCGTTTTTACATCAGCAACGAAACCGAGAGCTGCAGCGGCGGTATCTGCCTCGGCATGAGACCCCTCGACGCCAACCATGCCAGCGGCAAGGTTGGCGCCGACAGCGAGCTTTACGAAACTCCCGCTGCCAACGCCAAGCTCCACACACTCTACCCCATTCTTCCCGAGGGCACGGCCCGCTATGTCGAGTTTTGTCCCCTCGAGAAATGCGATTTTGACCCCGATCTTGTTATCTGCGTGGCTGACATTCCCCAGGCCGAGATAATAATGCGCGCCACAAGCTACATTTCCGGCGACCTTTGGGAGCAGAAAAGCTCGATCGTGAACAGCTGCGCCTGGCTCTACCCCTATCCCTATGTAAGCGGCAAGGTCAATTTCTGCATAACCGGCATGCATTTCGGCATGAAGCGTCTCGGCGTATATCCCCCCGGTATGTACATCATCTCAATTCCCTATCAGAAGCTGGATGAAGTCGGACGCGCCCTTTCCGAAATGCCCTGGGTGCCCATCCCCTTCCGCACAGACGAGGAGAGCATTCAGGAAATGGAGCGCCGCAAAGCCTCCTGGAAACACATACACCTTGAGGAGTGATATGATGAGTAAATGCAAATATCCCCATCTTTTTGAGCCCATAATGCTGGGCAACACCCTGTTCCGCAACAGAATTTTCGCATCTCCCACCGGTTACCAGAGCCTGAGTACCGACGGTGTGCTTCCCAATATCGCCCCATATTACTACGCCCGCAAGGCCATGGGCGGCGCCGCATCGGTCGCTTCATGCGAGCTCATAGTCGACGGTGAGCTCGGCAAGGGCAGCATCCGTCACGTCTGCGTTGACGACCCCGCCACCCACATGAGCCTCTGCCGCGTGGCAAACGCCATCACCCGCTACGGCGCCGTTGCCACCGCCGAGCTCCAGCACGCCGGTATGTACGCAAACCGCGCTCTGGCATTCATGGGCGGCAAGAGCCGCGGCGTGGCCTACGGCCCC
>JAZOBQ010000003.1:0-31226 GCA_045596005.1 Oscillospiraceae bacterium
TGACCTCGCCCGCGAGCAGGCTGCAGCTTGCACCGACGAGACCCGCAAGGCAGAACTCATCCGCATCGCAGAAGCCTGCGAGCGCTGCCCCGGCTATGAGCCCCGCACCTTCTTCGAGGCTGTTCAGTGCGTACGTCTTTATCACCTCGTCTGCTGGAAAGAAAGCTCCGACCGTCCCGAAGTTCCCATCGGCCGTCTCGACCAGCTCCTCTACCCCTACTTCCAGAAGGACTACGAAGAGGGCAAGACCTCTCTGCAGGATGCTGCTGAGCTCCTCGGCGCTCTGTGGCTCAAGATCCGCGAGGTCGAAAACCTTGTTACCATTCCCCGCGAGCAGCGCGCTGCCCCCGGTTCTCTGCTCCCCAACATCACCCTCTGCGGCGTGAACGAGAAGGGCGAAGAGCTCACCAACGAGCTCAGCTGGCTCATCCTCGAAGCCATGGCTCAGGTCAAGCTCTCCGAGCCCGCTATCTATGTCCGCGTAAGCGACAAGATGCCTGAAGAGTTCCTGATGCACGCCATCGACTGCAATGTCCGCTTCGGCGGCGGTAACCCCGCTTTCCTGAACGACGCTGAAGGCACTCAGCGTTACCTCGACCGCGGCGTTCCCCTCGAGGACGCATGCGACTGGAATGCCAGCGGCTGCCTTGGCTACCACCTGAGCAGCATGGAGCATCTCGGCGGCGGTCACAACATCAACCAGACCAAGGTCTTCGAGCTCGCTCTGTTCGACGGTTTCGATCCTCGCATCAAGAAGCAGATCGGACCCCACACCGGCGATCCCAGAACCTTCAAGAGCATCGAAGATGTCAAGCAGGCTTACTATACTCAGCTCGCTTACTTCTGCCCCATCCTCATGCGCATCAAGACCCTCGGTCTCGCAACCGAGATCACCGATGGCCCCATGAGCGGTCTGCGTGTCGCAATGCAGTATGAAGACTGCATCCGCGAAGGCCTCACTCCCAAGGAGGGCGGCGCACGCTATCCCGAAGGCTGGACCAGCTGGTTCGGCAGCCGCGGCCTTGTTGACGTTGCAGACAGCCTCTCCGCTCTGAAGAAGCTCGTATTCGAAGACGAGAAGGTCACCATGGAAGAGATGATGGACGCCATCAACAAGAACTGGGAAGGCTACGAAGATCTCCGCCAGGCCTGCCTGAACTGCCCCAAGTACGGCAACGACGACGACTATGTCGACGAGCTTTACGACGAGGTCAGCAAGAAGGTCGTTGAGATCATGCAGGACCGCATCGATCCCATCACCGGCCGCAAGCCCATGCTCTTCATCGGCGCTGCCGCAGGTCACACTGCAATCGGCCGCTCCATCGGCGCCCTGCCCAACGGCAGAATCGCATTCTCTCCCACCGATGACGCAGCTTGCTCCGCTATGCCCGGTATGGACGTAAACGGCCCCACCTGCACCATCAACTCCGCTACCAGAAGCGACTACGCCAAGGAGTACGTTGGCTACGCCATGAACATGAAGTTCTCCAAGAGCGTTCTGAATACCGAAGAGAAGCGCGCAAAGCTCGCTCAGCTCATCCGCACCTTCATCAAGCGCGAAGGCTGGCACATTCAGTTCAACATCCACTCTGTCGAAGAGCTCCAGGCTGCACTGGAGAATCCCGCAGAGCACAAGAACCTGCTCGTCCGTGTCGGCGGCTACAGCGCATACTTCATCGATCTGCCCCGCGAGCTCCAGAAGGAGATCGTACACCGCACCATGCACGAGGTCATCTGATCTCATTAGTGTGACTGCGGATAACTCTCCCGCTTCCTCATAAGGCGGCGGGAGAGTCAAGCAAAGCAGCTTTAAATACCCTTGGGCGCTGCCGCGCCTCAAGGGTATTTTCTGTGAAAAAGCATACAGTTGTATAGGGCGTTTTTTGCTCTGTATATTCCCACATGCTGTTGAATTGAGGTGTTTTGTGCCCAATGAAACAGGAACTAAAAGAAAGTGAGATTTATTAATGGATTATAAGCAGGTAAAGGGAACAGTTTTCAACATCCAGCGTTACAGCATAGATGATGGTCCCGGCGTTCGTACCACCGTTTTTGTCAAAGGCTGCCCTCTGAGCTGCAAATGGTGCTCCAACCCGGAATCTCAGAGTTTTGAACCCCAGCTCACCTACCGCTACACCTCCTGCAAGCGCTGCGGCAAGTGCATAGGCAAGTGCCCTCAGGGTGCTATCAGCATGGGAGAAGACGGCCTCATTATCGACCGGAAGAAATGCGATCTGTGCGGCAAATGTGTTAAGTGCTGCCTTTATGAAGCTTTGTCCATAAGCGGAAAGGTAATGACCGCCGAGGAAGCTTTCAATGTCGTCAAGCGTGACAAGGATTACTACGGCGACGAAGGCGGCTGCACCTGTTCCGGCGGTGAGATTCTCGCACAGGCGGACTTCGTTGCTGCGCTGTTCAGGATCTGCCGCGAAAACGGCATACATACCAATGCAGACACCAGCGGTTTCGGCAGCCGCGAGGCTCTCAAGAAGATCATGGAATATGCCGATATGTTCTACTATGATTTCAAGCTTCTTGACACCGGTAAGCACAAGGAGTACACAGGCGTAGGCAACGAGATAATCCTTGAAAACCTTCGCTATGTGGCTGAAAGCGGTATTCCCGTTGTCATCCGTGTGCCCCTCATTCCCGGAGTCAATGCTTCTGAGGAAGATATCCACAACATGGCCAAGACCGTGCTGGAGTATTCCCCCAATTCCCTCGTGAGCATGCTCTCCTATCATGAGTACGGCAAGAACAAGTACCGCATGATAGGCGAAGAGTATCCCATGCCGGAGACCCGCAGCATGACCGAGGAGGAAAAGGCCAGAGCGCTTGAGATAGTCAGCTCTTACGGTCTTCAGTGCAAGATCTCCTGATTTCGGCCTTGACATCTGCGCCGTGAGGACTTGAAAAATGAAGCGGATCAGAATATTTGTTGATTTTGGAAGCACTTTTACAAAGGTGTGCGCCTTTGATATGGAGCGCGAGGAGCTTGTCGGCTGGGCAAAGCACCCAAGTACGGTGGACACGGATGTTACCGTAGGACTTGAGGGGGCGCTGGCTCAGCTGCGACAGCAGTGTGAATTTGACGAGGAGAGCGTACGCGGAGCCTGCGCATGCAGCAGCGCCGCGGGCGGACTGAAAATAGTCTGCATCGGGCTTACTCCGGAACTCACCACCAAAGCCGCCAGACTTGCCGCCTTCGGTGCCGGAGCCAAAATCGTTGGAACATACTCATATAAGCTCAAAGAATCGGACATTGCGGATATTGAAGCTCTCACACCTGATATCGTGCTCCTTGCGGGCGGCATTGACGGCGGCGACAAAAAGAGTATTATCCACAATGCATCGCTTCTCGCCGGCAGTGACGGGCGCTGCTCGACATTTATCATAGCGGGCAATAAGTCCGCATATGACGAGATCGAACGCCTTTTTATGAATACCGGCAAGCGTATACTGTTTTCAAAAAATATTCTGCCTTCTTTCGGTACGCTGGACGTTGATTCGGTAAATGAGATCATACGCGGCGTTTTTCTCGACCAGATAATAAGCGCGAAGGGCATCGACAGAGCCGCCGAGCTTATATCCGCGATACTCGTACCTACCCCCGTTGCCGTTCTTGAGGCTGCAAAACTGGCGGCCGACGGTATAGAAGGGGAGGAGAGCGGTGTCGGAGATATCCTGCTTGTGGATGTCGGCGGTGCCACGACGGATGTATATTCCGTCTGCGACGGCTATCCGAGCCGGCAGGGAGTCAACCCTGTTGGACTCATAGAGCCGCGCGTCAAGCGCAGCGTCGAAGGCGATCTCGGTCTTTATCACAATCTGGACGCGCTGAGTTCTTCCGCCGAGGAGAAGGGACTGGACATTCCCGACAGTGGACTTGAACCGGAGCTTCGGAGTAATTTCAGTATTCCCGAAACGGATGGAGCGGAAAGACTGCATGTCGCTCTGACAAAGCTGGCTGTGCGCAGCGCTGTTGAAAGACACGCGGGCGTGCTCGAGCCGCTTTTCACCGGAAACGGGATTGTTCATGTTCAGAGAGGCAAGGATCTGTCCAACATACCGGTGCTCATCGGTCTCGGAGGACCTATCGTTTTTTCGCCGGATACCGCAGCGGTTTTATCGGGCGCATTGAAAACGTCCGCAGACGAGACAAAGCTCATGCCGGTCGCGCCAAAGCTGTTTATTGACAGCCATTACATAATGTTCGCCCTGGGGCTTATGTCTCAGACCGAACCTGTGAAGGCAATCAGACTATTTAAGAAGTATATTAAAGAAATCTGACGGAGATTTACGGCCTAAGATAAAAATTCATAAACTGCGATATGAATTTTTTGACCGTTTAACTAAAGTATGATATAATAAATGCAACTTGATCGTTATACGTCCAAAGGGCTGTATTAACCGTTAGGAGATGTGGACAAGATGGGAATTGCATCGCAAAGTAATATAATAAGAATCCTTTCCGGCTACAATCAGTGGTGGCATCTGAGAAGCGTTCAAAAGCAGTTTCTCAAACCCACCCACAGGACAGTATTTGCAGAGGCACTGAAGCTGCTTCAGGATGAAAAAGTGCGTGTTGTATATCTGGTCGGCCCACACCGCACAGGCAAAACTGCCCTTATACATCAGGTGATCCAGGAACTCATAGATGGCGATGTTGACCCGAAGCAGATCATTCATATGAACTTCGGTCATCCATTTTTCAGTTTCCTGCCTCCATTTGAAATTTACAAGACCTATCGCGAGAGTATCTGCCCCAATGTAAGCAAACGTACCTATTGCTTCTGTGACGATATTCAGCTTTCTCCCGAGTGGCAGAAGAATGTTGAGGCCATGGCCTCCAGCTTCGACGAGATAACGGTTATCGTTACAAGTTCCATACGCCCGGAGAGCGTAGGAGAAAACGAGCGGCTTCTCAATATGCCGCCGATATCCTTCTACGAGTACTGCCAGATCGCCACGGGAAGCGAAAATGTTGCAAAAAAATCTATGCTGCCCGACAGAGGCATACTCAATGCCAGCACGACCGAGCTTAAGAATATCGCATCCACCGTTTCGCAGTACAAACATCTTTTCAGACACTATATGTACACCGGCGGTTTTCTCAATCTGATCGGAGAGACGGATGATATCAGAATCCAGAGAATGATACAGAGAACCGTTGTCGGCGATGCTCTGCTGCGCGATATCAGCATTTGCTTCAATATAAGAAATACCATCGATCTTGAGAAGATCTTCCTTTATCTCTGCCTCGAATGTCCAAAGGTCATAAGCTATGAGGCGCTGATGAGAGAGATAGACTGCGTTACAAGGCCGACCATAGAGAAATACATCAAGTATCTTCGCAGTGCCTGTCTCGTGTATCAGTGCCTGCCCCAGGAGAACGAGGGCGAGCGCATCCAGAAAATGCAGCCAAAGCTCTATCTGGCCGACGCATCCATACATAACTCGCTCCTGATGCTCAATGATATCCGCATCAATGAGGGCGAAGGCAGTATGGAAAAAATCGTTGAAACGGCGGTTTATCGCCATCTCCGCTTCTATGGCCCCGATTCCGAAGAGGGTCAGATCACCTATAACAGAGCCAGAACGAGCGGAAAAAATCTTGATATGATACTCAACGGCAGAAAGAAGCTCCACATTGACGTACGTTTCGACAGCAATATACGTCTTTCGAAAAGAGACGCCATCGTTTCCAAGGCGAACGAGGCAGACCTGTGCCTTGTTATTACCAAGGAGGAGAATGTCTTCGGATTTGTCCCCAATCTGCCGAAAAATATTTTCTTCATACCTGCCGATGTCTTCCTGTTCCTCATAGGACAGGCAAAGGCCGACGGGCACTCCTTCCTTGACGGCATTTAAGCCGACAGGGAAAAATTAATACGAATTCATTTGAAAGGATATGGTGTTATAATGTCTTTCCCCGGATATAACGGCCAGGTTCTCTTCGCTGACCTCACTACCAAAACTTATGAGATTCTTCCTCTTCCCGAAGAGTGGGCCAAAAACTTCCTCGGCGGCAACGCCCTTGGCGCACGCTTCATGCTTGAGCTTATGCCTCCCAATACTCCCGTATTCGCTCCCGAGAGCGTAGTCGGTTTTGTCGGCGGCGTAAGCAACAATACCAAATCTCTTATGGGACCCAGATACTCCGTAGTGAGCAAGTCTCCCGTTTACGGCGGTATCAGCGAGGCCAACAGCGGCGGTTCCTTCGCCGGTTTCATGCGCAAATCCGGCTTTGACGCCATTTTTGTAAAGGGTATTTCCGAAAAACCTGTATATCTTTTTGTTAACGACTGCGAGGTCGAGTTCCGTGACGCAAGCGAGATCTGGGGCAAGACCATTTCCGAAGCGGACAGAATGATCCGCGAAGAACTGGCTGCTGAGGGTCACAGAAGAGTCGGCGTCACTCTCATCGGACCTGCCGGCGAGCGCAAGAGCCATATGGCTGCCGTTATCTGCGACCGCGGCTGCGCTGCTGCACGCGGCGGCTCCGGCGCTGTCATCGGTTCCAAGAACCTCAAGGCTGTTGCCTGCACCGGTACCCACGAGATCGAGGTTGTTGATGCAGAGGCCATTCTCGAGATCAACAAGATGAATGCCGAGTACAAGAAGAGCGCGCCTCCCTGCCAGTTCTTCCCCGTCATCGGCACCTCCGGCGGTTACCTCCACAGCGTCGAGATCGGCGACTGCTCCGTTCACAACTGGGAGAAGTCCGGCGCCGACGTCGACCTCAATGAGCATGCCGGCATGCACGGCACCGCCATGGACCCCCATTTCAAGACCAAGAAACTCACCACCTGCACCAACTGCTACATAGGCTGCAATGCTATGTACCATGTTGTGGACGAGGAACTCGGACTCGATTTCGAGACCTACCGTCCCGAGTATGAGACCCTCGCCACCTTTGGCTCCAATATCGGCAACAGCAATCCCAAGATCGTTGTCTACGGCAACTATGTCGGCAATGAGTGGGGTATTGACACCCTGTCTCTGGGCGGTACTATCTCCTGGCTGATGGAATGCTACGAAAAGGGTATCGTCACCAAGGAAGAGATCGACGGCATCGACCTGACCTGGGGCAACGCCAAGGCCATCATCGAGATCATCAATAAGATCGCCAATTACGAAGGCATCGGCGTAACTCTCCACAACGGCTCCAAGTTCGCTGCCGAGACCATGGGCAAGGGCTTTGAGTGCCTCGTCACCGCCAGCGGTATCGAGCTCGCTCAGCACGGTTCCCGCTGCAACCCCGCAATGGGCCGTACTTTCCAGTATGATCCCGCCCCCGGCCGTCACACCCGCGGCGGCAGAGGCGTTCCCTTCAAGATGGCTCCTCCCGAGGTAAAGCACAACTATGAGAATACCGGCGCTGCTGATGCCGATATGCTCTGGGAGTGGGAGCACAACAACGCCACCGGTTTCTGCAGCCTTTCTGACTTCCTGCTCAAACCCGGTCCCCACGGTGAGACCCACTTCAAGTACATCAAGGCCATCACCGGTTGGGAATTCACTCCCAAAGACGTTATCAGATACGGCAAGCGCGCTTACACCGTTCGCCATGCTTTCAACCTCCGCGAAGGCCTGCGCCGCAAGGACTTCACTCTGTCTGACCGCGCATGCGGACGTCCTCCCCAGGACCACGGTCCTCTCGAAGGTGTTACCATCGACAATGAGAAGCTCGCCGACAACTTCTTCGGCTATATGGGTTATGACATTGAGACCGCAGTTCCCAGCAAGGAAACCCTTGAATCTCTGGGCGGACTCGAAAAGGTTATCGAGTTCCTTTACCCCGAGGCATAAGTTATTTTTGAGGTGAAGCCATGAAAGTGTTTATCGAGTTTTCCCATGTGGAGATGATCGTCGGCGACCTGCGCTCCGGCGAATATGAAATGCCGGAGGGCTCCACCCTTAACGATCTTCTGGACGCTGCGGAAGCCGAAAGCGGCAGAAAGATAGAAGTCCTCAACTGGAAGGAAGACGGACTTTTCTACAGCTGCAACAAAAAGTACGCCGACACCAAAACCGTTCTGCACGAAGGCGATATGGTCAAAGCGATGATGAAGCTTCTCTGCGGCTGATGCAAATAAAAAATGAGACCTCCCACATTTGGCGAGGTCTCATTTTCTTTGCTGACATGTCATCCTGCTTATGGTATAATCAGAAAAAAACAAAACAGAGGTGGCAGCATGGAGCAGGTAGTAAGCAAAGATAATTTCCGCGAAGTCAGCTATGATGTGTTCAAAAAATTCAACAGCCAGTGGGCGATAGTGACCGCCGGCAGCATTGACGACTATAACTGTATGACCCTTGGATGGGGTATGATGGGAAATGTGTGGAACCATCCCGGATCGGCTCTTACCATATATGTTCAGCCCAGCCGATATACTTTCGAATACATGGAGCGCAACGACTATTTCACAGTCTGTTTCCTGCCCGAGGAGCACAGAGCCGATGCTGAGATACTGGGAACTCTATCCGGGCGCGACGGCGACAAAGTGGCAAAGACCAAGCTTACTCCCATTGCTATGGAGCACGGTGTCGGATTTGCCGAGAGCGAGCTGACATTCGTGTGCAGGAAAGTTTGCTCTCAGCAGTTCGATATCAACTGTGTGCCCGAGCAGATGAGAAACGGAATGTATTCCCGCCTCGAGCCGCACTATTTTTACATAGGATATATTGAAGACGCGTTCGGCGTGATGAAAACGGAGGATTAATATGAAAATATCATTTGGCGCAAAGCCTTTTATTTATCCCATGCCTGTGCTCATAATTGCGAGCTATGACGAAAACGGAGTTGCCAATGCCATGAACGCCGCATGGGGCAGCGCTGCCGATGTGAACCGCATCGCTATCTATGTGAGCCAGGGACATAAGACAATGAAAAACATCCTTGCCCGCAAGGCCTTCACCGTAAGTATGGCAGACGCAAAAAACGTAGTTGAAGCGGACTATGTCGGCATTGTGTCCGGCAACAAGGTGCCGGATAAACTGGAGCGCTGCGGCTGGCATTGCACAAAGAGCGAGAACGTTGACGCGCCAATTATTGATGAGCTGAACATGACCCTCGAGTGCAGCCTTGTGAGCTATGACACCGAAAGTGAGCTGCTTATCGGCGAGATAGTCAATGTGCTGGCCGATGAAAGAGTTCTCAGCGACGGACACATAGACCCGCGCAAGCTCGATCCGATTACCTATGACCCTGTCAACCATGATTATCTCCGCCTTGGTGAGAAGCTTGGAAATGCTTTCGAGGACGGGAAGAAACTGATCTGAAGAATAAAATTATGTAAACCAAAAGGCTCTGTGAATGTATCACAGAGCCTTTTGATTTTTTATTTTAAGCAGGGACTGTCTATATCGTAAATGTTGTCGATCGCTATTTTTAAGCCGTCTGCAAAGAGCAAACTGCGTTCCACAGGGTCTATCCGGAGAAGCTGACCAATGTGGTGGACATATTCGCCGCCGTATTTCCTCAGGTCAGGCACAAAATGGGTTATGTCAACTTGCGGCGCTTCGTTTATATGCTGCAGCAGCGTACGAAGCGACTCATCGAGCGCAGCTTTGCGCTGCTCGTCAAGTTCCGAGCGGCTTTCGGTGAGGCGCGCGGTCTCGTCCACGAGCGCGTCGTAACCCGTGAGGGCGGCGAAGGGGGAAAACTGCGCCGCGCGGTTATATACGCTCATGCGCGGGTGCTTTGCAGAAGTGGGGTGTGGAAGTTCGATTATATCGTCGTAGCGATGCGGATCATTTGAGAGATGCAAAGCGGTTTCCTCCTTTCTGAAAGCTTTATGCTTTGTGGCCACCGATCTGGCTGTTGCGGTCGCGGGCGGTGGCTCCATCTTCGAAGTTCATACCTTTTAAGATCGCGTTTTTTCCGTAGCGTTTTTTTATATCCAGAACAGCCTGCTGGCGGCGTTTTTCTCGGCTGAGGGCGGCGTCCTCAGCCTCGCGCTCGGCCTGCAGCGCTTCGTAGTCGGTGAAAAGGTTGAGCTGTTCGGGGACGTCGGATTTTGGAATGTCACTTTCAAAAAACAGATGGTTTGCGGAGAGCGTTATGCGCCTTACAAGCAGCTTTTCGTCAACTACACGCGAGAAAAGTTCCATTACAGCGTCGATAATGAGCTTCGTCGAGGAGGTATGACGGCCCAGATTTGCCGTGCCGTGAGCGTGCTTCGGAATTTTTCGTCCGTAAAAATCTGTGGTGACGGGTCCTTTGTATGCCTTTCGGCGCTGGGGATCTGTGAGATTTTCTATGTCATAGCCAACTGTCAGCAAGATCTGGTCGGTGACAAGACCTTTGTCTACAAGGTCAAGACTTAGCATATCCGTCATCTCGCGGGTGACAAGTCGTGCTTTGTCGAAACTGTAGGGGCAGGTAAGCACCTGACCGGAACAGATGCTGTTGGAGCTTGGGCGATAGGACTTGACATCGGCTATCGTGCAGTTTTCAAAGCCCCATGCGTGGTCTATAAGCAGCTCGGCATTGACGCCGAAAAGCTTGTATAAAAGCTCCTCGTTATAGTAATCCCGCTTGTCGCCTATGGAACAGCGGGCAATATCGCCCATGGTGAAGAGTCCGTGCTCCTCCAGCTTTTTTGCATAGCCGCGGCCGACCCTCCAGAAGTCGGTGAGCGGACGGTGGGTCCAAAGTTCGCGGCGATAGCTCATCTCGTCGAGAAAAGCTATGCGTACGCCGTCCGAGTCGGCGTCTACGCGTTTGGCCATGATATCCATTGCGACCTTGGCGAGATACATATTGCTGCCAATGCCTGCCGCGGCGGTTACGCCCGTGGCTTCGAAAACCTCTTTTATCATGGTCTTGGCGAATTCGCGCGGAGTAAGCCCACTCGCCGGGAGATAGTGTGTGAGGTCAATAAACACCTCGTCGATGGAGTAGACATGAATATCATCTGGTGAGACATGCCGGAGATAGACCTGGTAAATGCGGCTTGAAAAGTCCATATACAGCGCCATTCTGGGTGGTGCGGCAATATAGCTTAGCTCAAGCTCGGGGTGGGAGTTAAGCTCCACGATATCTACGGAACTGCCGCTGAATTTTCCACCTGGGCAGCGGCGAAGTCGGGCACAGTTTATCTCCTTTATGCGCTCAACTACTTCAAAAAGGCGTGCCCTTCCGGATATGCCAAAGCTCTTGAGCGCAGGAGTAACGGCGAGACATATGGTCTTTTCAGTACGCGACGCATCGGCCACAACGAGATTTGTGCGCATTGGGTCAAGTCCGCGCTCCACGCATTCCACGCTGGCGTAAAAGGATTTCAGGTCTATGCAGAGATATGTGCGGTCGTTCAACTATGTCTCACCTCCGTTCGCGAGATAAGATTATCACCCTTTTATTCAAAGGTCAAACGATTGTCCTGAATGCGACTTTGGTATTTTGTTTCGATGTAAAAAAGAATTGTAAGGATTCACAATTTATTGCTTCACAGGACGGGGAATAGAGTGCATAATGATAGTATACGAGATTGTATACAAAATCGAAACGTTGTTTACGAGCGCACTTTATCCCGACAGAAAATATCGAATTTACAAAACGCATATCGTATCAATGCGGCTTTTGTTGAATAGAGAATAACAAAGTGGTATATTATGGTTTATCAAAATATAATTCCTTTATTTTCCGGAATAATTAAGGAGAAACCATGAAAATAAAAATTAACAATACCACCACAGCCGGAAGCGGCACAAACGAAGAAAAAAGAAAAGAGAATAATATCTCCGTCAAAGAGTCAAAACAGAGTGTGGCTTACGGATATCTGCGTTCGGCAATAATAACCGGACGCTATCCTCCGGAGAAACCTCTTATTGAAAGAGAGATATGTGATAAGTTGGGCGTGAGCCGCACGCCGGTGCGTGAGGCACTGCGCAGACTTGGCAGTGAGGGCCTCGTAGATTTTATACCAAACAGAGGTGTTTTTGTATCCGGGCTTTCAAAGGAAAAGGCGAAACAGCTCTATGAGATGAAAGAAGCTCTTGAGAGTATGGCGGCAAAGCTCTGTGCCGAGCGAGCCGATGAGAAGGCTCTTGAACGCATGCTCGAAAGTATAGATATGCAGGAGACAAGTGCAAATAAAGGCGAGATGGAGATTGCTGTCGATCTCGATCTGCGTTTTCATGTGCTTCTGGTGGAAAGCTGCGGAAATGCGCTTATAGAACAGCAGGCCAAGAGTCTGCTGCTGCAGACAAGAAGACTGAGTCAGCTCGCAGTATACGATACTGACCATATATATGATTTTGTTGCACAGCACAGAAAAATATATGATGCTATAAAAAGCCGTGACGCAGTTGCGGCAGCAATGGCGGTTGGAGAACACATCCGCTTTATTCAGGGCTTCCAGTGGGAACGCTGGGGCATGCTGTTCTGAGGCGGAATAAGGGGAGTAACTTAAAAAGTTTTTAATATACCGATTCCGCGTATTGGAGCAGTCCTTTCTTTTCGGGCTGCGATACGCCCAGAAACTGAAAGGAGTGCCACATGAAGATCAAAGCAGCAGTAATCGAAGAAAAAGGCCAGGAGTTCAAGATCGTCGATATGGAGCTCGCGGCACCGAAATATGGAGAGGTGCGCGTCAAAGTGGTTGCCTGTGGCGTGTGCCATACAGACGATGTTGCCCGAAATCAGCTTATAGCAGTACCGTTGCCTGCAGTCTTTGGCCATGAAGGCTGCGGTATAATTGAGGAACTGGGCCCCGGTGTGACCGGATTTAAGGTTGGAGACAAGGTCGGATTTTCGTTTGGCTATTGCGGCGAGTGTGAGGCCTGCCGCACCGGACGTCCCTATGGCTGCCGCGAAAACCGCCGCCTGAATTTTGGCGGAGTACAGTTTGACAATACCAAACGTCTTACATACAAGGGAAGGGAGACATCGTCCTTCTTCGGTCAGGGCGCTTTTGCCACTCATGCAATAGTGCATAAGAATAATCTGATCCACGCTGACGACGATATGCCTCTTGAGCTTGTGGCACCGATGGGATGCGGTATTCAGACCGGTGCCGGAGCAATATTTAACTATATCCGTCCCAAAGAGGACACTTCTGTCCTCATTACCGGCTGTGGTCCTGTTGGCCTCAGCTCGGTAATGGCGGCAAAGATCGCCGGATGCACCACTATCATCGCATGCGACATAGTTGACAGTCGACTGGATCTGGCTCTCGAAATGGGTGCCACTCATATCATTAATTCCAGAAATGTTGAGTCCGTTGAGGCTGCGGTCAAGGAACTTACCGGCGGCCTTGGCTGCGACTATGCGGTCGACTGCACAGGTATAGGTCCCTGCGTGCGTCAGTCTTTGAGAAGTACAAAGCCTTTAGGTGTGTGCGCGGTCGTTGGTGCAACCCAGGAGCTGACTATCAATGTTGAGGAGGACCTCATGGGCGTCGCCAAGACGCTCGGCGGCGTTGTTGAGGGCTGCTGCATTCCCCAGCTCTTCATTCCCAAGCTTATCAACTATTACAAGAAGGGCATGTTCCCCTTCGACAAGATGATAAAGTACTATAAGTTCAGCGAGATCAACCAGGCATTTGCAGACACCAAGAGCGGCAAGGTCATAAAGGCTGTTCTCGTTATGGATGAGGAATGACGCTAAGGTATACAGGAGGTCAGTAAAAATGAAAGCATATGACAAACAGTATATAAACGGTAAGTGGGTAGAAGGACGCGGCGAGAGAATACTCGAAAACCGTAATCCTTATACCGGTGAGCTGCTCTACAGCTATCGCTCCGCCGGAAAGCAGGACGTTGATGAGGCATACACAGCGGCTAAGGAGGCTCAGAAAAAGTGGTGGGCGCTCACACCCTCCGAGAGAGTGGACGCTATGGAACGTCTGATGAACGTAATGCGTGAATTTGCCCCCATTGTCATGGAGTGTCTGCTTTTGGAAGACGGAGCAACTGCCCCTAAGCAGGGCTACGAGGCGGGAATCACTCCTCAGTTCTGCCGCTATTTTATGAACTTCCCCCTGATGATGGACGGCACTATTCAGCAGTCAGATACTCCGGGTCAGGTACACTATATCTATCGCAAACCCAAGGGAGTTATCACTGTTATCGCCCCCTGGAACGTGCCATTTGTACTTGCTTTGCGCAGTGTTCTGCCCGCCATTGCCACCGGCAATGCCTGCGTACTCAAACCGGCATCGGATACTCCCGCCTCTGCATTCGTCATTGCGGAGATGTTTGAAAAAGCGGGAATGCCCGCCGGACTTCTCAATGTAGTTGCCGGTGCGGGCAGCGAAATAGGTGACTATATAGTTGAGCATCCGCTTTCCGATATGGTCTCTTTCACCGGCTCCACCGAAGTAGGCCAGCGCATAGGCGCAAAGGCCGGAGCACAAATCAAGGACGTATCCCTTGAACTCGGCGGCAACAACACCATGATAATCCTGCCCGATGCTGATCTTGAAGCAGCTGCTGATAAGGCTATTTTCGGTGCGTTTTTCAACTCAGGACAGGTTTGTATGGGACTTAACCGTATTATTATCCTCGAGGAAAACTACGATAAATTCTGCGAAATATTTGCCGAGAAGGTGCGCCATGTTAAAGCTGGTGACCCCGCAGACCCCGAGGTTTTTGTTGGACCTATAATTAACAAAAGTCAGGTCGACCACTTCAACGAATATCTTGAAAAGACCCTTGCACTTGGCAAGGTCAGAGTTCTCGTTGAGGGTAGGACCGAAGGTAACGTAATTTATCCCTGGCTGCTTGCTGACGTCACCAACGATATGCCCTCTGCTCAGGAGGAGATGTTCGGCCCCATATGTAATCTCATCAAGGCTAAGACTGCCGACGAGGCCGTTGCGATTGCCAATGATACCAGCTACGGTCTGAGCAACAGCGTGTACGGCAAGGACGTCTATAATGCCATGAAGGTGGCATCACGTCTTGAGAGCGGCATGGTACATATCAACGACCAGTCCATAGGTGATGAGCCGCATGTCATGTTCGGCGGCGAGAAGTACAGCGGTCTCGGACGCTTCAACGGTCAGTGGGTACTCAAGAAGTTTACCACTGAACAGTGGTTGGCAGTTAACGAATAAGACAGTATCTTTCTTCACACCCCCATCCCTGCCCCGGGCGGCTGCAGATTTGCCCCCTTCTGCAGTCGCCCACTTTTTCGTATTGAAAAAACGCCTCTTTGTCCATGCGAACAAAGAGGCGTTTTTGCTGTTTTTTATTCGGTTATCTGCTGCTCCATTATATATGCGGGAGCAATTTTTTCTCTATGGTCGGTGGAATGCTGACGCTGGACATATTCGAAAAATACCCGGGCGGAGTGGGGGAGAACCACGCTGCGCTTTTTGAAAAGATCTATGGTCCAGGTCATATCGTCGCTGTCAAAGGGACGCCAGACAGTGTCTGGGGTGGCGAGAGCTTCGGCAACGGCCATGTTGGTCAATCCAACGCCGCCCTGACTGCGAACGAGACGGTGCACGGCAGTGACTTCACCAACGCGCAAACGCGGTGTTATCTTAACGCCGTGGCGCGCACAAACCTCGATAAAGGAATCAGCGGTTTTGAATTCCTCATCCACCATGAAAAACTGTTCCTCGGATAATACAGACAGAGGAATTTTATCATACTTGGTCCAGGAGTGACCTGTGTGCATTATGCAGGCGAGCTGAAGTTCGAAAATCTTATGGCACTCAAACTTGCTGTGGTCAATAGGTTCGATTCCGAAGCCGATCTGAGCCTCCTCGTCCTCTATGACCTTGTCGCAGCGCCTGTCCTTATATTCGCGCATGTAAACGGAGCAACCCTTGTAGGTCTGTTCGAATTTTTCAATAAGCTGAGACCCAAATTCGCTGATAACTCCCTGAGCACCAGCGCATTTGATAACACTCTGATCGGCGTCGCGTCCCTCAAAGTGCGCCCAGAGCTCCTGAAGATTCGCCAAAGTCTGAGTTGCCCATTCGCGAAAATACTCACCGTCGGGGGTGAGTACAAGTCCTTTGGGCATACGATAGAAGAACTTGCAGGAGAACTCAGCTTCGAGATTTGAAATGGCCATGCTGAGTCCCTGCTGTGAGATAAACAGGCTTTCGGCTGCCTTGGAGAAACTCCCGGCTTCACATAAAACAGTGTAGTATTTTAACTGCTGAAAATTCATTACGGTGCCTCCGTTTGATGTAATCGCGCGTAGTCATAAAGCTATTATATATCCCGCATAATGCTAAAGCAACTGAAATTGTATACAATATTTATAGCCTCAATTTGGACATATTTCCGCGAAAAAACAGTGCCGGCGAAAAATGTGCCGGCACTGTAGAAAATGCTGGAAAATCAAGCGTTTCAGCCGAAGTAGATCTTGCTCTGCTTCGCTATTTCGTCGGTTACGATCTCGTATCTTCCGGGATGGAGAAGTGCAGGATCGCCATTGGAAATGGAGGGGATCCAGCCGCCGCCTGCTGCACACTGTGCGATAACGTCACGGACGTGAGCACGCATTTCCTCTTCGGTGGCATCCTCGCGGTCCAGAATGCCGGAATCGAAGCCGCCCTGAAGGATGAGGCGTCCGCCGAGCTTTTTCTGCAGCTCGGGGATGTTGTTGGTGGGGAGAACTCCCTGCCATGTCTCGATGCCGAGATCAACCATATCTTCAACTATGGTGGCGCAATAGCTGTCGGCATGGTGGATTATTCTCTTGCCGCGGCTGCGGATAAAGCCGTAGAGACGCTCGTAGCAGGGTTTGAAGAATTCACGCCATACCTCGGGGGAGAGGAAGGTGGAGTATTTACTGCCCCAGTCATCATGGAAGAAAACAGCGTCGACATCAAGGCGGTCAAGAACGCGCTCCATGAAGTCAAGGCGCCAGTCGGTGATGTATTTTAGAAGCTCGTGGGAGGCTTCGGGTTCGATGAGGAGATTGCAAAGAGCGTCCTCAAAGCCCATGAGGAAGTGGAAACGCTCGAATATACCGGTGTGGCACCAAACGCCGACGAGCTGCTGATCGCGGTCAACAGATGCAACCTCGGCCTTGGCTGCGTCCCATGCTTCCTCGGGAACGTCGAGAGAAGGAGCATGGACATAGTCACGCCATTCGGTTATATCTTTGCAAACCTTTGTCTCCTCGGTGATATAGGGGGTTGCAGCGGGCTCATCCTCACGCCATTTGAAGGTAACGCCCCAGGGACAGACGCTGGTGCCGCCTCTGACACGCTGCTCAAGATTCATCAGCGGATCGCTGAATAGAAGATGGATGTATTCATACTGGTTGACGAAGCCGTCGGTTTTTTCGCCTTTTACAAGTGCGAGGTATCTTTCTTTTGGTGTCATAGTTTACCTCCTGTGATTTGAAAACACCCAAAAGAAGCCGCAAGGACTTCTTTTGGGTATTTGTAGGATTTATCCAGCTGCTTACCAAGCTGTGGCTAACGATTTATTTCTTGCTGAACTTAACGTAGCCGTAGCAAGCGGCGGCAATGGCAACTGCCTGAATAACATTTATGATTATGTAAAAAAGCTTCAAAGGATCCATAAATCATTATCTCCTTTCGGGTGATCAGTCTTCCCAGTCGGTCTCAATGACGAACTGGTTGCCTTCGGACCATGCAACATCGTCTTCAGGACGGTGCTTCATGAGTTTCCACCAAATTTCACCGATTATGCCGAGAACAACACAACCAAGAACAGTGTAGAGGGTGAGTCCCCAGGGCAGCATTACTACAGGACCTATCAACATAGTATTGTACCTCCTTGATTAGTTGGCGGGAGCAGCAGAAGCGGCTTTCTTTTCATCGTAAGCTTTGCGCTGCTTCTCGTAAATGGGAATGAATGCGGGCTTGGCCTTCTTGTCAACGGCGGTCAGGATAATGCCGAGTACAATGGAGATAACGCAGAGGAAGATGGAGTGGTTATTGCCTTCAAGGTTGAACTTGGCAGCAATACCGGTGTAGCTGACCAGCAGGTTGAATACCCATGCCACGATAACGGTGACGAGGGAAGCCATCTGGCTGCGCTTCCAATGCATACCGATGATGAAGAGAACGAAGATGGGAATGAACCATGCGAAGCCCCAGGTGATAGCAGTGTTGGTCTGAGCCTGAATGGTAACAGCGAGAACTGCAGCGATGGCGCAGGAGAGAACGATCCAGACACGGGAGAGCTTGTTCTCGGTCTTGGAATCCATGTTCTTGAACTTGGGGAAGTAGCAGAGGATGTGGCGGTTCATGAGAACTGCAACGACCAGTGCAAGCATGGAAACGGTGGAGAGCATTGCGGCGAGGAACATACCGATAATGCCGATCTGGAGCCAGTTGGGCAGGAAGGTGAGGATCAGAACGACGATGCCTTCTGCGCCGTGAGCAGCCTGCATGTAGCCCTGGTCGACGAGACCCTTGGAGGCGAGACCGATGGAGATGATGATAGCACCGAAGAGAACATTCATGATAACAGCGGCGAAACCGGTCTTGCGCATGACCTTGAGGCTGTCAAGGGATGCAACAGGCTGGTTGTTTGCCTGGATCATGTTCATACCTACGGCAAGTGAGAGGAATGTACCGATAACATAGCCGCGGATGATGTCGGGGTTGCCGAGAGCGTGGAGCAGCTCAGGATTGTTCTCGAGCAGAGTGCCGTTGATGCCTTCCCAGCCGCCGGTGCAGTAAACACCGATGCAGAACAGGGCGATGAAGCCGAAGATGTACATCAGAATTGCGTTAACGGAGTTAACGAGACCAACTTCCTCAACACCGGCGATGAACACGTAGAGAACACCGATGAGCATACCGATGATAGCGCCGGCGAGGTTGCTCAGACCGGTCATGGAAGAAATGATCTGTGCCATGCCCTGGCCCTCAACGCAGAGGATCAGGATGGAGTAGCCGACAGCGAAGCCGGACAGAATAGGAACGAAAATGGGGTGGAACATCTTTGCAAACAGCTCGTTGGTGGTGTTGCAGCCGCTGCGGCGATACCATACACCGCAGTAACGGCCGATGATCATAAGCATAACACCGGAGCCGAAGCAATACCAAATGGTTGCAACGCCTGTTGCCCAGGACTGAGCTGCGAGGCCGTTGACGTGACCGCCGCCGAGAGCGGTCAGAGCAAGAGAAGCGGCGCAGGCAAACCAGCCCATCTGCTTGCCGCCGAACAGGAAGTCTTCCTGATGATTGGCCTGCTTTTTGCGACGCCAGAAAATAAATGCGGAAACAACTGCGATAATGATGATGTTATAGGCGATACCACCTATTGTTACTACCCAATTCACTTAAGAATCATCCTCCTTTTTTCTTTTCATACAATAGATATTGGGTATGCGTTCTAGTTACTTTGACTGCATAGCCCCCCTCTCCGGATAAAAGAATAAAGTTTTATTGACCGTAACTTCCTGCTTTCGCTCTTTATCCCGAAGCCTTAGCAGGAAAGAATATAACCGCCGTCTATGACCTCAACGGTGCCGGTGGTCTGCGCGGAAGCGGGGCTGGCGAGGTATACTGCCAGTGCACCGACCTCAAGAGGCTCACCGAAACGGCCGAGAGGCATCTGGTTGTTTATGTATTCAAACTGATCTTTGGGAATGAATTTGCTCAGCTCGGTGTTGAAAAAGCCGGGAGCAATAGCGTTGACGCGGATGTTATACTTGCCGAGTTCGCAGGCCATGCAGTGGGTGAAATGGTTGACCGCTGCCTTGGAACTGGAATAGGGACTCATGGGCTGAGTCTTATTTACGATGAACGCGGCGTTGGAGGAGATGTTGATGATGCTGCCACCCTTGCCGGCGTCGCGCATGAGCTTGCCGAAAACGTAAGTCATGTGGACAGTGCCGTTGAGGTCGGTATTGAGAACGTTGTACCAGTCGCTCAATTCCTCATCCATGTTGAGGAGTTCATTGAAACAGGAAACACCGGCGTTGTTGACAAGAATGTCAACATTACCGAACTCGGCGCTGACCTTTTCTGCAGCTGTGCGTACGCTTGCGAGATCGGTGATGTCGCAGTCGAAGCTTACATATTTTCCGCCGTACTGCTCGAGCTCGGAGATGGCTTCCGCAGCCTTGGCTCTGTCGCGGCAGAGAATGGCGATGTTAGCGCCGGATTGAGCGAAAGCGGTGGCGATTCCAAAACCGAGTCCGCGGTTGCCGCCCGTGATGACGGCATTCATACCCTTGAGGGAAAAAGCATCTTTCATGCTGGTAATTGCAGGGATCATGTTCGTACTTCCTTTCTTAATATTATCTGCACTCTGTATTTATGCTTATGGTCAATGATTTCCGTTCAGGATTATGTATAAGTCCCAATTTACTGAAAAATACAGCGCTTTGCACAAAAACGCACTATGTAAGAATACACTGAGAGTCATTGTATACAATCTACTTGTTCAGTTTACAACATAAAGTCTTACAGAGGAATAAAGCCTTTTTTGTGGCAACTAAACTAAAACTTGTTACAAACAATTGTTTCTGATAAACAAGGAAGAGTTGTTGGGCAGTAAATAATTTGTGGATTATAATTACGGTAAAGTATACATATAAAGGGAAGTTTGTGCCTTTAGCCTGCAACATATGATATGAGATACAATATTAGAATATAAATAACGAACAGGAGGATTTTTATGCAGACAATTATCACAAGACATGGTGAAGGAAAGCTCGCTACAAAGGTTTTTGTTTCTTCAGAAGATGCCTTCAACGTAACTTCCGTTATCGTAATGGGACAGAAAGAGTGCGTGCTGATCGACTGTCAGTGGACCAGAGCAAATGCACACAGAGTCATTGCCGAGATCATTGAGACCGGACTTGAGCTCAAGGCTATTTTTGCAACCCATGCGCATCCCGACCACTACTGGGGCATGGGCGAGATCGCCGAAGCATTCCCCAACGCAAAGTGCTACGCTCCCGAACCTGTTTGCACACTCTATGCTCATCAGTATCAGCCCAAGCTCGACGAATGGACAGAGATTATAGGCGAACAGAATCTCTGCCGCAAGCAGTGCGACCGTCTTGAGCCTCTGACTGAGGATTACATTGAACTTGAAGGCGAGAAGCTGGAGATCATCCGCTGCATGGGTGATCTTATGTGGAACACCATCGTTTGGATTCCCTCCATCAAGACCGTTTGCGGCTCCGACGTTATTTTCAACGACGCTCACCCCTTCACATGCGAAGTAGACGCAGAGCAGCGCAAGCTGTGGATGAAGGATATTGAGGGTATTGCGGCTCTTGGTGCTGAGGTCATTATTCCCGGCCATATGAGAGAGGGTACTCTCCTCGACTACAGCAGCCTTGACTTCATGCGCCGCTATCTTGTTGAGACCGAGAACGCCATCGCCACCACAAATTCCGCCGGCGAGTTCTATTACTACATGGCAAAGAAGTTCCCCACCGCAAGCCTCAATATTCTCTCCAACGAGATGAACTCCGAGGTCTTCAAGGGTGGGCGCGAATGGGCATGGAACGAGGATCCGGATCCTGCATGGCTCAAGTTCCGTACCGCATGGCTTGATTGATACAGAGTCCACGGGGGAAAACATACAAATTATCAACAGGAGGAAAATCCCAGTTATGGATGCAAAACTTTACATAAATGGCCAGTGGCTTGAGACTAAGTCCGGCAAGGTCGTTGACAATGTCAGTCCCTTTGACCACAGTGTTGTGGGCAAGATACATCTCGCCGGCGCTGACGAGGTTGATGCCGCCATCGCCACCGCCTACGCAGCACAGCCCGCATGGGCAGCCCTGCTCCCCTCAGAGAGAGAACTGTATCTTCTCAAGGCAGCAGATTACATGGAGCAGAATACCGAGAAGTTCGCAAACTGGATCATCGAGGAGAGCGGTTCCGGCTTCATGAAGAGCTTTGACGAGGTCGGACAGACCGTCAACATTATCCGTGCAGCAGCAGGCGAGTGCCGCCGCGTAAACGGTGGAGTCGTTCCCGTGGATACTCCCAACCAGGTCTCCACATATCTGCGCCAGCCCCTCGGTGTTATCACCGGCATCGCTCCTTTCAACTATCCTCTGCTTCTGGCGGTCACCAAGGTCGTTCTGGCTATGGCAGCCGGAAATGCGTTTATACTCAAGCCCAGTACCAGCACGCCCCTTTCCGGCGTTATTATCGCCGAGTGCTTTGACGCTGTCGGCGTTCCCGCCGGTGTTTTCAACCTCGTCCACGGCTCCGGCGGACTCGTTGGCGATGCATTCTGCAGCGACAAGCGCGTAAAGATGGTCACCTTCACTGGCTCCACCGCTGTCGGCAGAAGCCTCATCGAGAAGTGCTCCAAGCACCTCAAGCGATGCACCCTCGAGATGGGCGGCAAGAACCCCCTCCTCGTGCTCAAGGACTTCGACCTTGACCGCGCTGTAAGCATTGCTGCTTTCGGTGCATACTTCCATTCCGGCCAGATCTGCATGGGCACGAGCCGCATCATCGTTGAAGAGCCCATCTACGATGCTTTCGTTGAGAAGTTTGTTGCAAAGAGCAAGACCATAGTTACCGGCGATCCACACAATATTCCCACCGTCATCGGCCCCCTGATCAACGACGACCAGTACAAGGTCCTCGACGAGCATATCCGCGATGCCACGGAAAAGGGCGCGCGCCTGCTCTGCGGAGGCAAGCATGAGGGCAACATCTACGAGGCATCTGTACTTGCCGATGTCACCCCAGATATGAAGATCTGGCATGAGGAGAGCTTCGGCCCCCTCGTCAGTATCATCAAGGCCAAGGACGCCGAAGATGCTCTGGCACAAGCCAATAACAGCGACTACGGCCTTTCCAGCGCCATTCTTACAAATGACCTGAGTCTCGCTATGGATCTGTCCGCACGCATGGAGGCCGGTATGGTACATATCAATGAGTCCACCGTTTGCGGCTCCCGTCAGGCTCCCTTCGGCGGCGTCAAGAACTCCGGCGTAGGACGAGAAGGCAGCTTCTTCTCCATTGAGGAGTACACCGAACTCAAATGGGTCACCTACCAGCTTAAACCCGGCGGATATCCCACCGACTGATAGATGAATAAATAAATCTCCGCCGCTGGTCTAAGCGGCGGAGACAGACTATAAAAAACAACTGGAGGAAAATGTACCATGGTATATCAGTATAACCAGCTCGTTCCCGTATTTTTCGGTGACGGAGCTATCGATCTTCTCGGCGAAAAGGTAAAGGAACTCGGCTGCACTAAGGTCATGTGTGTTTATGACGGCGGCGTCAAGGCTGCAGGTATTGCTCCACGTGCAGAGGCCAGCCTGAAGGCCGCGGGCATTGACTATGTTATTTTTGACCGCATTCAGGAAGATCCCAGCGACAAGCTTGTTGACGAGGTAGGTCAGCTCGCTCTCGAAGCTGGCGTTGACGGTTTTGTTGCTGTCGGCGGCGGCTCCAGCATGGACTGCACCAAGGCAGCTGCCCTGCTTATGGACCACCCCGGCCCCATCAACCAGTACTTCACCGCTCCCCCCAGCTTCATCAAGTGCTCTGTTCCTGTTATCCTCGTGCCCACCACCGCCGGCACCGGCAGTGAGTGCACTCAAGTCGCTGTTATAACCGACTCCCGTGACCACTCCAAACCATCCATCTTTATGAACAGCGCTCTCGCCATAATTGATCCCACCCTGACCCTGACTGTTCCGCCCCATGTCACCGCCAACACCGGACTGGATGCATTTACCCATGCTGCCGAGTCCATAACCGCTATCCAGCGTCATCCCAGAGCTGAGCTGCTCGCAGTCGCCGCTCTGCAGAAGATAGCAAAGTATCTGCCCATCGCATACGCCGACGGCAGCAACCTAGAAGCGCGCACCGAGCTTTGCCTTGCAGCAAACTGGGCAGGCATTTCCTTTGCCGAGTCCAGCGTCCACCTCGGACATGACCTCGCCGACGGTATCTCATCCACCTTCCATACCCCCCACGGCTATAACTGCATCATGGTCAACCCCGAACTCATGAACAAGTGCGCCGAAGTCGTGCCCGACAAGGTGAAAGTAGTTGCCGAGGCTATCGGTGTTCAGTTCACCGGCGACGAGACTCCCGCCGAGATCGGCAAGATGACTGCTGATGCTATCCGTGCTCTCATGAAGAGCGTGGGTATCAAGCATCCCAGAGAGTACGGCATGGACAGAGAGAAGTTCATCGAGTGCAACAAGATGGCAATGGAGATCGACCTCGGTCTGCGTCTGAGCTGCCCCTTTGAACCCACTCACGAGAATATTGCTGAGATCTACGCCGCAACCTACGATAATTATTAATAATTTGCATAGTACTCTTTCTCTCCTTTCTCTTATACTCTCAGTGTTTCCGTGCAAAGAATGGCTGCCGACATATGCCGGCAGCCATTCGAATTTTAAATTAATATTCAATTTGAAAGTTATATAAGCTCATTCCTTGCCGAGCTGCCAGAAGGCCACGGCGCTTGCGGCGGCGACGTTCAGAGAGTCGACTCCGTGGCTCATGGGGATGCAAACGGTGTAGTCGCTGTCGGAGATGGTGCTGTCGGCGAGACCGTCGCCCTCTGTGCCGAGGATTACAGCGAGACGCTTTTCGGCGGCAAGGCGTGGGTCATCAATGTTTAAGCTATCCTCTTTCAGCGCCATGGACACGGTCTTAAAGCCGAGCAGGCGAAGCTGGCTGTGCCAGTTTTCG
The DNA here is from genome assembly GCA_045596005.1 of Oscillospiraceae bacterium. GTDB lineage: Bacteria > Bacillota > Clostridia > Oscillospirales > Oscillospiraceae > SIG459. Next base: position 24,603 of record JAZOBQ010000003.1, read on the forward strand.
TCAAGATATGTCCAGGGGATCTGGAAGACAGTACCCATACTTACGCGGCTCGAGCGTCTGTAAAGTGGATCGGAACAGGCAGGGGTGAGCAGTACAGCGTCAATATTCAGTGCGGCGGCGCTGCGGAAAATGGCGCCGATATTCGTCGGATTCACTACATTTTCAAGCACGGCCACGCGCCTTGTGCCTGCACAAACCTCCTCAAGCGTCGGAAGAGTCCGTCTGCGCATGGCGCACAGCAGACCGCGGGTGAGCTTGAAACCGGTCAGCTTGGTCAGCACGTCGAGCTCGGCAGTGAAAGCGGGGACATCTCCGCAGCGTTCAAGTATCTCCCGGGACTGGCCTTCAATGTGACGGCGCTCGGTGAGTATGCTCACCGGTTCGTAGCCTGCATCGAGCGCACGCTCGATGACCTTGGGGCTTTCCGCCACGAAGAGCGCATCTTCGGGGTGCTCGCGGTTGAGCAGCTGGTTTTCGGTCAGTCTGGCATAGATATCAAGTCTGGGGTCTGCGAAATCGTGTATTTCAATAACGTTCATGGGATTCTCCGAATAAAAGATGTTGGATATATTATAGCGTATACTGCAGTAAAAAGCCATAAAAAAAGTGCACGGCTCTGCCGTGCACTTTTGATGCTTTGTGAAGTATCACTTCCAGGGGAAGGTGACAAGACCGTAGATATAGATAAAGATGATGACAACGGGAACAAGGTAGCGGAAGATCCACTTCATCCAGCCGCGTACCTTCAGGCCCTTGCCGGAGTTGGCTTCGGCAAGGAAATTGTCCCAGCCCCAGCCGAACTTGTTGCAGCAGAACAGAGCTATGCACAGAGAGCCGAGAGGCAGCAGGTTGTAGCTGACGATGAAATCCCAAAGGTCGAGCCATGCAGAACCGTCTGCGAAAGGCTGGAACTTGATTACGCTGTAACCCAGAGCGGTGGTAAGGGCGACGACGAAAATACCGATGCCGCAGACAATGCAGCCCTTGGGGCGGTTCCAACCGGTGAGCTCACGGACGCAGGCGAGAATATTCTCGAAAACGGCGAGCTCGGTGGAGAGTGCTGCGAAGACCATGAACAGGAAGAACAGGGCACCCCAGAAACGGCCGCCTTCCATGTTGACGAAAACGGTGGCCATGGTGTCGAAAAGCAGACCGGGGCCTGCGCCGACTTCCATGTTGTAGGTGAAGCAGGCGGGGAAGATGATGAGACCGGCGGTGATGGCAACGAAAGTATCGAGCAGGACGATGTTGGTGCTCTCACCAAGGAGGGTGCGCTCTTTGCCGAGGTAACTGCCGAAAATAGCCATGGAGCCGATACCCAGAGACAGAGTGAAGAAGGCCTGATTCATAGCTCCGACAATGGTGGTGCCGGTAATCTTGCTGAAATCGGGGACGAGGTAGAACTTCAGACCTTCGGCAGCACCGGAGAGAGTGAAGGAGCGGATAGCAAGAACTATCATGAGAGCGAAGAGCAGACCCATGATATATTTTGTTACGCGCTCAAGACCACCCTGAAGGTTGAAGGAAAGGATGACGAAGCCAATGACAACGGCAATGGCGAGAAAACCGACATTGACGCCGGGATTGGTTATCATGCTGACAAAGCCGAGTCCTTCATGCTGACCAACGAGGAACTTATAGAAGTAGTAGACCATCCAGCCTGTGACAACAGTATAGAATGCCATAAGGCAGATGTTGCCGAAGAGGGAAAGGTAACCTGCGACGCCCCATTTCTGGCCGGGCTTCTGCAGCTTCTGGTACATGCGGACGGGACTGGCCTGTGCGGCGCGTCCGAGGGAGAATTCCATGGTCATGACGGGCAGACCAAGGAAGATGAGGCAGAGGATGTAAATAAGTACGAATCCGCCGCCGCCGTTCTGGCCGGTGAGCCAGGGGAATTTCCAAACGTTGCCGCAGCCAATGGCGCAGCCGGCGCTCAGAAATATGAAGCCGAGTCGGCTTCCGAGACGCTCTCTTTTCATATCGATCTCTCCTGAATTGAATTTTGCTCATTAAATCGTTAATGATGGTCTATTATAATCCTATTTTTAAAAAAAGTCTACAAAAAATAACATGCTTGTAAATTTTGTATAAAGCGGTCAACTTTAATGATTTAAATTCGTGCAAAGCGCTTGAATAAAGTAAGCCGGCAATGTTTTCAGCGGCTGCAAGCTTGCACAGAGGTACACAATATGATAAAATCATGCTGTTAATCATTTAAGTTTTCCGGGAATCGAGGTAATGATATGGAAAAGATATTCACTTCCGCAGAGATGCTCCTGCCCAAGGCGCAGGACATGCACCGCTGGTCTGTTGTGGCCTGCGACCAGTTTTCCTCCCAGCCGGACTATTGGGAGAGTCTTGAGCAGCTGTGCGAGGGAGTTCCGAGTACCCTTCATCTGATGCTGCCTGAGGCATACCTCGAAAGCCGCGACCAGTTTGCCGAGGCGGAGAAGATAAACGCAGAGATGGAGAAATATCTCGCCGACGGCATTTTTGAGGTTCTGCCCGAATGCTATATTTATGTTGAGCGTACTCTTGCCTCCGGACTTGTCCGCCGCGGACTGATGGGGGTGCTCGACCTCGATGCATACGACTATTCCAAAAACTCCGTTTCCCCGATTCGTGCCACTGAGGGTACGGTTGAGGACCGCTTGCCTCCCCGTGTGCGTGTTCGCCGCGGTGCCAGCCTCGAAATGCCGCATATCATGGTGTTCATTGACGACGCTGCCGACAGTGTACTCCAGCCGCTCACCGAAAAAAAAGCTATGCTGCCCAAACTCTATGATTTTGAGCTTAACGCAGGAGGCGGTGCCATATGTGGATATATGGTTGCCGGAGATGATGCCGCCGAGCTCGACAAAGCAATTGCCGGTCTGGCCGATGCAGAGAGCCTGCGCGAGCGCTACGGAGACAAGGCACCCGCTATCTTTGCCATGGGCGACGGCAACCATTCCCTCGCCACCGCGAAAAAGTGCTGGGAAGAGATTAAGCCTTCCCTCAGCGATGAGCAGAAAAAGAACCATCCCGCGCGTTTCGGACTTGTGGAGCTTGTGAATATCCACGACGAGGCAATTACCTTTGAACCAATACATAAAGTCGTCTTTGAGACCGATGCCGGAGACTTTGCCGCTCAGGCCGAAAGTTTCTGGAAAGAGCAGAGCAAGCCTTCCGATAGATCTCACAGCATACGACTCATTGTCGGCGAGAGTGAGAAGTGCATTTCCGTAAGCGGACTGACCATAGGCGAGCTTATAGGCAAGGCAGAAGAGTTTTGCCAGAGCTATATGGCCTCCCACGGCGGAAAGATAGATTACATACATAATGACGATACAGCCATCGGTATGGGACGCAGAGCCGGATGTGCTGCCGTGCTGCTGCCGAGAATGGAGAAGGGCGAACTTTTCCCATCCATCATCGAGAGCGGACCCTTCCCCAAGAAGAGCTTTTCCATCGGCCACGCCGAGGACAAGAGATATTATCTCGAGTGCAGGAAGATAAAGTGAGGTCTGACTGATGCCGAGAGCGGAAAGCGCCATATTTACCAATATGTGCATGGTCACAGACGGACAGGGAAAAGTGCTCGTTCTTGACCGCAAAAATCCCGACTGGCCGGGAGCAACATTTCCCGGCGGCCATGTGGAGCCGGGCGAGAGCTTTGTGGAGAGCGTTATCCGCGAAGTAGCCGAGGAGTCCGGCCTCACAGTTGAAAATCCCGTGCTATGCGGCACGAAACAGTTTCAGGATATGAAAGGAAACCGATATGTCGTGCTGCTCTACCGCGCCGACAGATTCCACGGAGAACTGAGAAGCTCAGGTGAGGGCGAGGTTTTCTGGGTCGAACGCAGCGAGCTTGAAAAGTTGGAGCTTGCGGACGATTTTGAGACCATGCTGAGAGTTTTTGAAGACCCATCCATCAGCGAAGTGCAGTATTACCGTACGGACGAGGGATTGAAAAAGAAAGTTATGTAAACTTACCGGCGCGATGATTTCATCGCGCCGGTTTTATAGGCATTTCCCCGTTGACAAACGACTGTAAAACCTATATAATCCAAATGTTGAACGCTGAGAAGCGCAGAAGTAGGCGACTGTTTTCCTGCACAGAGAGACCCCGTTTGGCTGGAAGGGGGAGAGGGAAAGGGCGAACGAATACAGCGTGGAGCGGCACACCGAAAGCTTTTTCATAGCGAGTAGGCTGTGACGGGTGCGCCCGTTAAAGCGCCGGAGTTTATCAGGAAACTCCATGAGGGAAGCATGGCGATGTGCTTTCGAACCAGAGGTGGTAACACGTTCATTAACGTCCTATGTCCGTGAATAACACGGACAGGGGATTTTTGTTTTTCGGCGCTACACCCATAGGGCGCGACGACCCCGGCGCGCCGCGAATAAGAAAGGAGAATTACATGGACTCCGTGAAAATCAAATACGTCGGTCACGCCTGCTTCGCTCTGAGCTACGAGGGTACCGACATTGTTATTGACCCCTATATGGACGGCATGGTGCCGGGACTGCGGGATATGCGCGAGAAGGCTGATTTCGTCTTCTGCAGCCACGGACACGAAGACCACAGCTATGTTGATGCCGTTGAGCTCAGCGGCGCTGACACGGCGAATTTCGGCCTTGGTGAGCTCGCTGTTCCCCACGATGATGCAGACGGCGCAAAGCGCGGTATGAATACTGTGCGCATTTTCTCTTTCGGCGACCTGCGTATCGCCCACATGGGTGATATCGGTCGTGTGCTGAATGAGGAAGAGGCCGAAGTGCTCCGCGGCGTGGACTGTATGATGCTCCCTGTCGGAGGCTTTTTCACCGTCGGCCCCGAGGAGGCAAAGACCATAATCGAGCAGACCTCGCCCCGTGTGGTGATCCCCATGCACTATTCCGGCTTCGGATACGGTTTCGATCCGGTCGGCACCGTAAAGGCATTCACCGATCTTATGGATGAACAGAGCCTGCGCTATGGCGATGCGGAATTTTGCCTCTGCAAGTGCAGCGAGAGCCAGATACGCATAATGCGTCCTGCAATGCTTGATGTAAGTGTGCGCGACGCGGGCATGGAATTCCACACACAGGGATATAACTGCTGCCAGAGCGTACTCAGAGCCTGCATTGAAAAGAGCGGACTGAGTCTTGACGACGCCAATCTCGGTTACGGTTTTGCGGGCGGAATGTATATCCAGTCTGTATGCGGCGCGCTGACGGGAGCGCTTATGAGTATCGGAAAAGCCTGCTTCGATGCAGAAAAACCCAACCCCAGCCGTCCAGATGCAAAGGAACTCAGCATGGAGATGGAGAAGCGTTTTGAGGAGCGATTCGGAACGGTTATGTGCGGAGATATAGTCGGAAAATACGAGAAGACTCTCTGCGGTGAATGTATAGCAGCGGCCGCCGAAATGGCCGTGGAAATAATCAACGATTATAAAAACAAGTAAGGAGATATACGAAAATGGGAATCTATGAAGAACTCGTCGCACGCGGACTTATCGCACAGGTTACCGACGAGGAAGAAATACGCGAAATGGTCAATAACGGCAAAGCCACCTTCTATATCGGCTTTGACCCCACTGCCGACTCTCTGCACGTCGGTCACTTTATGGCTCTTTGCCTTATGAAGCGCCTGCAGCAGGCCGGCAACCGTCCCATCGCCCTCATCGGCGGCGGTACTGCCATGATCGGAGACCCCTCCGGACGCACCGACATGCGCAGCATGATGACCAAGGAGACCATTCAGCACAACTGCGACTGCTTCAAAAAGCAGATGGAGCGTTTCATCGAGTTCGGCGAAGGCAAGGCTCAGATGGTCAACAATGCCGACTGGCTGCTCGACCTCAACTATGTCGACGTTCTGCGCGAAGTCGGCGCCTGCTTCTCTGTAAACAATATGCTCCGCGCCGAGTGCTACAAGCAGCGTATGGAGAAGGGGCTCAGCTTCCTTGAGTTCAACTACATGATCATGCAGAGCTACGACTTCTACTACATGTTCCAGCACTATGGCTGCAACATGCAGTTCGGCGGCAACGACCAGTGGAGCAACATGCTTGGCGGTACCGAACTTATCCGCCGCAAGCTGGGCAAGGACGCTCATGCTATGACCATCACACTGCTGCTCAACTCCGAGGGCAAGAAGATGGGTAAGACTGCCTCGGGCGCAGTTTGGCTCGATCCCAACAAGACCGCTCCCTACGATTTCTACCAGTACTGGAGAAACGTCGACGACGCTGACGTTCTCAAGTGTATCAGAATGCTGACCTTCCTCCCCATTGAGGAGATCAACGCTATGGACGGCTGGGAGGGCTCCAAGCACAACGCCGAGTGCTTCAAGCGTCAGATGGAGAAGTTTATCGACTTCTCTGACGACAAGGCACTGATGCTGTATAACTCCGAGTGGCTCAAGCCTCTGAACTATATTGAGCTGCTCCGCGAAGTGGGCGCTTGCTTCTCCGTCAACAATATGCTCCGCGCCGAGTGCTACAAGCAGCGCATGGAGAAGGGTCTCAGCTTCCTTGAGTTCAACTACATGATCATGCAGAGCTACGACTGGTACTACATGTTCCAGCACTATGGCTGCAACATGCAGTTCGGCGGCAACGATCAGTGGAGCAACATGCTGGGCGGTACGGAACT
>JAZOBQ010000004.1:0-6985 GCA_045596005.1 Oscillospiraceae bacterium
CAACTGCCTTCTAAGCAGTAGGCCAGGGGTTCGAGTCCCTTCTGGCGTGCCATTTTTATGGTGGGTGTAGCTCAGTTGGTTAGAGCACCGGATTGTGGTTCCGGGTGTCGAGGGTTCGAGTCCCTTTACCCACCCCACAAAAAACCGGGATTGGGAAACCTCCCGATCCCGGTTTTTCTTTTCCCCATACAGGGGTGTAGCCAAGCGGTAAGGCAAGGGACTTTGACTCCCTCATTCGCTGGTTCGAGTCCAGCCATCCCTGCCAAACTTTCCGCAGGCTGAAAAAACGAATATTCGCCCCAGTAGCTCAGTCGGCAGAGCACCTGCCTTTTAAGCAGGGTGTCCGGAGTTCGAATCTCCGCTGGAGCACCAAATTTTCAGCCCATCCATAAGGATGGGCTGAAAATTTTTTTGGCGTTCCCGGAGATTCGAAGTTCATGCCCCGAAGGGGTAAATCTCCGCTGGAGCACCAACAAGAATATCCCGTCGCATACGCGGCGGGATATTTTTACTGGCGCAAACTTATTCAACTTCGAAGTCGCCCGCTTCCCCCTCGCCTCCCTCTGCAACTTTATTCGTAAAAACACCGTTCCTTAGTCATATCCTCTTGCAATATGCCAAGCATTAGTATAATATTCACATATACGCCTCTTTTTTAACAAACCACTGTCACCAATAATATTTTATGAGGCACGGAGGTACATAAATGTTGACCGGAAAACAGAATTTGCTCGAAGTCATGAAAAAGGACGGCAATCCCGACCGTTTTGTTAAGCAGTACGAGTTCCTGCACCTGCTGGTGCCCGACACCTACTACATGGGCAACTATCCCTTTATCCCCGGCTCTCCCGATGGCGTTGACCAGTTCGGCGTTACCTGGACTCTCCCCATCGGCCAGATGGGCGCCTTCCCCCTTCACGATGACGCTCACCGCGTGCTGAAAGACATCACCCAGTGGAGAGAGCTCCTCCACAAGCCTTACATCCCCGAAGACCCCGGCTACTGGGGCATGCTCAACGGCATCGCCGCACAGGCCGACCGCGACAACCAGTATGTCTGCGCCGTTCAGACTCAGGGTATCTTTGAACGTCTCCACGCTCTGATGGGCATGGAAGATGCACTCGCCAACTTCTACGAGGAGCCCGAAGAGATGAAAGAGCTCATCGACTTCCTCACCGAGTGCGAGCTGGATTTCGCAAAGACCATGGTCGAGCGCTGCCACATTGAGGCCGTTCTGCATCACGACGACTGGGGCGCAACCGAGAATTCCTTCCTCTCCCCCGCAATGTTCGAGGAGTTCATCGTCCCCGCATACAAGAAGATCTACGGCTACTACAAGGAGCAGGGCGTTCTGATCGTTCACCACAACGACGGCTATTCCAGAAACCTCGTTCCCTACATGGTCGATATGGGTATCGACATCTGGCAGGGCGTTATCCCCACCAACGACATTCCCTCTCTCCTAGAGGAGTTCGGCGGCAAGATCACCTTCATGGGTGAGATCGAGACCCGCCTCCTCGACGTTCCCGGCTGGACTCCCGAGCTGGTCAAGGCCGAGGTCGAGCGCGCCTGCCGCAAGGGCGGCAAGCACGGCTTCATCCCCTGCCTCACCGCCGGTATGCCCATGACCGTTTTCGTCCCCAATGAGGTCGTCGACGCAGAGATCGACCGCATGAGCAAGGAAATGTTCTGATAAGCGATCGCGAAACAGATAATAAAACAGGCACAGCGGATTTCCGCTGTGCCTGTTTATTATTTGAACAGAGTTTCTTACTTTATAATTTTCAAAAACGTATGGGAGCGTCATTGTTCAGCCGACCCCAATGACCTTATTCACAAAGTGACTGGAGATACACAGATAAGATGCGCAATGCGGTTTCTTTATCCTTTGGAGAGCAAGAGTTAAGCTGAGATATTAGTTCTTCCTGCTGTGCTGTCAAGGAGGGATTATCTTCTGTCAGAATCACATCCGGTGTGATATGAAGCACTTCACAGATGCGGAGGATAGTTTCAATTCGCATATTGACTGTTCCACGCTCAATGTCGGCATAAGTGCGGTCAGAGAGTCCAGCAGCCTCGGCAACCTCTGCCTGCGTGAGTCCCTGTTTTTTGCGTATTGCCAACAATTTGTTTCCTATTGCGTGAAAGTCAAAAATCAACATTTTTCTTCCTCCTATATGCCTTTATATAGGAATTATAATTCCTAATCGCCTTGACAAATAGGCGGCTAAAGTTCATAATTACAGGCAGGATGGTTCCTGTATATTATAATTAGGAGGAAAGAATATGGAAGAAAAAGTATTAGTCAAAAGCGAACAATACAATATAAAGAAGCTTTTTATTATCATTCTTGTTGTTGGAATGTTAATTGGCATTGTTGTAGCCACTGTAACAAACGTGCCTTACATAGTTAGATGTAGGGAAAGAATTGCAGAAGAAACGGAAACATATGAGACATATAAAGACACTAAATATGGTTCCCACCACGCTGATCGGGCATTAGAAGTAATAGAACGTTATGAAAGCTACATGGAGGGAGCTCATAATGAAATGGTCATGTGGATCGGAGGTTCCTTTTTGCTCTCCGTAGTTATTGGTGGAATCGTATATTGGTGGCTTTCAAGCATTGAATTAACAGTCACTGACAAACGTGTCTATGGTAAAGGAACATTTGGAAAACGCGTTGATTTGCCCTTGGACTCTGTTTCTGCTGTTGGTTCTAAATGGCCTAAGGGAATTGCAGTTGCTACATCTTCCGGAAAAGTCGCATTTCTAATGGTTAAAAACCGTGATGAAATACACAAGTGTGTCAGCGACCTTTTGATAGAACGCCAGAGCAAGCCCATGCCTGCCACCACCATCAAGCAGGAGGTAAGCCAGAGCAATGCTGATGAAATCAAAAAGTTTAAAGAACTTTTGGATGCCGGCATTATTACCCAAGACGAATTTGACGCCAAGAAAAAACAATTACTGGGGATGTAATTATGCCATTTATTAATAACAGAAAAATTGGTGGAGTTAAACCCATGTTATTGCAGTATTTTCCGGGCAATGCTCCTGTGACTCAAGAGTTCCTGAAAATGAAAGTTAATACTGATACCGTTGAGATCGCTGTAATAGAGGGTTTTATTAGCTTTTCTAATGGTATGTATCGAATAACCGAAAAGGGAAGAAAATATCGAGAGGAATAGCAAAAACAGGGAACGGTCTAATCCGTTCCCTGTTTTATCATTTGTTTAGCTCTTACTCTTCGACCGTGGTGAGCTCGGCGTTTTCGAGCACGAGGGCGACGGCCTTTTTCTGGCATATCTCGCCGCGCATGGCCTCTACGCTGTCCTCGCCGAAGAAGCCCTTGACCTGCTCGGTGCTGATGCCGCACTGGGCGGCGATGAGCTCAAACTCGCGCTCAAAGTCCTCCTCGGTAGCCTCGATGCCCTCGACCTCGACGATGGCGTTGAGCGCCGCGCTGACGCGTGCGCCGAACTCGGCCTGGGGACGCTGAGCCTCGCGGAGTTCCTCCATGCCGCGGCCGGTGATCTGGAGATACTGCTCGAGATTGAAGCCCTGCTGCTGGAGCTGCTGATCCATACCTGCGATGATGTTGTTGATCTCTCTTTCAACGGCCTCTGCGTCGGGTTCGATATCCTCGCAGTTCTGGGCGAGAGTGTACATCAGCTCGTCGATGACCATGTTATAGGCCTGCTCCTCTGCGGAAGCCTGCATCTGCTGCTTGAGCACCTCACGCATTTCGGCGAGGGTGGGAAGGCCGGCGATATTCTGGGCAAAGGTGTCGTCCATCTCATAGGGAGTCTTTACGCGGATCTCGTGGACGGTGCATTTAAAAACGGCTTCTTTGCCTGCGAGGTCGGCGGAGTGGTAGACTTCGGGGAAAGTGACGTGAACGTCGACATTGCTGCCGAGTTCGGCGCCGACGAGCTGCTCCTCAAAGCCGGGGCTGAAGGTGCCGGAGCCGAGGGTGAGAGGCTGACGCTCAGCGGTGCTGCCGGCGAACTGCTCCTCGCCGACAAAGCCTGCGTAGTCGATAATAAGCTCGTCGCCTTCCTGTGCGGCGCGGTCGGTGATAACTTCGGTGCGGGTGTTGGCCTGGCGAAGTTTCTCAAGATAATCGCTGACCTCAGTTTCGGTGACGGTGTGAACTTTCTTGGTGGCCTTCAGGCCGATATATTTCTCTTTCTGCATGGGGTTTCCTCCTGAAATTTTGCACTTTACCGCCCCACTATACTACATTTCCGCCCTCTTGGCAACCTGAAAGCAAATTATAACTTTCTCACAAAATCCGCCTGCGAATATTTATGGTATCCGATTCCGAATTATCTTGCGCCAAGCCACATCGGGGCGTATAATTAAGGCACGAATAGCAGCAAAGGAGCTGAAAACATGAGAAAGATAAAGAGACTATTCTGCCTTCTTCTGGTATGCTGCCTGCTTATCGGCAGCCTCAGCGTGAGCGTTTCCGCCGCACAGGCAAAGTTCAGCGACGTCAAGGCAGGCGACTGGTTCTATGACGCCGTTATCAAGTCCGCCGAAAAGGGCATCGTCGCCGGCAACAATGACGGCAGCTATGACCCCGAAGGAACTCTGACCTGGGCGCAGACCATAACCTTCGCCGTACGTCTTGACCAGTACAGAAAAGGCGACAGAATATACGGCAACGCCGACCAGACCGGCAGCCGCTGGTACGACGTCTATTTTGACTATGCTCTTGCCAAGGGTATAATCTCCGTCGCACCCGCATCCCCCAACGCCCCCATCACCCGCGCCGACGCCGCCATTATTTTTAGCAAAGTGCTCGGCAGCTACAACACTGTCAACGACATTTCCGACTACTATTTCTCCGATGTCCCCTACTCCCACGCGGCCTATGACGCCATCTATGCGCTGGCAAGAGCCGGCATCTGCAACGGCAAGTCCGCAGGCGTTTTCGGTGTGAGAGACAATTTCAAGCGCAACGAAGTCGCCACCATCGTAGCCCGTATGGCCGGTCTCGTGAACAAGGTCGTTCTCCTGAGCTCCGCCGAGCTTAAGGTCTTCACCCAGCTCGACGGCAAGGTCTTCAACTACAGCCACAGCACCGGCAAAGGCACCTCCACCTTCACCGTGGACTCCAACGGCTACTTCTCCGGCCAGTATAAGGACGTCCGTCCTGCCGAATCCGGTGTCGGTTACGAAAAGGGCACGATCTATCTCTGCAACTTCACCGGCCGCTTCACCAACATCTCCGAGGTCGATTCCCGCAGCTACACTCTGAGCGTCGCCGACCTCAGCACCAGCGCCCTTCCCGGCAAGGTCGTATATCAGGACGGCTACCGCTACATCTCCACCGAAGCTTACGGCTTTGAGAACGCGGGCATATTCGACCTGTTCCTCGGCGGTTCCTTCACCGCAAGCATGCCCGAATGCCTGCTCAACTCCCTCATCATAGCCAATGACTGGGGCAAGAGCGTACCCGGCCGCTGTGCAGCTGTGATACTCCATAACCGCAATGCCCACAAGGCCTTCATCGAGGACATTCCTGCAGGAGTCTCCGCCGCCACCCTCTTCTCCGTGCTTGAGGGCAAGACCTTCACCTACACCTCCGGCGCGGGCGCATGGCATACCACCATCACCTTCGGCTCCGGCGGCAACTTCGAGGGCACCTATTACGACGCCAACATGGGTGAAACCGGCAAGAACTATCCCGGCGGCACCGTCTATCAGTCCTCCTTCTACGGCGCGCTCGGCGATTCCACATGGCAGGAGAATTGCCACTATTCTCTGCGTCTGAGATATCTCTATCTCCACAACAACAATCTCGGCTCCGAGAATATCGTTGACGGCGTGCGCTATGTTGTCACCGGCGCGACCGGTTTCGAAAAGGCCGGATACTTCAGCCTCTACGTTCCCGGATACAACACCGCCAAGGCTCCCGAACCCATGCGCAAATGGCTCTCCGCCCTCGAGGGCTGGGGCGACAAATTCCCCAACTCCATCCCCTGCTGGACACTCTACAACATCGGCGGCGAGACCACTTTCTTCTCCTACGATTGATCTCACGGGAGCAAGCCGATATGTATAACTACGTCAATGAAGACGCCCTCTTTGCATGGTATGAGGAAAAGACCGGGCGCAAGCCGGACAAAAAAGCTCTGCTCGCCGATTTGGCAAAGCAGTATATGAGCACGCGGCGCTCCGAGTTTATACTCCCGGCGGAAGCTTGCCTCAACGGCAGCGAGGAGGTCTACCCCTTCCGCTTTGAAAACCTCGGCTGCTGCGGTGCCAGCACCATGTACTTCTATCTGTAACAAACCACATCAAAAAACCTCTATGCTTCAAAAAGAAGCATAGAGGTTTTTCTGTTTTACGGGCAGCTGAGCACTCCCTCCGCCCAGAGGCAGGCTCCGCAGCTCGGATGTTCGTTTCCGATGCAGTCCTGTCGGTTGTCGTCAACGAGTTCGCAGTGACCGCAGTGGATGCAGGGCGAGAAATCGAAATTATCGAATTTCTTTCTGAAGGCTCTGTAGTCGCAGCTGTTCCATATCTCATTGAGTCCCTCTTTTTCGAGGCTGCCGAAAGAGCGATAGTAGATCGTTCTCTCCTTCGTGCCGATAACGGTGCTGCCGTTATGCAGCAGCGCCATGCAGGGCGCAACATTTCCGTCGCTGCGCACAAAGCACATCCCCTGCTTTATGAATCGGCAATGGTTGACCTTGCGTTTTATTTCCTCATCGTTGAAGAAAAGGCGGAAGTTCATCGCGCCGAGCATTCCCGTAAGGCCTTTTGCCGCCTCGGGCACGCCCATGTCGATGTAAGGCATTCGCACGACAGGATCTATGTAAAGCCGCAGATCCATACCGCCTACCATGCCCGCAAGCTCCTCGTCCCCGGCAGGGACATACATACTGTGGTAGGTAACGAGATTGTCAAAAGCCCTGCCGTAAGTCTCGTCGGTATCCAGAACATAGTTATAGAGCATCTGTTCTTTCGC
>JAZOBQ010000005.1:0-2697 GCA_045596005.1 Oscillospiraceae bacterium
AGGCGGGCCTCGATAACGGTACCCTTTGCTGCGCGGTTGGGATTGGCCTTGAGCTCCTGAACTTCAGCCAGAACGACGAGGTTTTCGAGGAGATCTTCAATACCGATCTTCTTCTTGGCGGAAATGGGGCAAACAATAGTGTCGCCGCCCCACTCTTCGGGAACGATGTCATACTCGGTGAGCTGCTGCTTGATACGGTCGGGGTTTGCGCCGACAGTATCGATCTTGTTGATGGCGACAACAATGGGGATACCGGCTGCCTTGGCATGATTGATGGACTCTATGGTCTGGGGCATGATACCGTCGTCAGCAGCGACAACGAGGATAGCGATATCGGTGATCATGGCACCGCGGGCACGCATGGAGGTAAAGGCCTCATGACCCGGAGTATCGAGGAAGGTGATGGGACTGCCGTTGATCTCAACAGTATAAGCACCGATGTGCTGGGTAATACCGCCGGCCTCACCGGAGGCAACATTTGCATGACGGATGCAGTCAAGCAGAGAGGTCTTGCCGTGGTCAACGTGACCCATGACAACGACAACAGGAGCGCGGGAGAGAAGCTCCTCGGGCTTATCCTCGTGGTCGTCGATAAGACGCTCTTCAACGGTGACGATGACTTCCTTCTCGACAACACAGCCGAGCTCCATAGCGACCAGAGCTGCGGTATCGTAGTCGATGATCTCGGAAACGGAAGCGAAAACTCCGAGCTTAATGAGCTGCTTGATTACTTCGGCAGCGGTCTTCTTCATACGGGAAGCGAGTTCGCCGACGGCGATCTCGTCAGGAATGGAAACTTTGGTGGGCTGCTTCTTGGCGATCTCAAGCTGCAGACGCTGCATCTTGTCCTTCTCCTCCTGACGGCGCTTGTTGGAAGGAGCCTGTGCCTGACGCTGCTTGTTGCGGTTGGTGAACTTTTCCTTGCCGCCGCGCTGTTTTTCGCCGCGCTCACCGGCGAGATTATCGAACTTCTCGTCGTATTTGCTCAGGTTGGTATTGGTATTGCCGCGGGTGTCGACAATGCGCTTTTCGGCAACCTGTCTGGGAACATGGGGCTTCTGCTCGCGCTTGGGCTGAGTTGCCTGCTGCTGAGGTGCAGCCTGCTGCTGGGGAGCCTTGGCTGCCTGCTGAGCCTTTCCCTGCTGGGGTGCGGCCTGCTTGCCCTGCTGTGCGCTCTGAGGCTTCTTTTCGGGAGCCTTGGTTGCTGCAGGAACGGCAAAAACCTCGGCGATGGATTCCATCTGGTTGTGCTGGGTCAGATACTCAAAAATGATGTCAAGTTCGTTGTTTTCAAGTACCTGCATATGGTTTTTGGGTGCGGAGGCATACTCCGTCAATATCTCGGAGATGACCTTGCTTGTCATGTTAAAGTCCTTGGCCACCTCATGGATCCTGTATTTCTCAAAACTGCTCATACGCTTTTCTTCCTCCTAATACCCGTATTGCTGCCGCGTCCTGACGCGGTTTTTCCGGCTTTGCGCTTTTCAATGCGCTGCTGCAGAGCTTTGATCTGCTCATAGCCGCCGGAATATTTTTCGCCGTATTCATCGGCAAGCGCCTTCATAAAGGCCGCCGAAAGTCCGAGATCGGTGAGAGCCGCCATTGAGCAGCCGTGCTTTCCCGTGATACCGGCTATTTCGTCCTTGGTGAAGGGTACCTCCACCAAAAGAGTGTTCGTTTCATACACATAACCTTCCGCGCGGCGCTTTGCGCCGTCGGATGTATCGCTCGCCACTATAAGCAGTCTGGCCTTTCCGCCCTTTACAAGACCGGAGGAATTGTCCTCCCCCGTCTCTATTGCGCCGCTTTTTCTGGCTATGCCGAGATAGTTCAGTGCCTTACTCATCTCCCGCCTCCATCTGCTCAGTGAGCTGAGCGTAGATTTCTTCGGGGATAGCTGTCTCAAAGGCACGCTCTATGGCTTTGCTTTTCATCGCCTTTTTGAGACAAGCCATATCGGGGCAGACATATGCTCCGCGCCCGCTTGCCTTGCCCTTGAAGTCAAGGCTGATTGCCCCTTCCGGAGATCTTACCACACGGATAAGCTCCCGTTTGGGTTTCATTTCGCGGCAGCCAAGGCACTGCCGCATAGGTATTTTCTTTTGCACCGTGACTGCCTCCTTTTAATATGATCAGGCTTCGCTCTCGGGCTTAATGTCTATCTTATATCCGGTCAGCTTTGCAGCGAGACGGGCATTCTGGCCTTCCTTGCCGATGGCGAGGGAGAGCTGGGAATCGGGAACGATAACGCGGCAGCTCTTGCCTTCTTCAAGCTGAGTCACGGAAATGACCTCAGCGGGAGCAAGTGCGGCAGCGACGTATTCTTCGATAAACTCACTGTACTTGACGATATCGATCTTCTCACCGCCGAGCTCGTCGACGATGGTTGCAACACGGCCGCCCTTGGGACCGACACAGGAACCGATGGGATCAACTTCCTCGGCATTGGACCAAACGGCCATCTTGGTGCGGCTGCCTGCCTCACGGGCAATGGACTTGATCTCAACAGTGCCGTCGAAGATCTCGGGAACTTCGAGTTCGAAAAGGCGCTTTACGAGGCCGGGATGGGTGCGGGAAATGAGCACCTGAGGGCCGCGGGTGGAGTTGCGGACCTCAACGACGTAGACCTTGATTCGGTCACCTTCCTTGAGTTCCTCGCCCTTGATCTGCTCGTTTGCGGGCAGAAGAGCCTCGGTA
>JAZOBQ010000006.1:0-11978 GCA_045596005.1 Oscillospiraceae bacterium
AGCGTACTCGATGTTCTACTTTTTTGGTTTGGTGTTGCACTTGTAATGATAATCTAAGGATGTCCCTTAAGCCGCCGGAGGCACGTCAGCCAAACTCATAACTCGAGGCACAGCGTCCGCATCGTCTGCGCCTTTTCCCGCCCCGACTCAGAAATCCAGTGGAGCCGGAAGGCGTGAATTCACGCTCTGTTCAGTGGGAGCGTGGGAGGGGCGGGCAGGCAACTGTGCGTCGATGCGAAAGCATCGCTCTGAGGTCTCGCGGTTTGGAGGAATGGATCTGAGATCCATTCTGAAAAGCGCGAGCGAAGAGGAGCACACCAAAATCAGCATCTCACCAAACATATACCGATATATAGGAGGAATACCACCATGGAAAAGCGCATTGCCAAAGATCTTCTGTCCATCAAAGCCGTCTTCCTGCGCCCCGAAGAGCCCTTCACCTGGGCCAGCGGCATCAAGAGCCCCATCTACTGCGACAACCGCCTGACCCTCTCCGACCATGAGGTCAGACTCGACGTTGAGTCCGGCATTGCCGAGCTCATCCGCGAAAACTATCCCGAGGCAGAAGTCCTCATGGGCACCTCCACCGCAGGCATCGCCCACGCCGCCATCACCGCCCATCTGATGGGGCTGCCCATGGGTTACGTCCGCGGCTCCGCCAAGGACCACGGCCGCAACAACCGCATCGAAGGCAAGCTCCTTCCCGGCCAGAAGGTCGTCGTTGTTGAAGACCTCATCTCCACCGGCGGCAGCTGCATCGGCGTTGTCGAAGCTCTCCGCGAAGCCGGCGCAGAAGTCCTCGGCATCGCCAGCATCTTCACCTACGGCATGGCAAAGAGCGTAGAGCGTCTCGCCGCCGCAAACGTCAAGAACGTCAGCCTCACCAACTTCGACACCATAGTTGAAGTCGCCGCTGCTGACGGCTACATCGCCGAGAGCGACAAGGCTCGCCTCATCGCCTTCCGCAACAATCCCTCCGACGAGAGCTGGATCGGCAAGTAAGAAATTCCGAAAGCAAGGAGTTTTCCCCATGAAAAAAGACCTTATCGACATCCTCGACCTCTCTACCGAGGATATTAACGGCCTCATCGCCACCGCGGAGGACATCATCGCAAACCCCGACGCCTACTGCGAAAAATGCAAGCGCAAAAAGCTCGCCACCCTCTTTTACGAGCCTTCCACCCGCACCCGTCTGAGCTTTGAGAGCGCCATGTATGAGCTCGGCGGTCATGTTATCGGCTTTTCCGACGCCACCAACTCCTCCGTAAGCAAGGGCGAGAGCGTTGCCGACACCGCAAGAACCGTTGAGTGCTTCGCCGATATAATCGCCATGCGCCACCCCAAGGAGGGCGCACCCTATGTCGCCAGCATCAGCTGCGGCATTCCCGTGATCAACGCTGGCGACGGCGGTCACAACCACCCCACACAAACTCTCACCGACCTGCTCACCATCCACCGTGAAAAGGGAGCTTTCGAGGGTCTCACCGTCGGCTGCTGCGGCGACCTCAAGTTTGGACGCACCGTCCATTCCCTCATCTCCGCAATGAGCCGCTACGAAGGCGTCCGCTTCATCCTCATCTCCCCCGAAGAGCTTCGCATTCCCGAGCACGTCCGCACCGAGATCCTCGACAAGCATGGCATTGAGTACAGGGAAGTCCGCTCTCTTGAGGAGGCCATGCCCGAGCTCGACATTCTCTATATGACCAGAGTTCAGCGCGAGCGTTTCTTCAACGAGGCCGACTACATCCGTCTCAAGGACAGCTACATCCTCACCCCCGAAAAGCTCCGTACCGCCAAAACAGACATGCGTGTGCTCCATCCTCTGCCCCGCGTCAACGAAATCAGCGTTGCCGTGGATGCCGACGAGCGAGCCGCTTACTTCCGTCAGGTGCATAACGGCAAGTATATCCGCATGGCTCTCATTCTGAAACTGCTCGGCATCAAGTAAGGAGGCAAGGGAAAATGATAATCGGAACTATAGTCAACGGTCTTGTTATAGACCACATCCCCGCCGGAAAGGGCATGGAGCTTTACCGTCACCTCGGTCTCGACAAGCTCGACTGCGAAGTTGCGCTCATCCGCAACGCCCCCAGCGACAAGTTTGGCAAAAAGGACATCATCAAGATCGCTGAGAAACTTGAGCTCGACCTTGATCTGCTCGGCTTCATCGCTCCCCATATCACCGTAAACATCATCGAAAATGGCGAGAAGGTCAACAAGATCCATCCCCCGCTCCCCGAAAAGATCAAAGACGTTATCAAATGCCGCAATCCCCGCTGCATCACCAGCATAGAGCAGGAGCTGCCCCATGTTTTCCGTCTCACCGACGCGGAAACCGGCACCTACCGCTGCATCTACTGCGACACCAAGGCATAACAAGCAACAAAAATGGACTCTTGCAAAAGAATTTGCAAGAGTCCATTTTCTTTCAGTAAAGATGAATCGCCTTATCTTCCAAGTTCATATAGCGGGTCCAGATACGGCTTGGTAAGGCCCGCATTTCTCTCGAAGCAGTATTGCACGGTCTCGAGTCCGCGCTCTATGGGATTCGGATCCTCATAATGGAAGTACTGCAGCTGGCCTATCTCCGGAACTCCGTTATTGAAGCTCAGTCGAGCCTCCCACGCTGTGTCGGTCGCGCCGTCGTGCAGGATAAATCCGGCCTCATCTCTGAAAATAGCGCCCGGCGTCATCTCCACACTGCCCAGATAAACCGGCTGAGAGTTTCTGTAGCTGAAGAAAAAGCAGTCTTCTATATATCCGATCATACAGTTGCCGGTAATGACGAGTTCATCCACGCCATCTCCGGTCAGATCGCACACAAAATAGTTGACCGGATATTCGTCCAGATACTCGTTCCAGCCACCGTCCCAGAAATCATAGACGCTGAATCCCTCAAGGCGCGAGCTGTCATTGAGATCGATACCGAAATCCGTCGCCCAGCAGTTGGTCTCCAGCAGCCGTATGTAGCTGGCGTAAGGTTCCTTATAGTATACGGAAGGCAGGTCGGCAGGCTGCTGCGGAGTCAGCGGCCCGTCCGCTCCTTCGGTATAGATAACTATCTCCGAAATGCAGGTGTCCGGATACTCGTCACCGCCATAGACATCATCGATCGTGAATCTGACCCAGTCAAAATAAACGGGGTCAGGGAGGTACATGGTGTACCAATCGTTTTCGTCGGGGATAGCACAGCTGATGCACTGTCCGTCGGAAAATTCGATCCACAGACTCGAGGGGCGGTTATTCATATAATATCCTGTGTCGTCCTTGGCATAACCGATTCGGAATCTGATCAGCGAAGTGCTTACCGTCTGACCGAAGTCCATCGTCAGATACTCGCCTATACCGTTGCCGGCGGCCGCCTCCTGCCAGCAGGTTGCGATGTCGCCGTCGGAAACATATTCGGCCTTGAAGACCTTGCCGTAATAGTTCAGCGCAGAGCTGGCGTCAACGTAGACAGGGTTCAACACCGCATATCCGGGCAAATCCGCGTCATAGCTCTGTTTTCCGGCTCCGGCAGGTGCAGGTGGAAGCACCGGTGTCGCAGTGGGTACAGGTGTGTCGTCAGACTCCGGTTGCGCAGCTTCAGGCTCCGACGGTATAAATTCGACAGGCGGAGGCATAACCGGGTCAGGGTCCGGTGTGGGCGCAGCCGTTGATAAACCCGCAGTTGGACTGTTGGGCGTATATACCACGTCCGCATCTGCAGCGCATGCGCAAAAACTTATAATCGCGGTCAGGCATAGTAGTATCGCAAGATATCTTTTCATTTCTCCACCCCTTCTTTTTCTACACACCAAGTATAATCTCAATTGCAAACTTGTGCAAGTTTATAATAAAATGTACTGTGAATTAAATTCATCTTTTGTTCATAATTGTCGTATTGTTTTTCACGCTAAAGAGGTGTAGAATTAAAGCGTTATGAACAAAGTATTGAATTCTTCCACGAAAAAATCTGCCCGACACACGCGCGATATGACGCAGGGCAGCATATATAAGCACATGCTCGCTTTTGCGCTGCCCATTCTGCTCAGCCAGCTTTTCCAGCAGCTGTACAACACGGCGGACGCCTTTATCGTCGGCCGTCTGCTCGGCACCAGCTCCCTCGCCGCTGTCAGCTCCTCCGGACCGCTGATACATCTGATGATCAGCTTCTTCGTCGGCATAAGCATGGGCGCAGGCACTGTCATCGCCCGCTACTTCGGCGCGGGTGACCCCGACAAGGTCAGCAAAGCCATCCACACAAACCTCGCCTTCGGCCTTATTGCCAGCGCGACGCTTACCATTTTCGGCGTTAGTTTCACCCCTACCCTGCTGCGCTGGATAAACACCGACCCCGCCGTTATGGGCGAAGCTGTGGAATACTTTCGCTGGTACTTCGGTGGAATAAGCACCATCGTCATGTATAACATGTGCAAGGGAATTATGAACGCCGTCGGCGACAGCCGCCGTCCGCTCTATTACCTTATTTACTCCTCCGTGCTTAACATCGTTCTTGATGTGCTGTTCATCGGCGGCTTCGGTTTGGGCGTCTGGTCTGCCGCTTTCGCCACCGTACTCAGTCAGGCCAGCGCACTTGTGCTCTGCCTGTTCCATGTGCTCAAGAAAGGACGCATTTTCTCCGTTTACATCAGCCGCATACGCATCCACCGCGAGATTTTCGGAGAGATAGTCCGCATCGGTTTGCCCTCAGGCGTGCAGAACTCCGTTATCGGTCTTGCCAACGTCGTGGTGCAGAGCCAGATAAACTCCTTCGGAATGATGGCCATGGCAGCCTACGGAGCTCACAGCAAGATAGAAGGCTTCGCCTTCCTGCCGATCATGAGCTTCAACATGGCCATTTCCACCTTCATCAGCCAGAATCTCGGCGCAAGAGAATTTGAGCGCGCCAAGAAGGGTGCTCGCTTCGGTATTATCGTTGCCGTATGTCTCGCCCAGTGCATTGGCTTTGCCGTTCTGGCCTTCGCACCTCAGCTCGTTGCCATGTTCGACCCGACTCCCGAAGTTGTCCGACTCGGAGCGCTGCAGGCGCGCACGCTTGCAAAGTTCTATTTCCTGCTCAGCTTTTCCCACTCCGTTGCAGCCGTGTGCCGCGGTGCGGGCAAGGCCTTTGTCCCCATGATGGTCATGCTCGGTATCTGGTGCGTTTTGAGACTTATATACATCTATCTCATCATGCATTTCGTCGGCGAGATATCGTTTATTTACTGGGCCTATCCGATCACCTGGCTCATCAGCTCGTCCATATACCTCGTCTACTACCTGCGCTCGGACTGGGTGCATGGCTTCGAACATCCGAAAAAATCCTTTCTTTTGCGCAAAGGCGCTTGACAAGTCAGGTGCGGACGCTTAGAATGAAAAAAAAATCTCAGTCAGACCGAAAGGAGGCGCCATTCAATGAAGATGAATATGATTTCTTCCATGATGATGCCCTCCGCCGTCTTCGGTCTTTTCTGAGTTTCTCGGAAATGTATACTGAAGGCGGTTAAGGGCATTTCCCCTGACCGCCTTTTTTATTGAGTAAACGCCAGCTGTCTTTCTAAGCTGTCCGGCGTTTGCCTGTAAAATCAAATTCACAATGCAACAAACCATCCTGTAAGGAGAGATAAACAATGGCTGAAAACAAAATCGGAACAAAATGCGTACAGGCCGGCTATACCCCCGGCAACGGCGAACCCCGCCAGATACCCATAATTCAGAGTACCACATTCAAATATGCCTCCAGCGCCGAAATGGGCAAGCTCTTTGACCTTGAGGCCTCCGGATATTTCTACAGCCGCCTCCAGAACCCCACCAATGACTACGTCGCAGCCAAAATTGCCGCCCTCGAGGGTGGAAGCGCAGCCATGCTCACTTCCTCCGGTCAGGCCGCCAATTTCTACGCTGTTTTCAATATCGCCTCCTGCGGAGACCATGTCGTTTCCTCCGCCAGCATCTACGGCGGCACTTACAACCTTTTCGCCGTCACAATGAAGCGCATGGGCATTGAGTTCACTTTCGTATCCCCCGACTGCAGCGAAGAAGAACTTGAAGCAGCATTCCGCCCCAACACCAAGGCCGTGTTCGGCGAGACTATCGCAAATCCCGCTCTCACCGTCCTTGACATCGAGAAATTCGCCAAGGCCGCCCATGCCCACGGCGTTCCCCTCATCGTGGACAACACCTTCGCAACTCCCATCAACTGCCGTCCCTTCGAGTGGGGCGCTGACATCGTCACCCATTCCACCACCAAGTATATGGACGGCCACGGCGGCGCCATCGGTGGCTGCATTGTTGACTCCGGCAAGTTCGACTGGACCACCCACGCCGATAAGTTCCCCGGCCTTTGCACTCCCGATGACAGCTACCACGGCGTCACCTACACCGAGCGCTTCGGCCTCGAAGGCGCATTTATAACCAAGTGCACCGCTCAGCTCATGCGCGACTTTGGCTCCATCCAGTCTCCCCAGAGCGCCTATTACCTCAATCTCGGACTTGAGAGTCTCCATCTGCGTATGGCAAGGCACTGCGAAAACGCACAGGCGATCGCCGAATATCTGAGCTCCCATGAAAAGATCGAGTGGGTGCAGTACTGTGGACTGCCCGGCGACAAGTATTACGAGCTTGGACAAAAATACCTGCCCAATGGCTCCTGCGGCGTTGTATCCTTCGGCGTCAAGGGCGGACGCGCCGCTGCCGAAGAATTCATGGGCAAGCTCCGTATCGCCGCGATCGAGACCCATGTTGCCGACGCACGCACCTGCTGCCTCCACCCCGCCAGTGCCACCCACCGCCAGATGAACGATGCCGAGCTCGCCGCCGCGGGCGTCACTCCCGACCTCGTCCGTCTCAGCTGCGGCATTGAGGACGCCGCCGACCTCATCGCCGACCTTGAACAGGCTCTCGCACAGATCTGATCTGTCTATTCGCAAATCATCCCTGCACCGCCGTGTGGACTCTCCCAGTCCGCCGAACAAGACATCGCTCCCGAAAGGAAACAGAGAGTATGCCCATTAAAATACCAAACGACCTGCCCGCAACTCAAACGCTCAACAGCGAAAATATTTTCGTCATGACCGAGACCCGCGCCATGACCCAGGACATCCGTCCTCTTCAGATACTGCTGCTTAACCTTATGCCCACCAAGATCGTTACCGAGACTCAGCTCGCCCGACTTCTCGGCAACACTCCCCTGCAGGTGGAGCTTGAGCTCATGCAGGTGCGCGGTCATGTCAGCAAGAACACCTCCAGCGAGCACATGTTCAAGTTCTACACCACTTTCGACAAGATCCGCGACCGCTACTATGACGGAATGATAATCACCGGCGCGCCTGTCGAACTGATGAAGTTTGAGGAAGTTGACTACTGGGATGAGCTCTGCGAGATCATGGACTGGAGCCTCGCCCATGTCCACAGCACATTCCACATCTGCTGGGGTGCGCAGGCTGCGCTCTACCACCACTTTGGCATACCCAAATATGAGCTGCCCGAAAAGCTTTTCGGCGTGTTCCCCCATACTGTGGAGCGCCGCAGCAATATGCTCCTTCGCGGTTTCGACGAGGTGTTCATGGTGCCTCATTCCCGTCACACGAGCGTCAAGCGTGAGGACATTGAGGCCCATCCCGAGTTGAAGATCCTCGCTTCCTCCGCCGAAGCGGGAGTCTACGCCCTTGCCACCGAGGGCGGCAAGCAGGTCTTCATCACCGGACACAGCGAATACGACTGGGACACCCTCAAGCGCGAGTATGACCGCGACAAGGGGCAGGGACTCCCCATTCATGTCCCCTATAATTACTTCCCCGGCGACGATGACACAAAAACACCCATCGTCAGCTGGCGCAGCCACGCCAACCTGCTTTACCAGAACTGGCTGAACTACTTCGTCTATCAGACTACTCCCTACGATCTCAACGAGATTGCACAAAAATAACAGCAAAAAGCAGCGTACCGTTTCCGGTGCGCTGCTTTTCATTATTTATCAAATTCGAACACGTGGCCGCATTTTGTACAGCGTTGCGTGCCGCTGCGCTTCCACTGCGGTGCGGCGTTGCTCTTGCGGCATGCAGGGCAGCGAAGGAAAAAAAACTGTATTCCATATCCTGCAGCCAACAGCACGAAGCCAAAAAGCAGGCCAAAAACATACTTATGCAGCACGAGCATTACCACTATGCCAAGCGCCATAAGAATTATAGATAACCTTGCCCATGCGCGCGGGAGTTTCTTTTCCATATTTTATCACCCTTGTCAGATTATTTTTGCCTCCAGCCCCTCGCGGGAACAGTCAAGGCGCGTATATGCAAGCAGAAACGCGAAGTAAAATCCGGCGGTAACGGAGAAGAGTACATGTCCGGCAAGGAAGAGGAAGCCTACACAAAGCGCGAGCGCCGTGCAGCAGGCCAGATTGCGCAGGCTGAAGCTGCGGAAAAGATCTCGCACGACCTTGACGCCCTGGCTCAGGTAAAGCCAAAGCATACTGACCGTTCCGAGCATGCCGTAGTAGATAAGGACTTCGAACACGTCCATCTCGATTATACGCAGCTGTGTGCCTCGACCGATGCCAACGACGGCAGTCAGCGGCAGACCGGCAAGCAGCTCATACCACGCAGTTACAAGATAGGTCGTGCGGCCGGAGAGAATGGCCTCCGCCATAGGACTGTTTTCGGCATATTTTTCAGTTGCGGACACTGAGTCTTTTACAGTGGCTGCGGCATTGGCTCCAAGCATGCTGAGCATGAAGAAAATTCCCGCAGACAACAGAGCCACGAAAAGCAGTCGCAGCAGCATACGGAGATTTTTTTCGCGCACAGCCGATACGAGCGAATAAACCAGCATCACGCAGCCTATAACCGCAACCGCAACAAACGCGGTCTTTGTTCCGATTATCATAAGCGCAGAAACGCTGGCGGCAGCACATATCGCTTTCATGAAGTCCCATACTCCGCTTCTGCCCTTTTTCTCCATCCATGATGCGAGCATAATGGGCAGTATCAGCATAATAACGACTGTGATGTCATTTCCGGCGTAGTAAAAACCGCGGCTTCCGCGATATCCCAAGGGGTCGGCATAGGTGAAAAAGCCGATTTTCAGAATAAAAGGAATAAGCACGCCGAGGGAAGCCGTCAGGGCTGCAACGCAAAGCAGCCTGTCCACACGCTCGCGAAGCGAAAAATGTTCCGCCCCCGCTTTTATCACGCGCTCAGCAACAACAAGGCAGACAAGGCAGTAGCAAAATCTTACAATATAGCTTATGTCAGCGGAAAGTGAAAACTCGACGCCGCGGGCAAATTCCAAAGCCACGGTCAACAGCCAGGTAACACCGATTGCGACGAACATTAATATTGCCTTTTTATGGCGCAGCAGAAGCAAATATACAAGCATAACTGCCAGAAACAGCATTCTTACAGCAAGGCTGG
This sequence comes from Oscillospiraceae bacterium, assembly GCA_045596005.1. Classification (GTDB taxonomy): domain Bacteria; phylum Bacillota; class Clostridia; order Oscillospirales; family Oscillospiraceae; genus SIG459. The sequence goes on from JAZOBQ010000006.1 coordinate 9,393, forward strand.
GGCCCATTCCGAGGCTGTCGGGAAGGTCGAGGGTGCTGAGCATTCCACCGTTGCCACCCACCTGTATATATGTCCAAATTCCGTTTATCAGGTCCAGAAAAGGACTTATGAGCAGCATCAGCCAGAAGCCATGCTCGCAGAGCCTTTTGATTCTATGTTCCATGATTCTCCTTTACAAAATATCCCGTCAATGATATTCTTATATTATATTTCATTCCCGATTACTTGTCAACGCAGCCCGGGGACTCAATACCCTCTCCCGGGTCTCACGGAGATTTTACCATGAAAAAGAATATTAATCGTATCATATTAATTGTCATTCTCACCGTCGGCATACTTGCCGACGTATTTGTGCTATGGGGACGTATTGGCGCCGAGATGGAAGACCGCAGCATTGCCGGTGCGGTATATTACCACGATGTCGCCCGTCTCGCCCGTTACAGCGAAATGTCCGAGGACGAGTGGTTCCGTCTTTTCTCTGACGGCGGCGTGCGCTACGTCATCTTTTCCACGCAGCCCTCTGCCGATCTTCTCGAGAGAGTTGACGCTGCCGGAATGAAGGCAGCGGGACGCGGTTATCTCGAAGGAGACTGGGCCTTCGTTCTTCCGTTCAAGAACAAACCTCTACATGATATTGGTGACACCCCTCTCGCCCTCATGAAGGACGCCTACCGCACGGGCATTATTGCTCCTTCTGATTTCAGCACCGAGGATTACGACGGCCCGACCATCAAATGCATCTACCTTTACTCCGGTTTCGCTGACCGCTACACCGAGGAGCTGCGCGCACAGGAAGTTGAAAACGTCCTCTTCCGCGCCCTCACCGACGACGGCGCGCGTCTGATGCTCCTGCGTCCTATCACACACAAGGATAAATCTCTTGTTCTTGACCCTACTGTTTACACCGAGATGTTTGCAAACATCGAAAACCGTCTTCTCGAGCGCGGTTACAGCTACGGCAATGAGTTTTCAGTACTCGATGTAGGAGCAATGAGTCCTCTGTGCATCTGGCTTACAGGACTCGTACCGGTTGCCATGTGGCTTTTCCTCGCAACTCGCTTTAAGTTTCTCAAACGCTTCGGCACTGTTATTGCCGCTATCGGCCTCGTTGGCACGGCTGCAGCCGCCTTTGTAATGCCCGATCTTGCCCAGAAAGTGCTGGCCTTCGCCTGCGCTACCGGAGGCAGTCTGGTTCTTGTCTATGCGCTGTATGTCCGCTTCGTGCGCGGCGACGGTATCAGTCTGAAGGCTGTTCCCGGATACCTTCTCGGCGTCTGTGCCGTACTTGCCTGGGGCTTGCTCTGCGGACTCGCGATCGGCGCTATTCAGGCCGACCAGAGCTATATGATGGGCGAGACCATTTTCGCCGGAGTAAAGGTCAGCATGATGCTGCCTCTCGCCGCCTGCGGTATCGTCTTCGCACTCCCGATCCTCCGCCGGTTTATCCGCCGTGATTTCACCCGCCGCGAACTTCTCGGCATGATCCCTGCCGTTGTTCTCATACTCATTGCTCTCGCCGTTCTCATTCGACGCAGCGGCGACGCGATGCAGATCAGCCAACTTGAAAACACGATGCGCGTTACTCTCGAGTACACTTTCTATGCCCGTCCACGCACTAAGGAGTTCCTTGTTGGTGTTCCCTTTATTGCACTACTGTTTGTCCCCGGCTGGAGAAAAGACGGTATGCTCCGCCTCGTCAGTGCATTGTGCTGCACGCTTGAGATCACGAGCCTGCTCAACAGCTTCTGCCACGGCTTTACACCCCTGCATGTTTCCTTCATGCGTGGCGTGCTCGGCGCTGCCATCGGCATCGTGCTAGGCCTTCTCGTAATTGCGTTTTTTGCCATTGTCAATATTCTGAAGGCAAAGTTCCTGCCCGAGGCCAAACCCAGCGGAGGTGAAGGCGAATGAGGCTGCGTCTCGCATAAGTATCTCGTCAAATAAAGGAGGATACTTATGGTCATAAAGGAATACAAAACTATCAACCAACGCGAAATTCTTGAGCTTTATTCGAGTGTAGGCTGGACCGCCTACACCGACAGTCCCGAAACTCTTTACGCCGGCCTTGCCAAATCGCTGCTCCTGCTTACCGCTTACGAGAACGGCTCGCTTCTCGGACTTATCCGCTGCGTTGGTGACGGTGAGACGATCGTTTATATTCAGGATATCCTTGTCAAACCGGATCATCAGCGTCGTGGTATTGGTACTGCGCTTTTGAACGAAGCTCTGCGGCGCTTTCCTCATGTACGTCAGATAGTGCTTTCCACCGATATTGAGGATAGGACTCTGGCTTTTTATCGTTCGCTCGGCTTCGAGTCGCTTGAAAAACTCGGCTGCCGTGCTTTTATGCTTATAAAGTAAAACTTCAGCTCCCTCGAAAGAGGGAGCTGTTCTCTTAAAAATAAAAGCCTGTACCAATTTGGTACAGGCTTTTTAATTCGGAATAATCGAACTTATACGAGCTCGATAACTGCCATCTCGGCAGCGTCACCGCGGCGGGGTCCGATGCGGGTTACACGGGTGTAACCGCCCTGACGCTCAGCGTACTTGGGAGCGATCTCGTCAAAGATCTTCTTAGCAACGTCT
>JAZOBQ010000007.1:0-8390 GCA_045596005.1 Oscillospiraceae bacterium
ACGGATAGCATAGGGGAAGTCCTCGACCTCGGGGATGACTGCCTCGAGAGCCTTCTCGACGAGGGCGCCGTGGCCGTACTCGCGGCGGCTGGTGGAGCGTGCGGCACGGGCTTCGCCGGTGGAGTAGGGAGGCATGTTGTAGTGATGCATGAAGCGCTTCTCTTCCTCTTCCCAGATGGTGTCGAGCTTCTGGCACATGGAGAGGGTGTTGAGAGTTGCGATGGAGAGAACCTGGGTCTGGCCGCGGGTGAACAGACCGGAACCGTGGACGGAGGGGATGAGGCCGACTTCGCTGCCGAGAGCGCGGATCTCATTCATGGCGCGGCCGTCGACACGCTTGCCGGCGAGCAGCCACTTCTTGACGACCTTCTTCTGCAGCTTGTAGAGGATCTCGTCCATGTACTGCATGATGTCGGGATGCTCTTCGCCGTACTTTTCTTCCATAGCGGTGACCCACTCGTTTACGCGAGCCTCGCGGACGTTCTTGTCGTCGGTGTCCATGCAGTATTCCATGCCTTCGAACTCGTTGGAGAGGAGCTTATCAAACAGGTCGTCGGCGAAGGGAGCCTTGGCATACTCGAACTTGGGCTTGCCGATCTCTTCGTCCATCTTGTCGTTGAGGTCGGGGACGCACTGGAGCTTCTCGTGAGCCTGAACGATACCCTCGAACATAATGTCATCGGGAACTTCCTTGGCCTCGGACTCGATCATGACGATCTTCTTGTGGGTAGCTGCGATGGTGGTGGTCATCAGGTTGCGCTCGCGCTCTTCCTTGGTGGGGTTGAAGAGATAGTTCTCGCCGTCCCAGCCGAGGACGATGCCGGCGATGGGGCCGTTGAATGGAACGTCGGAGATGGAAACTGCTGCGGAAGCACCGATCATTGCGGTGATCTCGGGAGAGCAGTCGCGGTCAACGTTCAGAACGTCGCAGGAGATGATGACGTCGTTGCGCAGATCGGAGGGGAAGAGGGGACGCATGGGGCGGTCGATGAGGCGGGAAGCCAGAACTGCGGGCAGGCTGGGCTTGGCCTCGCGGCGCATGAAGGAGCCGGGGATACGGCCGACAGCGTACATCTTCTCGTTGAAGTCAACGCTCAGGGGGAAGTAGTCGATACCGTCCTTGGGGCGGGCGGAAGCGGTGCAGGTTACGAGAACGGTGGTCTCGCCGTACTGTACGAGGACGGCGGCGTTGCACAGCTCGGCCATCTTGCCTACCTGCATCTTCAGGGGGCGGCCGCAGTAGTCGATCTCGTAGTTTTTAACGTCAAACTGCTTGTGCTTGATGATCATTTGTGTAGCACTCCTTTTGTAATATTTTTTTCGGCTTGATCGGAGCGCCCATCGTTTAGCACTTGAAAATAAGCCGGATTTATTTGATGCAATCCCTCAGTCCGCCAATTTTGGCGGACAACTCCCTTTGCAAGGGAGCCTTTAAAGGAACGGCTCATTTTCAAATACTAAAATATGGGGCCCCGTTTTGTGTCTTTGTCTTTTCAAACAAGTGGCTTCACCACTTATTTGACGGTTAAAAAATTCTGGGGACAATATTAAATTGTCCCCAGAAAATAAACCTTCATAACCTTCAGTGAAGGGAATACGCAAAAATAAAATTACTTGCGGATACCCAGCTTTGCAATGATTGCACGATAACGCTCGATGTCAGTCTTGATGAGGTAGTCGAGCAGGCGGCGGCGCTTACCAACCATCTTGTACATGCCGAGACGGCTGTGGTCGTCGTTGGGATGGTTCTTCAGATGCTCGGTGAGCTGCTTGATGCGCTCGGAGAGAATGGCGATCTGAACTTCGGGAGAACCGGTGTCGGTCTCGTGGGTGCGGTTAGCTTCGATAACTACGGTCTTCTGGTCTTTGGTGATCATGGTACATACGTCCTTTCTTAATTTTCATACCCTGCGGCTAAGTATTGGGGTAGAAAGGAACACCCAAAACTGAGCGTGCGGGCACAAGCTCATATACTTTACCATAATTATTTGCACTTGTAAAGGAGTTTTTGCGGTATTTTCAAGAATTATTCAAACTTTTTTCACGCTTGTCAGTGCCTGTCGATGTGGCCGAGCGCCAGAAGCAGGGCGTTGAGCAGCACTACGGTGACGGCGAGGGCGCCCGTGATGAGCAAAACGGCGCCAATGGTGTCCTCAATGCCGCCGAAATCGCCGCTGAAGCAGCGGCGGCGAACGGTGAAAAGCTCGTCCATGCAGACAATGGCGAAGCACATAAAGCTGCCTACGGAAAAAAGCCAGGGGTCACGGATGCGTCGGTTGCGCTGCAAAGCCATGCCAAGAAGAGGAAGGGCGAGGGCGAGAATGGAAAAGAAAAACCACACGACGTAAACGCTCCTTTCGTATTGTCGAAGTCAGTTTATATTATTAATGTATCTTTTTTACATCAGATTTCTCCCTTCAAAGGGAAAATACGGGAGCGGAAAGAGCAAAAAGCCGTTGCAAAATCCGGCATTATGGAGTATACTTTTGGCGCATATGTGCAGGAGGGATATCTCCGCGCAAAATGCGCAAAATTTAATATCGGAGAAACTTTCAAAGGAGAAAAAACCAATGAACAAACTCAGAAAGACCCTTTCACTCCTTCTGGCGGTGCTCATGCTTACTGCTGTACTCTGCGGCTGCGGAGACGGCAAGGACAGCCCGGCGCAGCCTGCGGCCACACCCGGCGAGGAAAGCAACTCCGCGACGAATGAGATAGTCTACGGCGGCGAGCTGACCGTGGGCATAGCTCAGGATTTGGACGACAGTCTTGACCCCCACACCATGGCGGCGGCAGGAACCAGAGAAGTCTTGTTTAATGTATTTGAGGGCCTTGTCAAGCCCGATACTGACGGAAATCTGATCCCCGCTGTTGCCAGCAAATACGTCATCGGAGAAAACGCCGACACCTTTACCTTCACTCTGCGCGAAGGTGTCAAGTTCCATGACGGACGCGAAGTGACGGTCGGGGATGTTGTTTATTCCATCTCCCGTGTCGCGGGCTTTGAAACCGGCACTCCCCTTATTTCCACCTTCTCCGCCGTGGAGAGCGTGGAGGCCATAGACGAAAAGACCGTTGTGGTCAAGACCTATGAGCCTTATCTGGAGTTCCTCAGTTTCCTCAACTGCGCCATAATTCCCGAGGGCAGCGAGCCTGCAACCGACGGACTTATAGGCACCGGCCCCTTCCGCTTTGTCTCCCGCTCCGCACAGGAAAACGTTGTGCTCGAGCGCTTTGACGATTACTGGGGTGAAAAGGCATATGTCGACAAGGTCACTTTCAAGATAATCGAAAACGGCGACACTCTCGTTATGAGCCTCAAGTCCGGCGCTATCGACGTCTGCGCCCATCTGACCAGCGCACAGGTCGCCGGTCTCGAGAACGACTTCAACATTCTCGAGGGCAGCATGACTCTGGTGCAGGCGCTTTTCCTCAACAACGCCTATGAGCCTCTCAGCGACATCCGCGTGCGTCAGGCTCTCAACTATGCCGTTGACCGCCAGATGATACTCGACTTTGTGTCAAACGGCAAGGGCTTCATCGTGGGCAGCAATATGTACCCCGCTTTCGCCAAGTACTACGAGGATCTGAGCGATTATTACAGCTACGACCCCGCAAAGGCAAAGAGCCTCCTCGCCGAGGCCGGTTATGCCAACGATTTTGACTTTGTCATCACCGTTCCCTCCAACTATCCCTTCCATGTCGATACCGCTCAGGTCGTTGCCGAGCAGCTCAAGGCTGTGGGCATCAACTGCACCATAGACACCGTCGAATGGGGAACCTGGTACGACGAGGTATATAAAGGACGCAATTACCACGGCACCATTCTCGGTTTTGACGCTTCCGGCGCCATGACCGCGCAGAGTCTCCTCGCGCGCTATGAGAGCACCCATGCCAAGAACATGAGCAACTATGTTTCCGAGCGTTATGACGAGGTCTATAATGCCGCTCTCGCCGCAACGGACGAAGCGGAGCAGATCGCGCTGTACAAGGAAGCTCAGACCATTCTGGCAGAGGACGCATCCAATGTATATATCCAGGATCCCTGCGATTTCGTTGCGGTACGCAAGGGCATCGAGGGTTACAGATTCTATCCCATCTATGTAATGGATCTTGCTGGGATTCATTTCGTTGGCTAAATAATCAGTCCGCTTGCTTTTTTGCCTTATGCCGCATCTCCGAATTTCGCCGTACTCGAAAAATCTCACCGCCGACACAGCAGCAGGCGGCGCTGCGGAGCCAGCCGCCGGATCTTTCCTGCCGCAAGGTGGGCCGAACTAAGCGAAGCGATAATTTGAAAATCCTGGGGGCAAGGGAACCGCAGCCCCCTGGGGGTTTTTGGTGACTTTTGTCCCATTACAAAAGTCACCCGCCGGAGGCATTACGTGCGAGCAAAAAGAAATGGCGTGTCCCTTATATGCGAAGGAAACACTTTCCTTTAAATCAAACCCCAATTTCAACAAACTAAGGAGGATGACTGTGCGTTACATACTCAAAAAGGCAGGAGTGATGCTTCTCACCCTCCTTATTATTTCAATACTGGCCTTTCTGGCCTTCGAGATCATACCCGCAGACCCTGTGGACGCAATACTCGGCACCGACTACACGCCCGAGCGCGCCGAGGCTCTGCGCGAAGAGCTGGGACTCAATGTTCCGATGCCTCAGCGCTACCTGAACTGGCTCACAGGTTTCTTCACCGGCGACCTCGGCATCAGCTACGGTTACCGTCTGCCGGTGAGTGAGCTTCTGGAGGGCAAGGTCTTCGTGACCGCATGCCTCTCCGCCATAGCATTTGTGCTCGTTGTGGTAATTTCGATACCAGTGGGCATCTTCCTTGCCCGCTTCAGAAACGGCATAATCGACCGCATCTTTTCCGTAATAAACCAGATAACAATGTCTGTCCCGCCATTTTTCATAGGCATACTTTTTACCAGCATCTTCGGCCTTGCGCTGAAGCTTTTCGTGGTGGGCGACTTCGTAAATATAGATGAGAGTGTCGGTGGATTTTTCACCTACCTCTTCTTCGCCGCGCTGGCCATAGCCCTGCCCAAGAGTGCGATGACCGTCAAGCTCCTGCGCAGCAGCATCATAAACGAAATGGGCGAGGACTATGTCCGCACCGCCCGTTCCCGCGGCAACAGCCAGTCGGGCATTCTCTGGCGTCATGTGCTCAGAAATTCCATGCTCCCTGTCATCACCTTCCTTGCTGTTACCCTCGCGGACATAGTTGCCGGCAGCATAATTATCGAGCAGGTTTTCACCATTCCCGGTATAGGCCGTATGCTGATAATGAGTATAGGCAACCGCGACCATCCCGTTGTGCTCGCCATCATAATGATGATCAGCGCCCTCGTGCTTTTCGTGAACTTCCTCGCCGATGTACTTTATCAGTACGTTGACCCGAGAATAAGACTGCAGTAAGAAATGACTTCCGATTCAAAGGAGAACCTTAAGCTATGAAATCTCTCCGTGAACTCTACAAGATAGGCCGCGGCCCCTCCTCCTCCCACACCATGGGGCCTGACCGAGCCTGCCGCGTTTTTCTTGAGGAAAACCCCGAAGCCGAGAACTTTAAGGTGATACTATTCGGCTCCCTCGCCCGTACCGGTCTTGGTCACTGCACCGACCGCGCGGTACTGGACGTTCTGGGCGAAGAGCGCACCGAGCTCGTGTTCGACACAACGCCTCAGGATTTTGTCCACCCCAACACGATGGAGCTTTATGCCTACAAAGGCGGCGAAGAGATCGCCAAAATGCGCGTTTTGAGCGTTGGCGGCGGCGCTATCGAGATTGAAGGCAGGGAGAGCGACCCTGCAAGCGAGGTATATCCCGAAAACTCTTTCGCGGAGATAGCCGGATTCTGCCGCAGCAACGGTATACGCATCAGCGACTATGTTGAGCTGTGCGAAGGCCCCGAGATATGGGACTATCTCCACAAAGTGTGGAATACCATGGTTTCCGCCATCAACCAGGGACTGCGCGAGACCGGTACGCTCCATGGCGGACTGGGAGTAGAGCGCAAGGCACAGTATCTTTTCAACAAGCGCCACATTGACGAGTCCCACGCCACGAGAGAGGACCGCATAGTCTGCGCCTTCGCCTTTGCCGTCGCCGAGCACAACGCCGACGCGGGTGTTATCGTCACCGCGCCCACCTGCGGAGCCTGCGGCGTCGTGCCTGCCGCGCTGCGGTATATGCAGCTTGAAAAAGGATTCACCGACGAGCAGATCGTCCGCGCGCTCGCCGTGGGCGGTGTGATCGGAAACCTCGTAAAAGAAGACGCCTCCATCTCCGGCGCCGAGTGCGGCTGCCAGGCGGAGATAGGCACGGCCTGCTCCATGTGCGCCGCGGCTCTGGCCGAGCTGCACGAGATGGGCATAGGTCAGATAGAGTACGCCGCCGAGGTCGCCATGGAGCACCACCTCGGTCTCACCTGCGACCCCATCAAGGGTCTTGTGCAGATCCCCTGCATTGAGCGCAATGCCGTTGCCGCTATTCGTGCCATCAACGCTCTGCGCCTTGCGAACTTCCTTGCCTCCACCCGCCGCATCAGCTTTGATATGGTCGTTGAGACCATGTATGAGACCGGGCGCGACCTGCACCGCCACTATCGCGAAACCAGCCAGGGCGGCCTTGCGAAGCTGTATATCTGATAGAATCCCCCAAAGCAGGCTTCGTCCTGCTGTTCCACCAATCCCGGTGGTGCTGAACAGGCACCAAGAACTGTAGCGGCAGCGGAAACAGACGCTGAAGCTATTAGAGCCGCACAAGCATTTTATGGCTGAATCGGCAATTTATCACCGCAGCAAAGGGGTGTTTCCAAAGAGGGGAATCCCTCTTTGGCGGACTTTTCTTTCCATATTCTTTTCGGCCGCGCGAAAAGAATATGGCCGCCGGAGGCAACCGGCACCAGAAACTTTGTTCAGATTACAGACTCACTTTTGCCAAAGCTAAAAAGAAAGGAGCGCACGATGCTTACTTTCCTCGCAAAACTTTTCATTCCCGACAGGGATAATTATAAAGACCCGGCTGTGCGCACGCGCTACGGCCTCGTCTGTTCCGCGCTCGGCATTGCGCTGAACGTCCTGCTGTTTGTGGGTAAGTACATAGCCGGAGTGCTCAGCGGCTCGGTCGCCATCGCCGCCGACGCTGTTAACAACCTCTCCGACGCAGGAAGCTCCCTCATAAGCCTCTTCGGCTTCCGTATGGCCTCGAAAAAGCCGGACCCTGACCACCCATTCGGCCACGGCAGGATAGAATATCTCGCCGGTCTCGCCGTGAGCGTGCTCATAATTCTCATGGGCGTCGAGCTTGCGCGAAGCTCCATAGAAAAGATCATCTCCCCCGAACCTGTGAAGGCCGGTGTGGTCAGCGTCATCATTCTGCTCGCGTCCATCGCGGTGAAGATCTATATGTGGGCGTATAACCGCGCTGTCGGCAGGAAGATAAATTCCGCCGCCATGATCGCCACGGCGACCGACAGCCTTTCCGACACCGTATCCACCGCTCTTGTTCTGGTGAGCATGGTCATCGCCTGGCTGAGCAACATCAATATTGATGGCTGGGTCGGAATATTCGTGGCGGTGTTTATCCTCCGCGCAGGCTATCTCGCCGCGAGGGACACCATATCGCCCCTGTTGGGTCAGGCGCCGGACAAGGAGCTTGTGGACAATATAGAGAAAATGGTAATGTCCTGCGAGCTCGTCTGCGGAATACATGACCTCATCGTCCACGATTACGGCCCCGGCAGACTCATCGTTTCCCTCCACGCGGAGGTGGACGGGAGCAAGGATATTTACGAGCTGCACGACGCCATTGACAATCTTGAACGCGACCTCAAGCGCGAGCTGAGCTGTCTCGCGGTCGTCCATATGGACCCCATTGACCTGCACGATGAACGCACCGCCGCGGCACGCGAGGCTGTGGCTCAGATGGTCAGGGAGATAGACGAGGGCATCAGCATACACGATTTCCGCATGGTGCCCGGCACCACACATACAAACTATATTTTCGACGCCGTACTGCCTGCGGATCATCCGCTGAGCGACGATATGGCGGCAAAACTCATCAGAGACGAGACTTCGCGCCGTTTCCCCGGCTGCTACGCCGTTGTGGAGATAGACAGAAGCTACGTTTGAGACAGGCTCAACAAAGGAAAAAGCCATGAAAAAACGCCGTAACTACAATTTAATATTCGGCTGTGCCATAACCGCGTTTGTGACGGCGCTCATCATCATGGGATTTTTCTGGACTCCCTATGAGCCGAACGCCATGGACGCAAGCGCACGCTCCGCAGCTCCCAGCTTAGCCCATATCCTCGGCACCGATAACTTCGGACGCGACATTTTCTCCCGAGTGCTCGAGGGTGCCGGAACGACCCTGCTCATCGC
>JAZOBQ010000008.1:0-8965 GCA_045596005.1 Oscillospiraceae bacterium
CCGAAGCGGGCATTGACCTTGCGCTCGAGATTGTAGCCGCGCTCGCCGCAGCGCATATATTTGCCGAATGTCATGGGCATGCCGAGTGCGACATTGAACATCTTTGTATGGTGGAAAACAGGGAGATGCAAAGCCGCCACCAGCGGGAATTTATTGAGGAAACGCAGCGCCCAGCCAAGATAAGGCACGAGGAAGTTCACCGTACGGGTGACGAAGCCGTTCGGCCTTGTAAGCAGGAAGCCGGGGAAAAATGCGTAGGAGGTGAAAAGGCACTGTCCGGATGCGGAGATCATCTCCATAAGGTTCTGGAACATTACAGTTCCGTCAGCCTTGGCGTGGGGAGTCTGGGCGTTGATGTTAAGACCGAGTCCCTCCATAATGACCATATATCCGCCGTTGAGATGGCAGCCGCCGCGGTTGCTGACCGCATATCCGAGGCCCATGCCCACCGCTCTGCGCGGTTCATATGCGGCGAGCTCAAGTCCCTTGGACTGGATGGCGAATTCCTTTCCGCCGTATTTGTCGCTGAGGCGGCGGCTGCCTTCGGCAAGCTCGTCGCCGATCCCGCGGCGGAAGGCTATATCCTCCCATATCCGGGAAATGCCATCGGTATCGCCGAAAGCGAGTCCGTTGCTCCAGAGTCCCTTCTCATTAGCCTCCATGGCGTAGGCGAGAGTGCTTGCGGCGGAGATGGTGTCCATGCCCAGCTCGTCAAGCTCGTTGTTCCAACGCAGGATCTTTTCAAGATCGTTATTGAGTATGCCGCCGCCGAGGAGTCCAAGCGTTTCAAGTTCGGGTCCCTTGACCTCGTGTCCGCCGACGCTTACTGTACGGGCGCACTTGATGGGACAGGTCAGACAGCCTTTGTTGACTATATTGTGTTCCTCGGCCAAAGTCTCGCCGTTGACCTTTTCGAAATCCTCATACTGGCCGTAGTTATAGTTCTTGGTGGAGAGCAGTCCGCGCATCTGCATGCTGCTCACAAGGCCCGCAGTGCCCAGTCTGGGCAGCTGATTTCCTGTGAGTGGGTGCTTGCGGAGATATTTGAACCACTTTCTGCTCCATGCCGCAGTTTTCTCGCGGTCATAAATGGGTATCTCATGGTTACCGGTCACGGTTATTGCTTTGATGTTCTTCCAGCCCAGCACAGCACCGACTCCGGCGCGGCCTCCCGCGCGCTCCTCGCTTACGACAGCGGAGTAGAGCACCAGATTCTCACCCGCGGGGCCTATACAGAGTCGGCCGAACTTCGCCTTTTTTCCGCGTCTTGCGGAAAGTATGTCCGCAAGGGCGTCCTGAGTTTCGGTGGTTTTCATGCCCCAAAGATCGTCGGCATTATGGAAAACGAAGGAGCCGTTGTTTATCTCTATCCACGTATGCTCGGAGCATTTACCCTTTATGATGAGCGCGTCCATACCGGCTTTTTTCAGATAGTATCCGAACGAACCTCCGCAGTTTGAGCTTGTAATGATACCCGTCTGAGGCGACAGCGTGGAGAGGTTGAAACGGCTGGAGCTGGGCGCTCCGGTGCCGGTAAGCGGGCCTGTGGAAATAACCACGAGGTTTTCCTCGCTGAAGGCTTTTTCGTCTCCCTTAAAATTGTCGTCAAGTATCTTCGCGGCCATTATTTTGCCGCCTATGAACAGCTTGCGCTGTTCATCCGTCCAGGGGTATTCCTCCAGCTTCTGAGTGCTCAGATCAAGAAGCATGACCTTCCCCATGTATCCGCCGTAGCGACTTGCCATAAATCGGCCTCCCTTCGGAGTTTGCCGTATATACAATAATATACGGGTATAGTTCAACTTTAGTATAGGTTGCATTTTGGTCTGTGTCAATTTATAATTGGATAGAATATATCCCTGTTTTTTTAGCTATTTTTAAGGTTCGGTAAGCATTATGGATAAATATGATGTAATAATTGTCGGCGGCGGACTTCTGGGCTGTTTTACCGCGAGGGAACTCTCAAAATTCAAGCTCAGCACGCTCGTCATCGAAGCTCGCGAAGATGTATGCACGGGCATCTCCCGGGCAAACACCGCCATAGTCTACTCCGGCTACGACACCGCTCCCGGCACTCTGAAAACCGAGATGTGCATCCGCGCAAACGACGGCTTCGATGCCTTGTGCGCCGAACTCGGCGTGGCTTTCCATCGCTGCGGCTCGCTTATGATAAGTCTGGGCGAGCGCGGCGACAGAGTTCTGCGCGAGAAGTATGAGCAAGGTCTCACCAACGGCGTCGAAGGTCTGCAGCTCCTTGGCGGCGACGAAGTCCACACGCTCGAGCCCGCTCTTAGCGAGAAGGTTACTCTGGGACTTCTCTCCCCCACGACCGGCACGGTCAACCCATGGGAGCTGGGCATCGCAGCATATGAAAACGCGCGGAAAAACGGAGCGCAGTTTCGTTTCGGTGAAAAAGTTCTCTCCATCACACACGCCGACGGCGGCTACATCGTAGAGACGGAGCGCTCCCGTTTCCTCGCACGCAGCATAGCAAACTGCGCAGGACTGTACTCCGACGCGATACGCGAAATGTGCCACACTCCCGCCGTCCGCATTTTCCCAAAGCGCGGAGACTATCTCATTTTCGACAAGTCCGAAGGCGCTTTGCTCAGCCGCGTTATTTTCCACGAGCCCGAGCAAAAGGGCAAAGGACTTACCGCTGTGCCCACAGTGGACGGAAATCTGCTCATCGGCCCGTCCGAGCTTCCGCTTGTCGGCAAGCGCGACTTCTCCACAACTGAAGAGGGCATAGAAAAATTGCTTCAGCTTTGCGGCGAGATACTGCCCTCGCTCGACCAAAGCAAGCTCATCCGCTCTTTTGGCACTCTGCGTCCAAATCCTTTCCATGTAGAAAAGCAGCCGGACGGAAGCTATGAACGAGAAAAGCGAGGTATAAGCTCCTTCACTATTCTCAGCGACGATTCCGGCAGTTTCATCAGCTTTATCGGCATAAAAACACCCGGTCTCACCTGCTCGCGCGAACTCGGAGCCTACGCAGCCGGACAGCTTGCACGCCTCCTCGGCGCGGAAGAAAACTCCGATTTCGATCCCGTCCGTCCCGCCCCCATAAGTCTTGCCCGAGCAAGCGCTGCGGAAAGACTCGAAGCGACAAAACTCAACCCTCTCTACGGCCGCATCGTCTGCCGCTGCGCAGGAATAAGCGAGGCTGAAGTTGTGGACGCCATACGCCGCGGGGCCACAACGCTCGACGGCGTGAAGCGCCGCGCGGGAACGGGCATGGGGCGCTGTCAGGGTGGCTTTTGCTCCACACGCATAATGGAGATCATCGCACGCGAGAGAGCTATCCCCTTCTCCGAAGTGATGAAGGACGGCCCGGGCAGCTGTATAGCAGGAGGCGAAAAGCATGAATGAATACGATCTTCTCGTCATAGGTGGCGGCGCAGCCGGTATGGCAGCCGCGCTGAGTGCGAGGGAGGCAGGCGCAAAGCGCGTGCTGATAGCTGAGCGCGAAGCTCAGCCCGGTGGTATCCTCCACCAATGCATACACAAAGGCTTCGGCCTCGGCTACTTCCACGAAGACCTGAGCGGGCCGGAATACGCCGCACGTTTCATCGCCCGTCTGGAGGCAAGCAATATTGAATTTCGTGCCGACACCACGGTGCTTGAGCTCAGAACCGACCGCAGCGCGCTGCTCAGCTCCGCCGGTAAAATCGAGGAAATCTCTTTCCGCCGCTGTGTGCTGGCCACCGGCTGCCGCGAAAGAGCGATCGGCTCTCTGCCCGTCAGCGGCACGCGTCCAGCGGGCATTTTCTCGGCAGGTACGGCTCAGAAAATGGTCAACCTCATGGGTCTTGACATCGGCAGCCGCATCGTTATTCTCGGCAGCGGTGATATCGGCATGATAATGGCGCGCCGTTTCACCCTGCTCGGCAAAGAAGTGGTCGCCATGGTCGAAAAGCAGAACGCCCCCGGCGGTCTTGTTAGAAACGTCAAAAACTGCATCGAAGCATATTCCATACCCGTTCTGACCCACTCCACCGTCACAAGCGTCCACGGCGAAGGCAGGGTCAGTGCCGTAACGGTTCGCGATCTCGAAAACGGCGAGGAGCGATTGCTTGAGTGCGACACGCTCATCGTTTCCGTCGGTCTCATTCCCGAGCGTGAACTGACCAATGCTTTCGAAACGCTCCCCGATTGGCTCGCCCTCTGCGGCAACTGCGACTATGTCCACGAGATCGTGGATTCCGTCACCATGCAGGCGGAGGCCGTCGGAAGAAAAATAATTGAATAATTGAGCCACAAAAGCAGAAAAAAAGGAGGCCTTCGGCCTCCTTTTTTGCTATATTCATCTCACATTTTATCTATATACTCGCAGGCGGCGAGCGCGGCAACGGCTCCGTCGGCCACAGCGGTGGTGACCTGGCGTATGCGCTTGGTGCGGCAATCTCCCGCGACGAAAACACCTGGACTCCTGCCGAGGCAATCCTCGCCGGACACGGCGTAGCCCCCGTCGTCTATTTCAAGCACAGCGGCAAAGGGTGCATTGTCGGGTTCATAACCAACCGCCACAAAAAGTCCCTGAAGCGCTATATCGCGTTCTCCCTCCGGGGTGCTGAGCGTGATTCCCTCAAGCTCGAATTCGCCCTTGAGCGCGCTTACAACGCTGCCGGGTACAAACTCCACATTGGCTCTGCGCCGGAGTGCCTCCACAAGTGCCTGCTCACCGCGAATGGTGCTGCGATATACGAGATATACCTTCTCGCATATATCCGCGAGCATCATGGCGTCCTGCAGCGCACTGCTTCCGCCTCCGACAACGGCGACACTTGCGCCCTTGAAAAATGCACCGTCGCATACGGCGCAATAGCTCACGCCCATGCCTGTCAGCTCTTCCTCGCGCTCAATGCCGAGGCGGCGGTGTCTGGCTCCGGCTGCAACAATGACCGACTTGGCTTCAAACTCTCCGGAAAGAGTGCTGACAGTCTTCACATCGCCCTTGTCGTTGACGGACGTGACCTCGTCAAGCTCCACTTCCGCCCCAAGTGCGAGAGCCTGCTCCACAAGGCGGTCGGAAAACTCCGTGCCGCTTATCTCCGAAAAACCGGGGTAGTTTTCAAGTTTGGGTGAGAGGCTTATCTGTCCGCCGAAAGCTCCGCGCTCTATAATAAGGCAGCTTTTGCCCGCGCGGCGAGCATATATGGCGGCTGTCAGTCCGGCAGGGCCTGCGCCGATAACAATAATGTCGTACATATGTTTTCCTCCGAATTGAAGCTTAGGGCGCAGCAAATTCGGCAGCCGCGCCCTTGAAATATGTATATTATGCGCCCATCTCACGGAGATATCCGCGGATATCGGATACGCCGGCATATTTTTTGAAGCTCACGCCGTCGCTCACTATCAAAGTGGGAGCCTGGCTGATGCCGAAGGCGGCGCAGGCCTCGGCGTTCTCCTCCGCGAGGAACTTTTCATAGCCGAGTTCGGCCTTGTCGAGCAGCGTCATGGCGACGCGGCAGTTGGGGCAGGTTTTGGTGGTGAAAAGCATGGTGCCAGCGGCATAGGCGGCCACGGCCTGTTCCGCCTCATCAACGCTCTTGTCGAGGTCTTTTCGCTTGAAAACGCTGTTGTCGATGCAGTAGCTCTTGCGCTGGCGATACTCCTGAGCCTTGCCGTCGTTCCAGTTCTGAACGGGACGGTAATAGCCGGTTATGCGGCTATACACCTCGGCACTCGCTCCGCAGTGGGGACAGGTGAACTGCTCGCCCGGGAGATAGCCGTGCTCGCGGCAGACAGAATAGGTGGGACTGAGGGTGTAGTAAGGCAGACGGTAGTTCTCCGCGATCTTGCGCACAAGCGCAGCTGCAGACTGCCAGGAGGGCAGTTTTTCGCCGAGGAAGGCGTGGAAGACCGTACCGGAGGTATAGAGAGTCTGCAGCTCGTCCTGAATGTCGAGCGCGGTGAAGATATCCTCGGTGTAGCCGACAGGCAGGTGGGAGGAATTGGTGTAGTATGGGGTCTTGTCGTCGTCGGAAGCGGTGATTATGTCGGGGAAATCGCTCTTGTCGTGCTTGGCAAGGCGGAAGGAGGTGGACTCTGCGGGAGTTGCCTCGAGGTTATAGAGGTCGCCATACTTCTCCTGATAATCACTGAGCTTCTCGCGCATATGGTTGAGGACGCGCTTGCTGAATTCCTGTGCCTCGGTATGGGTCATGTCCTTGCCCACCCATGCGGCGTTGAGGGATGCTTCGTTCATGCCGACAAGACCGATGGTGGAGAAGTGGTTTGCAAAGGTGCCGAGATAATGCTTGGTGTAGGGGTAAAGTCCGGCATTGAGGAACTGGGTGATAACATCGCGCTTTATCTTGAGAGAACGCGCAGAAATATCCATGAGGCGGTCGAGGCGCTGGAAAAACTCTGCCTCGTTCGCGGACTGATAGGCTATGCGGGGCATATTGATGGTGACAACGCCGACGCTGCCGGTACTCTCGCCGCTGCCGAAAAAGCCGCCGGACTTTTTGCGCAGCTCGCGCAGGTCAAGGCGCAGACGGCAGCACATACTGCGGACGTCGCTGGGTTCCATGTCGGAGTTGATGTAGTTGGAGAAATAGGGAGTGCCGTACTTGGCGGTCATTTCGAAGAGGAGGCGGTTATTTTCGGTGTCGCTCCAGTCGAAGTCGCGGGTAATGGAGTAAGTTGGGATGGGATACTGGAAGCCGCGGCCGTTGGCGTCGCCCTTTATCATGCACTCGATAAAGGCACGGTTGACCATGTCCATCTCGGCCTTGCAGTCGCCATAGGTGAAGTCCATTTCCTTGCCGCCGACGATTGCGGGGAGGTTTTCGAGATCCTTGGGAACGGTCCAGTCGAGGGTGATATTGGTGAAAGGCGCCTGAGTGCCCCAGCGCGAGGGGGTGTTCACGCCGAAAACGAAGCTCTCGATGCACTGAAGCACCTGCTTGTATGTGAGATTATCCACCTTGACAAAAGGAGCGAGGTAGGTGTCGAAGCTGGAGAATGCCTGTGCTCCGGCCCATTCGTTCTGCATAATGCCGAGGAAGTTGACCATCTGGGTGCACAGAGAGCTAAGATGGGCAGCGGGCTTGCTGGTTATCTTTCCGGTAACGCCGCCGAGTCCTTCCTGAATGAGCTGTTTGAGGCTCCAGCCGGCGCAGTAACCGGTGAGCATACTGAGGTCATGGATATGAATGTCGCAGTTGCGGTGGGCGTCCGCGATCTCCTGATCGTAGATCTCGCTGAGCCAGTAGTTCGCGGTGATGGCGCCGGAGTTGGAGAGGATAAGTCCACCGACGGAGTAGGTAACGGTGGAGTTTTCCTTAACGCGCCAGTCGGCGACCTTCAGATAACTGTCCACAGTGTCCTTATAGTCAAGCATGGTGGTCTTGAGATTGCGCAGTCTTTCGCGCTGCTTGCGGTAAAGGATGTATGCCTTGGCAACATCGTCATAACCGGCCTTGATAAGCACAGATTCAACGCTGTCCTGAATGTCTTCAACGGCAATGAGCTTGTCCTTGATTTTCGGTTCAAAGTCGGCTGTAACCTTCAGCGCGAGAAAGTCGATAACGTCGGCGTTATACTGTCTTTCGCATGCATCAAAGGCCAGCATAATGGCAAGACTGATCTTCTCTAACTTGAAATCAGCGACCTTTCCGTCGCGTTTTAACGTTCTATACATCTCATACCTCCAAATTTATATCCGACAGGATCAAATCCCGATTTTGCGCACAACTATCAAGGGCTCCCGTACACGACGGGCGTCCGTGAATAAGTATCGCATATTTAGTTGATTTTGTCAATCACAAGCACAATATATAGTGTTACAATTATATGCCCCGTATTTCGACATATTCTACAAATCGTCCTGCAAGAGCCGCCCAGCGCTGCATATCACTCTTCGGCGCAGCGCTCAGACCGCTTCCGATAAGTCCGCCGGAATCCACGAAGTTCTGTATAAACCAGCGCTTCGCACCGCGGATAAGCTCACCCATGGCCTCGAAATCGGCATCGTTATGCAGCTGGGCAACGGCTGTGGTGCGGAATTCATAGTCCACGCCCGAGGCCATGATCAGCCTCACTGATTCGCAGACAGAATTCATATCCACGCTCCCAAGGCCGCAGGTCGCGGCGTACTTGGCGGGTGAGTTTTTTATATCCATCGCCACATAGTCAACAAGTCCTCCGTCCAGAAGCGTTTTCAAACGCTCAGGCAGACTTCCGTTGGTGTCCAGCTTTACAAGGAAACCCATATCCTTGACTTTTCGCAAGAAATCTCCCAGACCGCGCTGCAGCAAAGGCTCTCCGCCCGTCACGGCAAGTCCGTCGAGCATGCCGCGGCGCTTTTCGAGGTAAGCAAAAACCTCCGCCTCGTCGATAAACGCGTTTTGCTCTTCTCCGGTCACTATTGCGGCGTTGTGGCAAAACGGGCAGCGGAAATTGCAGCCCGGTGTGAACACCGTGCAGGCTATTTTCCCCGGATAGTCCAGAGCTGTCAGCTTCTGCAGTCCGCAAATTTTCATCCATTACCGCCTCCTTATTTTGCCGCAGTAGGCATATTGTAGCACAAGGCGGGGCCAAACGCAATATATTGTGGAAAGTTTTTATTTTGACATACTAAATATGGGGATGGGTAGTTTACGGCGGCGGGATGAGGGCATCCCGCCCTACTGTGGTGCAAACGGCGTAATGCGTTGAAAAATCCAGTATTTCGGGCCGGCCGGTGTCCGGCCCCTGCAAGCGCGAACGAAGTCCTCAAAAAAACCCCCCCAAGCACCGCAGCAGGCGGCGCTGCGAAGCCCAGCCGCCAAATACATCGCCCGTAAGGGCGCGATGAAAAGCGAAGCGATAACATGAAAGTTCCTCAGGGGTCAAGGGGCCCGCAGGCCCTTTGTGGGTTTTTGGTGACTTTTGTCCCATTACAAAAGTCACCCGCCGGAGGCATATTTGCATTGGCAGCAAACCCCAGCCCTACAAGCACAAAAAAGCAAGAGCC
>JAZOBQ010000009.1:0-5174 GCA_045596005.1 Oscillospiraceae bacterium
AGCCCCGCCCGCGCAGGTGTTGATCTCCGCATGTACCGAGTCATCTATGACTGCATCAACGAAATCGAAGCTGCCATGAAGGGTATGCTGGCTCCCAAGTTCCAGGAAGCCATCATCGGTCACGCTGAAGTCCGCGAGACCTACAAGGTCAGCAAGGTCGGCACCGTCTGCGGCTGCTATGTCTCCGACGGTAAGATCCAGCGCGGCTGCTCCGTGCGCGTCCTCCGTGACAACATCGTTATCCACGAGGGCGAGCTGGCTTCTCTCCGCCGCTTCAAGGACGACGTCAAGGAAGTTGCCACCAACTTCGAATGCGGTATGCAGGTCGAGAAGTTCAACGACATCAAGGTCGGCGACGTTATCGAGTGCTTTGTAATGGAAGAGATCAAGCAGTAAATCATATTTAAATTCATTTAACGGGCGGCTCCACTGCCGCCCGTTATTTTGAAGTGATATTAGTTCCAATTTCGCTAACAATACTGATAACATATCCTTTTTCAAGGAGGAAAGATATATGGCAAGCAATAAGCTTCAGAGAACCAATGACGATATCCAGTTCGTACTTTCCAACCTGCTCCGTCAGGTAAAAGATCCCCGTGTCAATCAGGGCAGCCTGACTTCCATCACCCGTGTGGACACCACCGGCGACCTGCGTTACTGCAAGGTCTACGTCAGCATACTCGGCGAGGTGGATGAGAAGGAATTCAAGAAGGGCGTCAAGAGCGCATCTCCCTGGCTCCGCCGCGAGCTTGGACTGGCTTTGAACCTTCGTTATACCCCAGAGCTCATTTTCGAACTTGACAAGAGCATTGAGTACGGCGCTCACATCCATTCCGTGATGGAGAGCCTGAACATTCCCGGAGATAACGAAGATGAAGATATGTGATTGCGAAGCCCTTCTGAGGGGCGCCGATAATATCCTCATACTTACCCACAGCCGCCCGGACGGAGACACACTATGCTCCGCTGCGGCGCTGTGCTCCGCTCTGCGCAGAATGGGCAAAAACGCTGGACTTTTCGCCAATCCCGAGATAACCGAGACTTATGCCGATTTTGTGCGTGACTATCTCTGGATCGAGTATCCCGCAAAGCCATTTGTGCTCAGCGTGGATACTGCCGACCTGAAGATGTTCCCCATAGGTTTTTCAGGCGAGGTCGACCTTGCCGTTGACCATCATGCCAGCAATCCCGGTTATGCGAAAAATAACCTCATCTTTGGGGAGAAGGCCGCCTGCGGCGAGATCGTCATGGAGCTTATCATCGCTCTTTGCGGCGGTCTGACGAAAGAGGAAGCAAACCTCGTGTATGCCGCGATCAGCACCGACACCGGCTGCTTCTGCTACGCTAACACAAATCCCGATACCCTTCGCGCTGCGGCAAAGGCTATTGAGCACGGCGCCGAAAACGGATACCTCAACAAGCTCCTTTTCCGTTCGCTCAGTTTTTCCAGACTCAAGCTGGAAGGACTCATTTATGCGAATATGCGCTCCTACCGCAATAATGCAATAAATGTTGCCATAGTAACGCTCGATATGATGAGCGAATCCGGAGCCACCGAGGACGATTGCGACGATCTTGCTTCCCTTGCAGGAAAGGTGAAAGGCAACGTTGTTGCCATAACCGTCCGTGAGCTGCCCGGAGGCCGCAGTAAGGCCAGCGTACGCACAAATGAGCTTGTAAATGCGAGCGAGGTCTGCGCCCACTTTGGCGGCGGCGGACACGCAATGGCCGCCGGCTGCAACGCTGAGTTGGATCCCTATGCTTTTGCTGACGCAATACTCGAGGTCGTGAACGAGGTCTACAGATGAACGGCATATTGCTTATAGATAAGCCTGCGGACTGGACGAGTATGGACGTCTGTGCCAAGCTCAGAGGCGTATTTCACGAAAAGCGCATAGGTCACAGCGGCACGCTTGACCCGATGGCGACGGGACTTTTGGTCGTTTTTCTCGGCAGAGCCACACGCGCAGTGGAGTTTGCCGAGGCACACAGCAAGGAGTATATTGCCCATCTGCGTCTTGGACTCGTTACCGATACTCAGGACACGAGCGGGAATGTACTTTCCGAGCGCGAGGTGAATGTCGGCGAGGCGGAGCTTCTTGCTGCGCTTGAGCGTTTTA
The DNA here is from genome assembly GCA_045596005.1 of Oscillospiraceae bacterium. GTDB lineage: Bacteria > Bacillota > Clostridia > Oscillospirales > Oscillospiraceae > SIG459. Next base: position 2,121 of record JAZOBQ010000009.1, read on the forward strand.
CCGGTGAGATAAGCCAGATACCGCCTATGTATTCCGCCATAAAGATCGGCGGAAAAAAGCTCTATGAAATAGCGCGCAAGGGCGAAAGCGTTGAGCGAAAGCCGAGAAATATCACAATTCACAGTCTTGAACTTATCGGCTGGGAGAACGGCGACGCTGTACTGCGCGTGCGCTGCAGCAAGGGAACCTATATCCGTACTCTTTGCCATGATATCGGTGAAGCTCTTGGCTGCGGAGGATGCATGTCCTATCTGCGGCGCAGCGGGGCGGGCGAGTACAGCATTGATCAGTCCCACACCCTTGACGAGGTGATCGCAGCTGCCGAGAGGGGAGAGGCGAATGGTCTTCTTCTGCCTGTGGACAGCCTCTTTGCCGGCGAGGAAAAGCTTACACTTACGGCAAAACAGGAAAAGCTCCTGAGAAACGGCGTGAGATTTTCTATTTCCGGGGAAGAGCGTCTTTATCGCCTCTACTCCGAGAGTGGCGAATTTCTCGCTCTTGGCCGTATAGAGAACGGCATCATGATCTGCGTCAAAAGTTTTTACGAGGTGAAGCAATGAGCGCAAAAAAAACGCCTAAAGTCATGGCTCTTGGCTTTTTTGACGGCATACATATCGGCCACGCCGCACTTATGGAGCGCGCAAATGCTGTGGCGGAGAGCCTTGGCGCGGAGAGCGCTGTGCTCACCTTTGACATTCATCCCGACACATTCGTCAAGGGCGAACAGGTGGAGCTCATCAACTCCGCCGCCGACAGGCGCTATGTACTCAAGCGTTGGTTTGGGATAGATAAGGTTTATTTCATACACTTCAACGAGCAGACCATGCGTATGCACTGGCGCGATTTTATTGAGAATATAATCAGGGCCTATAATGCCGTCCACTTTGTTGTCGGTCACGACTTTTGCTTCGGCTATAAGGGTGAGGGCAAGGCTGAAGTGCTGAAAGACTACTGCCTGGAGCACGGACTCGGCTGCGATATCATAAACCCCGTCATGCGTGATGGAAATATTATCAGCTCGACGATTATCCGCTCGCTTCTGACAGAAGGTGAGACTGAGAAAGCCAATGAGTATCTCGGTCATCCCCATGTTCTGACCGACACTGTGCGCACCGGTTACCGCATAGGCGGCTCCACGCTTGAGGCTCCGACCATCAATATGGTCTTCGGCGATGGTGTGCTCGTGCCCCGACGCGGCGTATATGCCACGAAGGTTGTGCTGCCCGACGGAGAACATGTCGGTGTTACCAATATTGGCGTCCGACCCACTTTCGGAGGCAACAGAGTTACGGTGGAGACCAACATCCTCGATTACGAGGCTGACCTATATGGACAGAGCGTGTGCGTTGAGTTCCACTCATTTATCCGACCCGAGCGCAGGTTTGAATCAGCGGATGCTCTTATGAAACAAATAAAGCGGGATTCACAGACCGCAAGGGATTTCTTCCTTCGATAACAATTAATATACTGTAAAGAATATAAAAAAGCAGCGCGTCGGGCGCTGCTTTTTCTTGACTTTGCGCATGTAATCCTATATAATTTCGCCTCGATAAATGTAATAAAGGAGGAAGATATCCCAAAATGGAATCCGACAGTCAGAGCGATCGTCACCGAATCATCTTTGTAAATAATTCATTTTGTCGGGCACAACTGCGTCATTGGGGACACAGCTGTGCTTTTGCGCGCTTTAAAAGGCGAATTTAGTTTGAGTAAACTAATAAATGAAACTATTACAAAGGAGAAAAGGTAATAAATGAGTAATCTTGTATATGTTATTATAATGCTGGTCTTTCTGCTGCTGTCTGCCTTCTTTTCGGCAACGGAGACGGCTTTTCTGTCCATGAATATGACCAGAATGAGAACCATGGCCGAAAACGGAGACAAGCGTGCGCAGCTCGTGTGTTCTCTTGAAGGCAGATATGATAAGCTTATTTCCACTCTTCTTATCGGAAATAATATTGTGAATATTGGTCTTGCCAGCCTTGGCACAGTTGTCTTTGTCCATATTTACGGAGACATTGGTGCTACCATATCAACTGCCGTAGTTACCGTTGCCGTTTTGATTTTTGGAGAGATAAGCCCCAAAAGTCTCGCAAAGGATTTTCCCGAGCGTTTTGCAATGTTCTCTGCCCCTGCAATCAGTATGCTGATGTGGTTTTTCACACCTCTGAACTTTCTGTTTTCGAAATGGAAAGCTTTGCTCGGGCGTATAATAAAGGTGAAAAACGATACGCGTATGAGCCAGGAAGAACTTCTTATGTTTGTGGAAGAGGTTCAGGCCGACGGCAGTATAAACGAGACGGAGCGCGATTTGCTCAGAAACGCAATTGAATTCACAGATCGACGGGCAATCGACATACTTACGCACAGGGTCGATCTTGAGGCCGTTTCGCTTGATTCAAATGCGGCAGAACTTGCCGGGCGGTTCAGCGATACAAAGTTTTCCCGTCTTCTTGTTTATGATGGGAGTATAGACAATATAGTCGGAATAATAAATCACAAGGATTTTTATACCGGAACAGGCGTGAGCGAGCGTCCGGTCTCCGAAATAATGACGCCTCCGATTTTTATTCCAAAGTCCGGAAAAATCAGTGAGATACTTAAAAGTCTTCAGAAAAACAAGAGCCATATTGCAGTCATACTCGACGAATATGGCGGTACTCTTGGCATCGTGACGATGGAAGATATACTTGAAGAGCTTGTTGGTGAGATATGGGACGAACACGACGAGGTCGTCGAGGCGTTCCGAAAAACCGGCGAGAATACATATATCGTTGACGCTTCGGTGGACTTCAGCGATTTTACCGAGTTTTTCGACATAGAACCGGATGAGGACGCGGTATCCATAAGTGGATGGATGGCGGAGCTTCTCGGTAGAATGCCGGAAACGGGAGATGTACTTAGCTACGATGAACTGAAACTTGAAGTTATGAGTACGGATAATCACCGTGTAAGCAGTCTGAAAGTTGAAATTGAAAAAAGCGAATAAAAAAACTGCCGGAGCAACAGCTCCGGCAGTTATGTTTATATTTGCAATTAGTTGATTGCGCTGAA
>JAZOBQ010000010.1:0-4640 GCA_045596005.1 Oscillospiraceae bacterium
TCATGTGAAACAAAAGGACGGGCTAGAAAACCCGTCCTTAATTATTAACATACCAGTGCTCAGCGGCAGACGTAGCAGTTCCACTCCTCCTCGTGGCAATGCTCCATGATCTCGAAGCCGTTGGACTCAAGCGCGGCGCGGACTTCAGCCTCGCGTCCGTCGATAATGCCGGAGCAGATGAACACAGCGCCCTCGGCCATGAAACGGCGGACAAAGGCGGAAAGAGGAATGATTACATCGCTCACAATATTGGCGAGAACGATATCGTAGCCCTCGCCGAGGAACTTTCTCATGCCCTCGTCGGAGAGAATATCGCCTGCATAGACCTTGAAGCGGTCCTCGCCGATGCCGTTGAGCGCGGCGTTATCGGAGGCCACGTCGGGAGCCTTGGGGTCGATGTCGCAGCCGACAACCTTCTCGCAGCCGAGCACGGCGGCGCCGATGCCGAGAATGCCGCTGCCGCAGCCGAGGTCGAGCACCTTTTTGCCCGCACCGGCGAAGTTTTCGAGGCGGTGGAGGCACATTCTGGTGGTGGCGTGGCTGCCGGTGTCGAAAATGAGGCGGGGGTCGAGGCGCAGAGCGACGCGTCCATCGAGCGCGGGGTTTTCCCACTCGGGAATGACGAGGAACTTCTCGCCGATTTTAAGGGGCTTATAGAATTCGCGCCAGTTGTTTTCCCAGTCGCTGTCGTCGACGGTGGCGCAGTCTATCTCCATGCCGAGCTCGGCGCGGATCTTGGCGAGCATCGCCTTGCCGTCTTCGTCGTCGGCGAGATAGAACTTGATGCGGCTGAGACCTTTGAAGCGGTCGTTGAGCTCGTCATCGACATAGTCCCAATACTGGTGGTTATTCTCGAGGAAGTTCTTGAAATCCTCCTCGTCCTCGATGCACATTCCCTCAACGCCCAGGTCGGCGAGACGAAGGCAGAGCATATCTATTTCCTTGCTTGTGGTGGCAAGAGCACATTCTATCCAACACATATTGTTAGTCTCCTTTAATTATTTATTTTTTGTGCCATTTCTTTTTTTCTTGAAAAAAGAAGCTGCTTTACCATCACCTCTGCATCAGGCGGCGATGCGAAGCCAGCCGCCGGACCCTTCCCGCCGTAAGGCGGGCCGGTCAAAGCGAAGCGGTCATTTGTTCTCAACGGGTTTCCAAAGGGCCGCAGCCCTTTGGCGTCCTTTTGGTGACTTTTCGGACGTTCGAAAAGTCACCCGCCGGAGGCATATATACAAATGCCCCATTGCAAAGGTAACACCCAGTCTGTCGCAAAGACACTTATAACAATATAATTCTCATTTTAGTTTAGCTTCTCTTCCGTGTCAAGGGGCACGCTCTTAAGTGTTTCACGTGAAACATTTTGTCTCTACAGGGCGAAATGCGCAAAAAAGTTTCACGTGAAACACTATGAATATTGAAAATTCCGCGATATGTGATATAATACATATTTACAATAGACAGATTATACCCAAGGAGAAAGATATGGGCAAGATAATAGCGATAGCCAACCAGAAGGGTGGCGTGGGCAAAACCACAACGGCTATAAACTTCTGCGCATCTCTCGCGCACAGAGGCAAGAAAGTCCTGCTCTGCGACTGCGACCCCCAGGGCAACGCCACCACGGGCATGGGCGTGGACAAAAACCGCGTCAAAAGTGTCTATGACGTTATGCTCAGAGGTCTCGAGGCCGAAAAAGCCGTGGTCAGCACCAAATACGGCGACGTTCTACCCTCCAACCGCGAGCTGGTCGGCGCTAACGTAGAGCTGGTGGACGCTGACGAACGCGAGTTCGTGCTGCGCAGGGCTCTGCTGCCGCTCAAAAATGAATATGACTACATTATAATCGACTGCCCGCCCTCTCTGGAGCTGCTGACTCTCAACGCCTTCACGGCGGCGGACACAGTGCTCGTGCCGGTACAGTGCGAGTATTACGCACTTGAGGGTCTGAGCGACCTTGTGAACACGGTCAAGCTCATCAACGCGCGTCTCAACCCCGCTCTGCAGATAGAGGGTCTTGTCCTCACCATGTACGACGGGCGCACCAGACTCAGCGAAGAAGTAGCCGAGGCGCTCAGAGCGCATTTCGGAGACAAGGTATATGAGAACTCCATTCCACGCAACGTTCGCTTGAGCGAAGCACCCAGCCACGGCAAGCCCTGCATCGCCTACGATAAGTTCAGCAAGGGCACAAGGGCATACCTGCACATGACGAACGAGTTTTTGAAGCGGCAATAAAAATCGACCTTCCCTTGGGGGAAGGTGGCCGAGCGCAGCGAGGTCGGATGAGGGAAATTAAGAGCTCTGCAGAGCTCACCCTCATCAGTCAGTCTCACGGCTGACAGCTTCCCCCGGGGGAAGCCTTATAAGGAATTCAGATTGGAAGTGACAACAATGGCAGAAAAAGCCAAGCGCGGACTTGGCAGCGGTCTCGGCGCACTTTTCGGCGACGATGTGATAAGCTCTCCCGGAGACAAGGAGCTGAGCCTGCCCATCAGCAAGGTCGAGCCGAGAGCCGACCAGCCACGATATAATTTCGACGAGGACGCTCTTATTGAGCTTTCCGAGTCCATCCGACAGTACGGACTCATACAGCCCATCACCGTGCGCAAGCTCGACGGAGGCTATTACCAGATAATCGCCGGCGAACGCCGCTGGCGCGCCGCACGCATGGCGGGGCTGAGCGAAGTTCCCGTCCGCGTTATCGAGGCCGACGACAAGCGCGCGATGGAGCTTGCGCTCGTCGAAAACCTCCAGCGCGAAGACCTCAACCCCATCGAGGAGGCGCGCGGCTACCGCACGCTCATGGACGAGTACGGCATGACGCAGGAGCAGGCGGCGCAGTCCGTCGGAAAATCCCGTCCCGCCGTTGCAAACTCGCTGCGCCTGCTCTCGCTGAGCGAGACAGTCAGCGCAATGGTCGAAAACGGCAGCCTCTCCGCCGGTCACGCACGCGCCCTGCTGCCGATAAGAGACGGCAAAAAGCAGCTCGAGCTGGCCGAGGCGGTCATATCGCGCGCCCTCTCGGTGCGCCAGACCGAAACATTGGTCAAGCGCATGGCTGCACAGGCCGAGGCCGCAAAGCCGGAGGAAAAACCCTCGAACGACATCATCGTGGACTATGTCCGCGAGGTCGAGCGCGATCTTGAAAACGCACTCGGACGCAAGGTCCGTCTTGTGGATTCACCCAAAAAGGGCCGCATCGTGATCGAGTTTTACGGCGCGGACGACAGGGAAGCGCTGATAAACAAGCTGCTGCTGTTTGCGAAGATGAAGAAGTGAGCGTCGTTTCGCCGCGGGTGACCACCGGTCGCCCCTACACCGAAATTCACCTCCGCAGCAGGCGGCGCGCGAAGCTCAGCCGCCGGACCTTCCGCGCTTGACGCGGCGGAAGCAGAGCGAAGCGATACATGAAAACCCTTACGGGTTTCCAAAGGGCCGCAGCCCTTTGGTGCCCCTTTGGGCACTTTCCCGGCAAGGGGAAAGTGCCTCGCCGAAAGGCGAAATCTCAATCCCTCAGTCACGGCCTCGCCGCGACAGCTTCCCCCTCAGGGAAGCCAAAACGGAACTACAATAATATTATTTTACAAATAAAGGAAGATAAGAAAATGCTTGATATCAAATTTGTTCGTGAGAACCCCGAAATAGTAAAAGAGAACATCCGCAAGAAGTTCCAGGATGCTAAGCTGCCCATGGTCGACGAAGTCATCGAGCTCGATAAGCTCAACCGCGCCGCCATCAACGAGGCAAACGAGCTGCGCGCAAGCCGCAACGCCCTTTCTAAGGCCAACGGCCCCCTCTTCGGCAAGCTCAAGAAGGCCAGCGACGAGGAAAAGGCCGCCATCCAGGCTCAGATCGACGAGAACATGGCCGCCGTCAAGGCCAATGACCTCCGCCGCGAGGAGCTCGAGAAGCTCGAGGCCGAGTATGCCGAGCGCATCCGCAAGATCATGATGCTCATCCCCAACATCATTGACCCCTCCGTTCCCATCGGCGAAAGCGACGAATTCAACGTCGAGGTCGAGCGCTTCGGCGAGCCCGTCACCCCCGACTATGAGATCCCCTATCACACCGCCATCATGGAAAAGTTCAACGGCGTTGACATGGACGCCGCAGGCCGCGTAAGCGGCAACGGCTTCTACTATCTCATGGGCGACATCGCACGCCTGCACTCCGCCGTGCTGGCCTACGCCCGTGACTTCATGATCGAAAAGGGCTTCATCTACTGCATCCCCCCCTTCATGATCCACGGCAACGTCGTAGAGGGCGTTATGAGCCAGAACGACATGGACGCCATGATGTACAAGATCGAGGGCGAGGACCTCTATCCCATCGGCACCAGCGAGCATAGCATGATCGGCAAGTTCATCGACCAGATCATCCCCGAGGCAAGCCTGCCCCAGACTCTCACCAGCTACAGCCCCTGCTTCCGCAAGGAAAAGGGCGCCCACGGCATTGAGGAGCGCGGCGTTTACCGCATCCACCAGTTTGAAAAGCAGGAGATGATCGTCGTCTGCCGTCCCGAGGACAGCATGGAATGGTACGAGAAGATGTGGCGCTACTCCGTCGAGCTGTTCCGCTCTCTCGAGATCCCCGTGCGCCAGCTCGAGTGCTGCTCCGGCGACCTCGCCGACCTCAAGGTC
>JAZOBQ010000011.1:0-16310 GCA_045596005.1 Oscillospiraceae bacterium
AGACCGTGGAGCTTGAAGTGGCCAATTTCTATAAGCTCTTTTACCGGGGACTGGGTGTTCTCAGCTTTGTGTCCGAGCCGGAGGAGAGTCTGTAAGATGCCTCACTTCTGTGCATACAGATTCTGGAGCGGGGTGTGGAAACCGCGAAGGGCATAGCCGTAGGCTGCGATCTTGGGACTCTTCGGGAGAAGGGGATGGAGCCTGCTGCGGAAAACAGTATGTTTGGCCTGTGCTTTCCAACTATTCGCAGCGGCGATATAATGGCCTACGACGGAGTTGTGGATTTCTATAACGGCCTTGCAGGAATGGAGGAGGGACGCCATCTCTTTTTGATGATGAGCGACGGGCTGGTGAGTAGCATCCTTATCCGTCCCGCTGTGGCTATGGATGCCTTCCCACCGGTATATCCGCCCTCTTTGGACTGTAACTATGTAAGCGAGCTGGAGGGGATCGGGCAGATTGAAAGAATCAGTATAAAAACCCTGCGAAACGATGAGGGGGAACAGTTTCTTGAGTCCGAAAATACTCTCAGCCGCCCACAGATGAATCTTTTGATCAAGCTCTTTTCGGAGCTTCAGATACAATGGGTGGAGCGCCAGCCGGGTGTGCCGGGTGAGGTCAATGAGGGCAGGCACAGCTATGAAATGAACCTGCACCTTGCCGATGGCGAGATTCGTACATTCTATGCCGCCGAAGATGGAGCGTTCATATATTTCAGCGATGAGGTCGCATTTGCAGGACGAAGCGAGGAGATAAAGGACTTCCTTGAAAGCCATTACAGATGGTCGAAGTATGACCTCAGCTTTATGGATTGGTAGCTTGCTCTGAAGGAGAAAACTAAACCTTAAAATCTTTACTTTCCAAATTTTCGCGTGTATAATGGAGCAAAGCTCTCAGGAGGGAAAGAGAAATGGAAAAGAAAAACGGGTTTATCGTGGTCGATCCCGACCATGTCTGCTATTATTTCTCCCGCGGTTTCTGGTCTCTCGACGAAGAGATGGACGCATGTCACGGCTGCAATCACTATGACGACGAGGACAGCACCTGCCGATGCGAGGAGAACAATAAGTAAAAATAACATACGAAAAAGCTTAATGCCCGCTGAAGATACAGCGGGCATTAAGCTTTTTTTCACATTATTCGTATTGTTTCAGATACTCGGCGACGGAGCGGTTCATCTCGCGGGAAAAGTCGGAGTTGAACTTGAAGTCGCAGAAGCTGCGCAGCCAGTCGGCGTAGGGGCGTATACCCGCTTTGTAGCGGAGCATATCCTCGATCTCGGCTTCGTCCATGTCGCGATAGCCGTTTTCGTGCACTATGTGCTCCATGGCGCAGCGGCGGGGTTTGGCGCGCTCAAGCTGCTGGGCGGTGGGGTGACCGAAAACCAGCATTGCGGCAGGGAAGACCCATTCGGGCAGAGCGAGAAGCTCGCTGAGCTCCTCCTTGCGCTCCATGATGTCGCCTATGTAGCACGAGCCGATGCCGAGGCTTTCAGCGGCGCACACGGCGTTCTGGGCGGCGATGTTGGCGTCGGATGCGGCGAGCAGCAGGTCGCCGGGGCCGGGAGTGCGCGCGGCGCAGCCGCCGAAGCAGAACGCACGGTACCATTTGCGGCAGTCGGCGAGGAAAATGAGAACAAGAGGAGCTTTCGCGATGAATGGCTGGTTGTCGCAGAGAACGGCGAGCCGCTCCTTTATCTCCTGCGAGGTGATGTCCAGAATGGTGTAGAGCTGCTGGTTGCCGGCGGTGGGAGCCTGAGCTGCTGCCTCGAGTATGGCGCGCTTATCTTCCGGTGAAACAGGTTCGGAAGTGTAGGCGCGTACGCTCTTGCGCTCATAGAGGGAGCGGAGAGTTTCGTTCATCGCTGTGGCCTCCTTAGTTTCTGAGACTGTGCATGGGGGCAGGGATACGTCCGCCGCGAGCAATAAAGTCGGCGGAGGATTCGCCGTGTACGGGCATTACGGGAGCAGTGCCGAGAAGTCCGCCGAAGTCAACTGTGTCGCCGACATCCATGCCGGGGGCGGGGATAATGCGTACAGCGGTCGTCTTCTGGTTGATAACGCCTATGGAGGCCTCGTCCGCGATGATGGCGGAAATGGTCTCGGCGCTGGTGGAGCCGGGCACGGCTATCATGTCAAGACCGACGGAACACACGCAGGTCATGGCTTCGAGCTTATCGAGGGTCAGAACACCTGCCTTGGCGGCGGCTATCATGCCTTCGTCCTCGCTTACGGGAATGAAAGCGCCGCTCAGACCGCCGACATGTCCGGAGGCCATTATGCCGCCTTTTTTGACTGCATCGTTGAGCATGGCGAGGGCGGCGGTGGTGCCGTGGGTGCCGCAGGTCTCAAGACCCATTTCTTCAAGAATTCTGGCAACGCTGTCGCCGATGGCAGGAGTGGGTGCGAGAGAAAGGTCAACAACACCGAAGGGCACGCCGAGACGGCTTGCAGCCTCCTGAGCGACGAGCTGACCCATTCTTGTGATGCGGAAAGCGGTGCGCTTGATGGTGTCGGCCACCACGTCGAAGGACTGTCCCTTGACTTCTTTAAGCGCGCTGTGTACAACACCGGGACCGGATACGCCAACATTGATGACGCACTCCGGCTCGCCTATGCCGTGGAAAGCGCCGGCCATGAAGGGGTTATCCTCAACAGCATTTGCGAAGACCACAAGCTTGGCGCAGCCGAAACCGCCCTTGTGTGCGGTGAGGGCGGCACACTGCTTGATGATGCGGCCCATGAGGGCGACAGCGTCCATGTTTATACCGGCCTTGGTGGTGGCGACATTTACGCTGGAGCAGACTATCTCCGTTTCGGCGAGAGCCTCGGGGATGGACTCGATAAGGCGGCGGTCGCCTTCAGTAAAACCTTTGTGGACAAGGGCGGAGTAGCCGCCGATGAAGTTCACGCCGCAGTTTTTCGCGGCGGCGTCCATGGCCTTTGCCACAGCAACGGGAGAGCCGTTTGTACTCGCCTCGGTGACGAGCGCGGCGGGTGTGACGGAGATGCGCTTGTTGACGATGGGGATGCCGAACTCGCGTTCGATGGCGCAGCCGGTCTCGACAAGCTTTTCCGCCTTGCGGCAGATCTTGTCATATACCTTTCGGGCGCACTCGTCCATGTCGGGGTGGGCGCAGTCGCGCAGGGAGATGCCCATGGTGATGGTGCGGATATCCAGATGCTGCTTGTCTATCATGTCCAGCGTCTGGCGGATATCGGATATATTCAGCATGGCCCCTTACCTCATATCCTGTGCATGGCGGTGAAAAGATCACGGCGCTGGATGCGGATGGAAAGGCCGATCTCCTCGCCCTTGGCCTCGAGAGCGGTGCTCAGCTCGTCGAAGGAGCAGTTCGCGGTGGCGGTGTCGACCAGAATGGTCATGGTGAAAATATCGTCCATAATGGTCTGGCTCAGGTCGAGGATGTTTACGTTTTTGGCGGCAAGAAGGCTGCTCACCTCGGCGATTATACCTACGCGGTCAGGGCCGATAACGGTCATTATTGCTTTCATATCTTACTCCTTGGGTTTATTTGTCTCTTACATAAAGCTTGCAACAGTCTCGGCAGGGGCGGCACAGGGACTGAGAGAACGGACGTGAAGCACGGGGCCGGGACGGTCGTAGCCGGGATGCTCGGCAACTTCGATGGCGGCGGTCAGCTCTATCCACTGGCTGTTTTCAAGGTCGCCGCGGCTGTTGCCGACAGCGATAAGACCGGCAAAGGCGATATCGTCGGCGCAGCAGGTCATCATCTGACGTCCGACTATCAGCTCGTCAGCGCCCAGATCTTCGCTCAGAGCCACCTGAGCCTTGAAGCGGACGGTCTTGCCGTCATAGTCGGGGAGTTCCTCGTTGAGGTCGCGGTACCAGATGGCGTAGTCGGTGTCTTTTATGTCGACTATCTTCGCGTTTTTGTCGAAGGGGAGGGGATCGACTATGTCGTCATACTTCACGCTGCCGTCGGCAGATTCGTAGGCAATGTCGCAGGCGCGGTTGGCCGCGCGGACTATCTTGTGATAGGGCATGATGTCCGCTCCCTCGGGGAAACGGTTGAAGACTATGAGTTCGCAGCTTTTGAGCTTGTCGTAGCACAGCTGGCGCATATTGTCGTTATAGCTGATAAAGCTTCGGGCGTCGGCGAACATGAACTCCTGATACACCGCCCATGCGGGGGGCATATTCATATAGAAATCGTCGAGCATCCACATGCCGTTGTATTCGACGATCACACGCTCGGCGTTTGCCTCGAGGAACCAGCGCTGGAGGTTTTCCTCGCTGAGCTCTTCCACATCGTCCACAAAACGGACGAAAACGTTGGGGGAGGCAAAGGTGTCGGGACTGAGTTCCTCCACGCCTTCTTCGCACATGATGAGCAGGGTGCGCTCGCCGCCGTTGAATCGTGGATCCTCGAGGGTTTCCTGAAGGAATTTGGTTTTGCCGGATTCGAGGAAACCGGTAAACAGATAGACTGGAACGTCGCTCTGGGGGATTTCAATAAGGTCTTCCTGCATGGCTTTGTCTCCTTAGAGCTTGAAAAGTTCTTTGAGCGCGGACTCATTTATGCCGCTGCCGATGACGCAGAGTCTGCCGATGATACCGGCTGCGCCGCGGCGTACTTCGGCCTCGCCGGGGACGTAGTCGAAATGGATCCACTGGCCGTCGGTGGAGTCCACGATGCCTTTGGCTCGGAGAATGCTGCCGTATTTTTCGCCGTCTTTGAGAGCGGAAAGCATAGCCTTGATCTCGTCCTCGCTGAACTTGCGTGCGGTCTCAAGACCCCAGGAGGAGAACACTTCGTCCGCATGATGATGGTGGTGGCAGTCGCAGTTGGGATCGTCGCACTCATGCTCGTGATGGTGATGGTGTTCATGGTGGTGCTCGTGCTCATCGTGCTCATGGTGATGGTGGCAATCGCAGTCGGGATCGTCGCACTCGTGTTCGTGATGGTGATGATGCTCGTGGTGGTGCGCAAGCTCCTCAAGCTCGCGGGCGAGAGTGTCGCCGCCCTCGATGGCCTCGAGTATCTGTGCGCCGCTGAGCTGATCCCAGGGGGTGGAGATGATGACGGCATCGGGGTTCTTCTCGCGGAGAAGTGCAATGGCGGCGGCGAGGCGTTCCTCGCTCAGATTCTGGGTACGGCTGAGGACGATGGCGCCTGCATGACTGACCTGATCGTTGTAGAACTCGCCGAAGTTTTTCATATACATCTTGCATCTTGCACCGTCGCATACAGCGGTGGCGGAGGCGATGCTGAGACCCTCGATGCCGGCAACGGCCTTGATGATGTCGCTGAGCTTGCCAACGCCGGAAGGCTCGATAAGGATGCGGTCGGGGGCGTATTCTTCAAGCACCTTGCCGAGAGCGATGGAGAAGTCGCCGACGAGAGAGCAGCAGATGCAGCCGGAATTGAGCTCGTTGACCTGAATGCCGGCCTCGGCCATGAAGCCACCGTCTATGCCGATCTCACCGAATTCGTTTTCGATGAGGACTATTTTCTGGCCTGCATAGGCTTCGGAAATGAGCTTTTTGATAAGAGTGGTTTTTCCGGCGCCGAGAAAGCCGGAGAAAATATCAACCTTGGTCATTATTCAAACACTGTCCTTTACTGTGTATTTTCCTAAATTATTATTATAACACTGCATTCGTCTCGCTTCAACTTGTTTTTTACTTGGTACGAATACGATTTGATTATACCCGTTTTCCCCATATTTTCTTCCAAATATGGAGTATATCCCCACCTTATCCCCACTTTGATTGACATTTGACGCGCAATTTAGTATAATAACTGTGTATGTGCTGAAGAAGTATATATTTTATTTATCGAAATAACATCAGGAGATGTACTTATGGCAAAATATTGCATCAAATGCGGAAAAGCGCTGCCAGAGGGCGTGGAAATATGCCCCGACTGCAATGCGCTCGGCCAGTCCGAAGCCGATGCCGCTCTTTTCACCATGCTGACCTCCAGCGCCGAGATCTGGCGCGAGAGCGATGAAGATGAAAAGAGAAAGCAGGCCCGCGCCGAAAAGCTCCGCAAAAATAAGAAAAAAATAGTCATCGGCTGTGTTGCCGGAGTTCTGGTTCTCGCAATCGCTTTCGCACTGCTGTTTTTCATGCCTGTCAGCCGCGTGGTGCGCCATCTCGACAATGGAGAGTACAGCGAAGCTCTCGCCGTATACAACGAGAAGCTTTCTGACACGCAGCCCAGCGAACGCACGAGGGCAAAGCTGCTCGGAGCGGCGGAGCGCGTGCTTGCCGCACTTGCCGCACGTGAGATCACAGATTCCGAGGCGGTCGCGGCGATGGGCGATCTTTGCGCTTTCGGCAGCTTCACCGATGAGCTGTTTGCAGATGTGCTTCGCGAGCTCGATAAGCTCTACACCTCGTCCGAAAATATGAGCAAGGCCGGTGAGCTTTTCGCAAACGGCGAATATCTTGCCGCTTGCGACAGTTATCTCATGGTGGCAGAGAGCGACGCACTCTACGCAGATGCTCAGATTAAGGCCGAAGAATGCCTGGAGGCTTATGCGCAGATAGTTCTGGCTGAAGCCGCCGAGCTTGTCGACGCGGAAGAATACACCGCTGCAATCGAGTGCCTCAAAGCCGGAGACAGCGTTCTTGGCGGATACGGCAGCTTCTCCGCGGAGATAGATGCCAAGATCGAAGATTGCTACAATCTCTATGAGGAATATATCCTATCCACTGCCGAGGCTCTTGCTGCGACCGAGGATTATGTCAGCGCAAGAGAGACCGTACGCGTATGCGTTGAAGATTACGGTTATTCCACCGAAGCGCTTGTTGCAGCGCTCGAGGAATACTCCGCTCTCGCGGATAAGCAGCTTGTCAGAAACACCATCGCCGCCGCCGAAGGACTTTACGTCACCGGCAGCCATGCCGAGGCTTTCGCCGCCCTCGAGGCCATAATCGAAGGTCTTGGAGAAGAGGATGAGGCAGACGTAGAAGCCGCCATCGCGGACTTCGAGGTGCGTTTCGGTGAGGCTGTGTGCGAAAAGGCCGAGGCCGATTACGGCGGAGACCGCCATAAAGTTGCCGATGTTATCGAATATCTCAACTTTGCTCTCAGCATCCGTGAGCTGGATGTGATCGAGGATAAGATAGACGAGCTTGAAAAGTTCCTGCCTTTCGACCTCATTGTTGATGCATACTCCGAGAAAAACGGAGAGGTCAACCGCAACTCCACAGGATTCAAGACTGTGCAGGGAACCAACTACGACAAGTGGATGTGGGGACGCGACGAGAGTTATATCGTATTTGAGCTCGATGCCGAGTACGATGTGTTCGAGGCGGTGTTTGCCGTTCGCGGAGCTGCGGACGATGACAAGAGCGCCTACTTCGAGATATGGCTTGACGGCGAAAAGGCGTATACGAGCTATACCCTTGAATCTGACTCCGAGTACAGTGCACTGGCTGTCGAGGTCGACGTCACCGGCGTGAAGGTGATGAAGATAGTCTTCTACTGTGACTATGAGGCATCTCCCACCGAAAACGGCTACAGCTACCACGGCATCTGCATACCCGAGGCATACCGCAGGGATAAATAAATAAAAAAGGAGAAAAGTTTTGCGAAACTTTTCTCCTTTTTCTGCGTCTTTTTGTGTAGAAAGCTAAAAGGAGGGCAGCGAAATGAAAAAGATTATTGCGGCAATTATGGTATGCCTTATGCTGATGTGCTTTGGCATGAACGTTTTGGCTGACGGGGAGTATGCAAATGCCGGGGAGCTGGTGCAGACATGGCTGGTCGGACCCGGAAACAACTATCCTGAGGGTGTGTGCGGGGTCTGGAGCACAGACGGCAGTCTGGAGAATATCACCGTTGCGCTGATTGAGGGCGAACAGGGAGAGCGGGCAAAGTCGGATATAGTTGCCTCGGTACGTGACGCGAGCGGATTTACATTCACCACACAGGAATATACCTATGCTCAGCTTTGCGAGGTAAGAGATGCGGTGACGGAATATGTGACCTCATGGGAGGGTGAGGAACTTGGAGTCGCCGGTTGGGGCATTTACGAGAGAAAAAACCGCGTGCATGTGGACATTATAGTATCAAAGCCCGGAGCTGAGGACTTTATGCGCTGGGGCTATGAGAACTTCGGCGACATGATACTCTTCGAGAGCGTGGACGGCTATCCCGTGCCTGCGGCGGCCGAGCTTGGCGTGGGAGAAAAAGATAACGGCATCGTGGGCCTTATTATTGCTGCGGGAGGCTGCGCCGTCATAGCGGCTGCTGTGGTGCTGCTGCGAAGAAGGCTGTTTCCGAATGAGAAAAATTAAGATGGTTTCAACAAGTGAAACAGGAGAAAAGTCACAGGACTTTCCTCCTGTTTTGCAATTTGTCCATATGTAAAATACAAAAATTCGCCACTGAAATACAAAAATGGCTAAAAATTTGTGCAAGCTGTCTTTTCACAATCTTAATACGCCGGAAAATACAGCAATTTACCGAGTTGAAATGTTAAAGAGAATATATTAGAATATAAATATAATTTTATAAACGCTGAATGAAGTTTGCAGGAAAGCTTTGTTCCCGCCGGACATATACTGGCCGTGAGGACAAGAGCTTGACCGCGGACGGACGGCATTCTGGAGAAGCCCGTGTGAAACAGCACGGGGGCCGAAGGTGCAAGACGTTTTCCGGGCGTGAAACGTCAAATCTCTCAGGCAAAAGGACAGAAAAAAGGCGGACCGCAGTTTGCGGAGGGCTTTGCTTCTCTCTTGGGGGGTGTACCGTTTCGGTGCAGCCTCTTTTGCGTTTATATGCTCCGCTTCCGGCGGGGGGAAGGAGACAACACTATGACTTTTATGGAAAGATTCAGCGATTTTGTCAACGTGCTCAACGGTTATGCATGGGGTCCCTGGATGCTCATACTCCTCGTGGGTACCGGAATTTATCTCAGCTGCCGCGTGGGCTTCATTCAGTTCCGCCGCTTTGGCTATGCGATGAAGAACACTCTCGGCAAGATGTTCAAAAAGCATGAGGCCGGCGAGGGTGAGGTAACACCCCTGCAGGCTGTCACCACGGCGCTTGCGGCCACAGTAGGTACCGGCAATATTGCCGGTGTGACCGGAGCTATCGTTGTCGGTGGACCCGGCGCCGTATTCTGGATGTGGGTGAGCGCACTGTTTGGAATGGTCACAAAGTACAGCGAAGTTGTTCTCGCTGTCAAGTACCGCGAACGCAACGCGAAGGGTGACTGGGTCGGCGGCCCCATGTACTACATCAAGAACGGTCTCGGCAAAGGTTGGGCATGGCTCGGCAGCGTCTTCTGCATCCTGGGTGCACTCGCAGCCTTCGGTATAGGCAATATGACTCAGGTAAATACCATCGCTTCCTCCATAAATAACGCCATTGACCAGTTCGGCGGCAACACAGCCGCGGTGTCGTTCAATGTGTTCGGACAGACTGTTCCTGTAAGCAGCCTCGTTATCGGAGCTATCATTGCTGTGATCGTCGCACTTGTACTTTTCGGCGGCATCAAGCGCATCGGCTCCGTTACCGAAAAGCTCGTTCCCATTATGGCTGTTATCTACATTCTCGGTGCTCTTATCGTTATTTTCTGCAATATCCGCGCCATCGGCCCCGTGTTTGCCATGATCTTCAAGGGTGCATTCTCCGCTGAGGCTGCCGTTGGCGGCGCTGTGGGCATCACCATTATGCAGACCATTCAGAAGGGCGTGGGACGAGGCGTATTCTCCAATGAGGCCGGTCTCGGCTCCGCCCCCATCGCACATGCGGCTTCCTCCGAAAAAGACCCCGTGAAGCAGGGTCTCTACGGAATCTTCGAGGTCTTCATGGACACCATCGTTATCTGCACTCTTACCGCGGTTACCATGCTTATATGCACCTCCAATGCTCAGGCGGGCGGACTTGAGATAGCATGGGGCGGAGACATGGATTCCACCGCTCTGATGGCTGCATCTTTCGGTACGGTCTTCGGCGACAAACTGGGTTCTCTTATTATCGCTGTGGGCATAAGCCTATTCGCGTTGTCCACCGTTCTGAGCTGGTCTCTCTACGGCACCCGCTGCTTTGAGTACCTTTTCAAGGGCAAGGGAGTTCGTGTATATCAGCTGATTTTCATCTGCATCATCTTTATTGGTGCAACTCTTAAGATGAGCCTTGTCTGGAATATAGCCGACACGCTCAACGGCTTCATGGCAATACCCAACCTTGTGGCTCTGCTTGGTCTGAGCGGCGTGGTTATCAAGCTCACCAAGGAGCATTTCTCTGAGCTGAAAAAATAAACAGCAAAAGGAGTTTTTCATATAAGTCGGGGCGTGTTGATTCGCCCCGACTTTTTTCAGCCTTATTTTTTTTACTTGCAAAGAAAGTGAAAAACAGATAAAATAAAACGATAAAACTATGTTTACAGGTAATTACTAAATGGATGAACTTAAAATCGTGTTCGCAAGCAACTTAATAAAACTCAGAACTCAGGCCGGCATGACCCAGGCGGAGCTTGGAGAAAAACTCCATTATTCCGATAAATCCGTCTCCAAGTGGGAGCGCGGGGAGTCTGTCCCCGACGCATATGTGCTCAAGTGCATAGCCGAGATGTACGGCGTGACGGTGGACTATCTGATATCCGGACATGACCAGTGGGAGAAGCCTACCCCACCGAGCGAGGAAACAGAGGTTTACAGCCATATGTTCATTATCCTTGCCTGTATCGCCGGAATCTGGACTCTGTCCGTTGCCGAGTTCGTTGTGGCTTGGCTCCTCGGATACGCCCACTGGATAAGCTTTGTGGCCGCGGTGCCCATTTCTCTTGTGACATTGCTGGTTTTCAACTCCATATGGTTCAAGGGGCGGCGCAATATGTATATAGTAATGGCGCTTGTACTGTGCGTTGTGGCGCTCGTATACTTCTCCCTTTTCGAGTATAATTTTTGGGAGATATTCTTTATTGCAGTACCTGCCGAGATCGTGGTTTATCTCAGCTTCCAGATAGGAAGAAAGAGCAGAAAAAGAAGAAATAAAACCCGTAAGCATTAAAAAAGCATTGAAAAAAAGCGGACTCTACTTCCGGTAGAGTCCGCTTTTGCGACTGTCGAAGAACCTGTGCTTGAGAGTGAAGAAACAGAGCAGCGGGGGCGTGTGTAGGGGGCGAAGGGCCCCCTGCACGTCTAAATCAAGGCTTTTTTGAACTTTCCTGTTCGAAAATGCGGCTTGAAGCGTGACAAAATACTTTTTTGACACGCAGAAAAGCGGACTCTACTCCCGGTAGAGTCCTCTTTTCCGCTTGGTAGAGTCGCTCTTCGGAACAGTAGCTTGAGTTTTTTGAGGGCGGAAACTAAAATGAACGGGTAGGCACGAAGATGCCTGCTAATTTTTTTAAGGAGCAAATGAACAATGAGTGATTTCGTACTGAGCTGCTGCTCGACTGCCGACCTCGCAAAGGAGCATTTTGAGAGCCGCGGCATTGAATATATCTGCTTCCACTATCAGCTCGACGGCGTTGAGTATCCCGATGACCTTGGACAGAGCATATCTTTCGAGGAGTTTTATAAACGCATGGCTGAAGGTGCCGACACCCGCACCGCCCAGGTTAATATTTCCGAGTATCTTGAGTATTTCGAGGGCTTCCTCAAACAGGGCAAGGATATCCTCCACGTGACTCTTTCTTCCGGTATTTCCGGTTCCTATAACTCCGCCGTCAACGCCGCGCTCATCGCTGCCGAGCGTTACCCCGAGCGCAAGATATATGTCGTTGACTCCCTTGCTGCTTCCTCCGGCTTCGGACTTATTATGGACAAGCTCGCCGACCTGCGCGACGAGGGCATGGATATTGACGCTCTGCGCGACTGGGCAGAGGAGAACAAGCTTCGTATGCACCACTGGTTCTTCTCCACCGACCTTACATTCTACGTCAAGGGCGGCCGCATTTCCAAGGCCGCAGGTATTTTCGGCGGACTGCTGAATATCTGCCCCCTGCTGAATATGGACAACGAGGGTCGTCTTATCCCCCGCAGCAAGATCCGCGGCAAGAAAAAGGTCATCCAGGAGATATTCAAGCGCATGGAGGAATTCGCAGACGACAGAAATGCTTATTCCGGCAAGTGCTATATGTGCCACTCCGCCTGCATCGAGGATGCACGCGCTGTTGCAGATCTTGTTGAGGCTGCTTTCCCCAATATAAACGGCAAGGTGCTTATCAACAACATTGGCACAACAATCGGAAGCCATACCGGCCCGGGTACCGTCGCACTGTTCTTCTGGGGCGACAAGCGCGAGGACTGATATAATAATCAAAATATAAAAAACCTCTCCGCATCATAGTGACGCGGAGAGGCTTTTCTTTTTAAAGTATTGCTCAGACCTTCTCGATGGTGACGGAAAGGATGCCGCCTTCGAGCATGATGGTCACAACAGCGGTGGTGCTGGTGGCTTTGTAAAGGGAACCGTAGACATATTCGTTCACGGCGAAGTTGGCATCGCGGAGAAGCTGGACATAGTCGAGCAGCTTGGCCTGTGCATCGGAGCCGAGATCGGTCTTCTGGAGCATGATAGTGTTGGCATCGACGCTGGAGCTTGCCCAGTTGTCATAGGGCAGCTCGGGAATGAGCTTGAGGAAACTGTCATCTGCGGGAGCAAGGTCGGTGGCGGTGGTGCTGACGGTGGCGGAAGAATCTATCTTGCCGTCGTTGGAGTTTTCATCCACCTTGGACTCGGGGATCTCGCTGGGCTCGGGACTGAGCTCGGGAGCGGCACTTTCGGTGGGCTGAGCGGGACTTGCCTCGGGCTGCTCGGTCTCCTCAACGGGAGCTTCGGGGACAGCGGGGGTGGCAGGTGTATTTTCGGGCTCGTTCTCTGCGGGCTGTGCAGGTGTGGCTACGCTGTCCTGAGGCTCGTCGGTGGGAGTGGTGCCGGGACGGCGGGTGCATGCGCCGAGAGAAAGGAGCATGGTAAGAGCAAGTATAAGTGCAAGGAGCTTTTTCATTTTTAATCCTCCGGTTATATCAATGCCCCGTTTGGGGCGACTTCCGAGACATAATACCACATAAATTTTGATTTTGCTATAGCAAATGCTAAATTTAACCAAAATGTAATATAATTTTCAGTTCGTATCGACCCTTATGCTCATTATTCCCAGGCGCATGACAATACGGCGCAGTATGGGAGAATACATAAACAGTCTCTTGAAGCATTTCAGGCGCATTTTCAGGCGCAGCTTCAGTGTTTTTCGTCTATAGATTTTTCCTGTGTTTCCGCCTTTGAGTATGCTCTCGGCCAGAGCTTTTGCGGAGAGTATTGCCGAGGAAATGCCTTCAAAGGAGCTGGGGCTGATGAAACCTGCAGCCTCTCCTATAAGGAAAATGCCGTCATCTCCGGTGCGGAAATCACTCATGTGCCGGGGACGGTAAACTTTGCAGGCTTCGGTTTTCAGCGGTGTGCCGAATGTGAAGCCGTATTTGCCTTCTATACGGCTTTTCTGTTTTTCAAACATCTCGCGGCAGTGCTTCGGCGCGAAGGAACCGCCGTAGATGAAATATCCGTCCTTGTGTATGCTCCATGAACAGCTCTCGCTTGTGACTGGGTCAAAAATGCAGGAATAGAAGGGATTGGACTCCTCTCCCGCGGCAAACCACTGCTGTATGGAGACGTAGTGCATGATGCCGGAAGGGAAGAAGCTTCGGCGCACGATGCTTCCGGCACCGTCAGCGCCGACGAGCAGGCTGCTTTTTACGCAGCTTTGTCCGCTTCCGCTGTGCAGCGAGAGCACAAAACCGTCGGTGCAGCGCTCTATGGAACTGCAGCGGCCGGAGATAGTTTCCACACTGTCCGGCACGAGGCTTATGAGCCAACGGTCAAACTTCTCCCTGTCCATATTCACATAAAAACGGGAATAATAGCGCACGAGCTCGGCTTCAAGGTCGATGGTCTTGACAGAAAATATCTGCGGATCGACAAGAATGCTCTTGGGTAGAGTGAGGTCAAATCCGGCGAGTGCTTTCTGAGCATCGGGCGCGAGAAGTCCGCCGCAGGCTTTGCTCTTGCCCGGAGTCGAGCCATCTATGAGCAGAACTTTCAATCCGCTGTGTCCGAGCAGACGGGCAAGCGTGCTGCCGGCAGGGCCTGCACCGACTATTGCGACGTCATAGCTTCTCATGTGCTTAAAGATTGCCGGTGGCGTACATCAGTGCGGTGAGTGCGACGACGGGAGCGGTCTCGCAGCGCAGGATGCGCGGCCCCATGGCGCAGAGTTTAATGCCGACCTTTTCGGCAAGCTCGGCCTCATAGGGCTCAAAGCCGCCCTCAGGGCCTGTGATGATGGCGGCGGAGGAGACCTCACCGGCGGCCTCTATGGCCTCCTTGAGCTCAACGCGTTCACCGGTCTCATACATAAACAGAGGCAGATCGGTCTTTACAGCGATGTCGAGAGCCTCCGCAAAGCTGCCAACGGCACTGACGCGGGGGATAATGCCGCGGCCGGACTGCTTTGCGGCCTCCTCGGCAATGCGCTGCCAGCGCTGCACTTTTTTCTCCATGCCCTTTGCGTCGGGACGGGCCACACAGCGGTGGCACATGAAAAAGACAATCTCGCTTGCGCCGGACTCGGTGCATTTCTGGACTATATAGTCGCTGCGCTCGCCCTGCTTGGGTATGCCTGCGAGAACTGTACAATGGACGCTGGGCTCGGCGGGGCAGACCACACTCTCTATGACCTCGGCCTCAACGGCTCCGGGACTGAGAGTTTTTATGCGGCAGTAGTGGTCGTTTTTGTTGCCGTCGCATATAACAATGCGGTCGCCCACTTTGAGACGAAGGACTTTTATGTGGTCGGCGTCGGAGCCGGAAATATATGCGGTGCCGCCGGCTATGTTGCTGCCGGCCATGAAAAATCTGGGCATGGTCTTACCTCCCTGATGTGTTTGTCGCTTATTCGGTAAACTAAATTATCTCATATTTCGCGTTCTATTGCAAGATGCTGTGAACCATGAAAACGTGCAGGGGCAAGACCCTGTGTGTTATGATAGTCTCTTTTTTATTGTGGCCTTCGATATAACAGGAATGTAATCGTAACGAAGCAGGGTAAAAGAAACAGAGCCGCGGGGCGTGTGCAGGGGGAAGACCCTGTGTGTTATGATAGTCTCCTTTTTATTGTGGCCTTCGCTATAACAGGAATGTAATCGTAACGAAGCAGGGTAAAAGAAATAGAGCCGCGGGGCGTGTGCAGGGGTAAGCCCCCTGCACGTTATGATAGTCTCTTTTTTATTGTGGCGTTCGCCACAATAAAAAAAGGAGCACTGCCTGAACAGTACTCCTTTTTTGAAAAAATAAGGTATAACTTACTTGATTTCGACCTTTGCGCCAACAGCTTCGAGCTTGGCCTTGATCTCTTCTGCCTCTTCCTTGGAAACAGCTTCCTTGAGGACAGCGGGGATAGCCTCGACCTTTGCCTTTGCCTCTGCGAGACCCAGACCGGTGATGCCGCGGACTTCCTTGATAACCTTGATCTTCTCAGCGCCGAAGTCGGCCATGACGACGTCGAACTCGGTCTTCTCTTCAACAGCGGCAGCAGCTGCGGGAGCAGCAGCAACAGCGGCAGCAGCGGCGGAAACGCCGAATGCATCCTCAAGAGCGTGTACGAGCTCAGCAAGCTCGAGAACGGTGAGGGCCTTTACTTCTTCGATCATAGCATTGATTTTTTCGCTAGCCATTATAATTTCCTCCTAAAATTGTGTCTTGTGCAGCTATCCGATTACTCAGCTGCGGTTTCGGGTTCGGCAACGTAGCCGTTCTTTTCTGCGATCTGGTTCAGGACCACGGCGAGGCTGGTGATGGGAGCAAGCAGGGTACCAAAGACCTGGCTGTACAGAGCATCCTTGCTGGGCAGAGCGGAGATTTCCTGAATCTCGGTCTCGCTGAGGATCTTGCCATCCATGAATGCGGCCTTGACGGTGAAGATGTCGTTCATCTTCTTGGCGTAGTCATTGATGATGCGGAAAGGAGCGATGGGGTCGCCGGTGCTGGTTGCGAGAGAAGTGGTACCATTGAGGATACCATTCATTTCCTGCAGACCGCAGTTGTCAAGAGCAAAGCGGGTGAGGGTATTCTTGACGACGGAGTACTCTACGTCGTTCTTGCGCAGTTCGGTACGCAGTTCGGTGTCCTGAGCAACGTTGATGCCCTTGTAGTCCACGAACAGGCCGGAGCTGGCGTTCTGAATACGCTCGGTCAGTGCTGCGACAATTGCCTGCTTCTCGCTGAGAACTTTTGCGTTCGGCATTGTTTACACCTCCGGGGTTATTTCGTTGCGCCCGAAAAAGAAAAAATCCTCATGTCC
>JAZOBQ010000012.1:0-7892 GCA_045596005.1 Oscillospiraceae bacterium
GGTGTAGAGAATGGTGACTGCGGAGGGATCTTCGATGGTGATGCGGCCCTGGGGCTCGGCATAACCGGTGACAACGCCGCCCTCGAAAGACTGGACGCAGATTGCGAGGACAATGTAGTCTTCCATGACATAGTCGAGGACGTTGACTGCGCCGTCGAACATGGCGAAGCCGTCACCGAGGTCACGGAGAGTGTAGTTATAGCCGGCGAGGTTGTACTCGGCCTTGGGGTCGATGGGAACATACTTGCCGTCCTGCAGGATCTGGACGTCCTTTACGCGGTATTCGCCGGTGGGAGCGCCGGTCCATACGCCCTTGTCATCTGCCTGAACGGTGGAAACGACGTTGCCGTCAACGGTGTACTTCAGGCCGCTGACATGGAGGAAGCCGCCGACTTCAACTTCGGGAGTCTGGCGTGCGCCCCATTCGAGAGCGTCGATGATCTGCTGACCGGTAACGGTCTGGAGGCAGGCGACGTTGCCGAAGGTGTGGATCTCTTTGCAGACTTTGTAGGAGATGTCGCCGGTGATGGCCTTGTTGCGGATACCGCCGCCGTTCATGATGGCGACGTCAACATCAAGACCCATGTTGTCGAAGAGGTAGTAGAGAGCGTCGGCGCAGAAGTCGCCGGTGTTGGTCTCCTGCTTGCGGACGAGGCGGTTGCCGTCTGCGTCGTAGTTGTCGAGGGTGTCGTCGATAGAGCCGATAACGGTGCCGAGCTGGGTGTCGATAGCTTCGATCCATGCGTCCTCAATGGCCTTGACATCGGCATCGGGAGTGATCTCGCCGAGGTCTTCTGCGGTGAGGAGCTCGGTGGTGATCTTGCCGTCGGCTGCGATGGTCATCTTACCGAAGGCGCCGAGATATTCGCCGGTCTGGGTGAGAACGACCTTGTCGCCGCCCTTGTCGGCAACTTCCTTCATGGGGACGGTGGAGTGGGAGTGACCGTCGATGAAAGCGTCGAGACCGGTGGTGTTTGCGATAACTTCTTCGCTGGTCCAGGGCTGGGAGGCCTTGTCGTCGCCGAGGTGGCCGAGAGCGATGACTACGTCAGCTTCGGCGGAAGCGGCGTCGATAGCCTTCTGAACGGCGGCGTAGAGAGCCTTGCCGTCGGTGCCGCCGGCGATGCCGTAGATGTACTTGCCGTTAGCATCCTGGAAGTAAGCGGGAGTGGACTTGGTGAAGGATTCGGGAGTGGTGATGCCGATGAAGGCGATCTTCAGACCGGCAACTTCAAAAACCTTGTAGGAGTCGAGAACGCTGTCGCCAACAACGCCGTCTTTTTCGTTGTAGAAGTTGCAGGAGACATAGGGGAACTTTGCCCATTCGTCGGTGACCTTGATGCGTCCGGTCATGCCGTAGTCGAACTCGTGGTTACCAAGAGTTGCGAGGTCATAGCCGGTGGCGTTCATCAGGTCGATAATGGTCTTGCCCTTATCCATGCTGCCGTAAGCGGTACCCTGGATATGGTCGCCGGCATCGACGAGGAGAACGTCCTCATAGCTGTCCTTGTAAGCGGCCAGCTTGGAGTAGGTCAGATCGCCGTCGATGTAAGTGTGGATGTCGTTGGTGTAGAGCACGGTGACAGCCTTGTCCTCCGCAGCAAAAGCCATGGGGCAGAGGCTGAGTACCATAGCAAGAACCAGAACAACAGCCAGAAGCTTCTGAGTCTTTCTCATAGAATTTCCTCCGTAAAGTTTTATTTGCCCCCGTCAAGGGGACACTTTTACAAATACAGAATACAATGCTGTCAAGAAAAAAACAAGATGCTTTGCCCATACAGGTCTGCCAAAAATGAGCTGGAAAATTTGTATATATGGGCGAGAATTTTTGCGCCGTCAGCCTCCCAGCGGCGACACCCGGCGGCGGAAAGCCACATATTATAAAGAAGGTCCGGATCTATATGTGAGAGGTGAGGAAAACTGAGATTTATCATCATGGGCGGAGATGAGAGATTTGTGCATCTTGGGCGCCTTCTGGCCGCCGACGGCCACAGCGTTTTTCCGCTCGCGCAGGAAAAACTCCTGAATGTGCTCGGGCCGCCCGACTTTGACGGCGCGGACGCCGTTATTTTGCCGCTTCCGGCGGAACGGGGAGGCTATCTGAATGCGCCGCTGTCGGAGGGGAAGTGCCGCGTTTCGGAGCTGCTTGCACCCTTACGGGAGGGCACATGGCTGCTCGCAGGCATGGCGGGAGCGCAGCTGCGTGAACTGTGCCGGGAAAAGAAGCTGCGCTTTGCCGACTATTTCGGGCGCGAGGAGCTGCAGCTGAGGAATGCCCTGCTCACCGCCGAGGGTGCAATAGGACTGATGATGAACGCGGATGCGCGCTGCATTTCCGGCTCGCGCGTTCTCATAAGCGGCTTTGGGCGCATTGCATCCCTTCTTGCGCCCAGACTCCGCGCTCTTGGCGCACGCGTCGCGGTGCTTGCGCGCTCTCCGTCCGACCGAATGCGCGCGAAAAACATGGGCTGCGTCGCTCTCGCGCCGGGAGAGACGCTGCCGTGGGAGCCGGATTTCGTTGTGAACACGGTACCTGCCACGATTTTCGGGGAACGGGAGATAGCCGCCTTCGGCGGCGCGAAACTCATCGAACTGGCCTCGGTTCCCTATGGCTTCGACCTTGCCGCGGCAGAAAAACTGGGCAGGAGCGTTAGACTCGCCCCCGGCCTTCCGTCGGCCTATGCCGCCGAGTCCGCGGCGGAGGCCATCAGGGACGCCGTCTACAGCATTTTGGAGGTGTGATATGTGGAAAAACTGCGTATAGGGCTGGCGCTGACCGGCTCTTACTGCACCTATGACAAAGCGCTCGCAGCGGCCGAGGCTCTGTGCGCGCAGCATGAGGTGACGGCAATCATGAGCGAGACCGCCGCCGCCACGGACAGTCGCTTCGGCAGCGCGGAGGAATTTATCGCGCGGCTGGAGGCCATGACGGGCAGACGCGTTTTGCGGAGCATCGTCGAGGTGGAGCCCATCGGCCCGCAGAAAATGTTCGACGTGCTCGTGATAGCGCCCTGCACCGGCAACACCGCGGCGAAGCTGGCACAGGGCATCACGGATACCTGTGTGACCATGGCCGCGAAGAGCCATCTCAGAAACGGCAGACCGCTGCTGCTTGCCATCGGCACGAACGACGGACTCAGCGGCTCGGCGAAGAACATAGGCGAGCTATTAAACCGCAAAAATGTCTACTTCGTCCCCTTTTATCAGGACGATCCGGAGGCGAAACCGCGTTCCCTCGCCTCGGACTATGCTTCGCTGGAGCGAAGCATAGTGGCTGCGGCAAGGGGCGAGCAGGCTCAGCCGATACTCGCAAGAGTATAAAATGTAAAAAAACAAGAGAGGAGCATGAAAGCTCCTCTCTTGTTTTTTTACATCAGCTTCCCCACAGGTTTTGCGAGGTGGCACTCGGGGCATTCTGCCCTGAGCGTTTCGAGGGCCTTTTCAGCCTGAGCTTCGTCGCTGAAAATGCCGAACAGGGCGCTGCCGGTGCCGCTCATGACACTGCCGAGCGCACCGCAGTCGAGCAGACGGCTTTTCAAATGCGCGATATCGGCGGCGCTGCGGGGCAGCACGTCCTCAAAAACGTTGTACATTCGCCGCGCGACGGCCTCTGTATCCCCGCGTTCAAGGGCTTCGAGTATGCCCTGGGTGTCGGGGTGGAGGCGGCTTCGGCGCGAGTCGATTTTTGCAAAAAGATCCGGCGTGCGGATTGCGAAAGCCGGTTTGCAGATCACTATGGCGCAGTCGGGCAGCGGCGATACTTCGCGCAGCGTGGTGCCGGTTCCGGTGGCGAGCTGGGTGCCGCCCGCGACACAGAAAGGAATGTCGCTGCCCACGGAGGCGGCCATTTCCTCGAGCTTGTCGCGCGTGAATCTGTCGCCGCAGAGGCGGTTAAGGCCGCGCAGAACGGCTGCGCCGTCGCTCGAGCCGCCGCCGAGTCCGGCGCATACGGGTATGCGTTTCACAAGCCGTATGTCCGCGCCGGCGGAGACCATGCCAGCCTCGGCAAAAAACTTTTTCGCGGCGCGCACGGCGATGTTACCCTCGTCGGAGGGCAGAAACGCGGCGTCGGACTCGCAGCGGACGATGCCGGAGTCGTTGAGGGAGATGAACACATCGTCGCAAAGGCTGACCGACTGCATAAGCATGCACATTTCGTGGTAGCCGTTGGGCAGCAACCCAAGCACATCGAGCGAGAGATTGATTTTTGCGTAGGCTTTCTCGTTAATTTCCATCATATTCCGAAAAGGAGCTTCATGCAGCTCTCGGCACCGCAGGGGTAATATTCGCCCTTTTCGCCGTTTTCCTCGCAATAGCTCAGACCGAGACCGGTGTCCACGGTGGAGTCATAGAGCAGGAAGGGTACGGGGGTGCCGTCGTGGCCGCGGGTGGATGTGAGTGTCTTGTGGTCGCTGAGGAAGAGGAGGCGGAAATCCCAGCCCTTTTCCTCGAATGCAGCGAGCAGAGGAGCCATGCACTCGGAGTCGAGGTACTCGATGGCCTGCAGCTTGCCGGGAGTGTCGCCGTTGTGGGTGCATTCGTCGGGAGCTTCTACGTGCAGCGCGGCGAAATCGTATTTTTCAAGGGTCTCGACCACGGCGGCAACTTTTCCGGCGTAGTTGGTCTCAAGCTCGCCGGTGGCGCCGTCGACGAAAACGCGCTCGAGTCCCGTGAGTGCGGCGATGCCGTGGCACAGGGGAACGGCGGAGACAACACCGCCCATTTTTCCGAACTGTTCCACAAAAGAGGGCAGCTCAACAGCCGTACCCTCCGCCCAGAACCAGATGCCGTTTGCGGGCATCTTGCCCTCGGCGCGGCGAGCTTCGTTTATGGGAAGATGGTCGAGCTTTTTGTGCGCGAGAGCCATCAGATCTCTGAGTACAGGGCCGTTGCTGCCGCCGCAGGGCAGCAGGGGGCCGATGACCTCGCCGAGATGGTCGTGGGGCGGGATGAGCTTCATTCCCTCGGCGCTGGCGGCGTGCTGCACGGCGATGTGGCGGAAGGAGGAGGCAGGATTCACCATCACCCCGGCCTTTTCGGCGGCGGCGGCGAACTCCGGCTCGGCGAAAAGCTCGCGGACTATTGCGTCGGACACGTCACCCTCGATGCTGCCGGCGGAATGGGAGAGGATGCGCTTCTCCTCAAAGGGCATATCGCCGTCTTCATAGCAGACCATGTTGCAGCGGTAGGCGATGTCGCCCGTTTTGAGCACGATTCCCGTTGCGGCGGCCTCGAGAGGTGCGCGGCCGGTGTAGTATTTGAGCGGGTCGCAGCCGAAGATGGAGGTTATTGCGGTGTCGCTGCCTGCGGGGAGGCTGTCGGGGCAGTTTTTGACGCTGCCGAGCACGCCTTTTGCGGCGAGCGCATCTATTGTGGGAGTCTTGGCGTACTGAAGCGGGGTCAGTCCGCCGAGTTCGGGAACGGGGTTATCGGCCATGCCGTCGCCTATAAAAAGCAGATATTTCATGTCTGGGGGTCTCCTTTGTGTTTGCTGGGCGGAGCTTTGTGCGCCCTCGCCGTACATTTTGTAGTATTATACTCCAAGCGAAAGCATTTGAAAAGTATTTTTTTCAGTGGGTGGGGTTCTACACTGAGACGGAAAGGAGCAAAAACAAAAAACCGCTCTCTGCCCGGCAGAGAGCGGTTTGGAATATCGGCTTTATTTTACGCTGCCGTCAGCGTTGAAGAGGGGAAGAGGAGCGAGAACGGTGATATCATCGCGGTCAATGGCGTCGCCTTCTGCGAGAATGGCCATTTTGCCGACAACGTTTGCGCCGCACTTATCCATGAGCACCTCAACTGCGTGGAGGCTCTCGCCGGTGGAGATAACGTCGTCAAGGATGAGCACGCGCTTGCCGCGGAGCATCTCGGCCTCGGCAGTGTCCATAACGAGGGTCTGCTTGCCGGCGGTGGTGATGGACTGGACCTCGACCTCGAGGACGCCGGACATATAGGCCTTGGCCTTTTTGCGCACGACGAAGTACTTGTCCGCGCCGGACTGGCGGGCCATTTCGTAGATCAGGGGGATGGCCTTTGCTTCGGGGGCCACCAGGTAGTCATAGTCGGGAGCGATCTTCAGCAGCTCGGCTGCACAGTGGACGGTGAGCTCAACGTCACCAAAGATGACAAATGCGCCGATATAAAGATCCTCAGTCACCTTGCAGATGGGCAGCTGACGTTTAAGACCGGCTATGTCTATCTCGTATGTCATTTCTTTCTTCCTCCTAAATATGTGAAAAAATATTATTTGACTGACAAATACATTATACAGACAATGTGTTGAAAATCAAGGCTTTTAGCGAGATTTTGCGGCTTGCTTACACAAGCTTCAGTCCCGTAACGGCGCGGCGAAGCATATCAAAAGCGTAGTTCGCGCTCATGGTGCGGATGCGGCTGCGGTCGCTGCGAACGCCGAGACTCAGCGCGCGGACGAAGCTGCCCTCGGCAGAGGCGAGAGCGACGAACACGGTGCCTACATCGTGGACGCCGTCGGAGTCGGGGCCGGCTATGCCGGTGACACCGAGGCCGAAGTCGGCGGAGAGCTTTTCGCGGACGTTTTCCGCGAGGGCGACGGCAACTTCGGCGGAATAGACGCTCTTTTCCTCGATAAGCTCGTAGGGTACGCCGAGGAGTATGTTCTTCGCGTCGTTGGTGTATACGGTGCAGCCGCCGCGGAATACGGCGCTGGAGCCGGGCAGGTCAGTGATGCGCTTGGCGATGAGTCCGCCTGTGCAGCTCTCGGCTGCGGCAAAGGTGAGACCACGGGACCTCAGCAGCTGCAGCACGGTATTCTCGAGGCTGTCGCTGTCCAGTCCGTAGATGTAGTCGCCGAGCTTTTCGCGGCACAGAGCGATGATGGGAGCCATCATTTCCTCGGCCTTTTCGGCGTTGGCCGCCTTGGCGGTGACGCGAAGGCGCACCTCGCCCTCCTTGGCGTAGGGGGCGAGCGTGGGATTAGTGAGCGAATTCATCTCGTTGCGCAGCATTTCCTCCACATGGCTCTCGCCCATGCCGAAGATATGGATATTGTGGGAAAATATCGGCTCCGCGCTGACTTTTCTCAGGAAGTCGAGTCCGCCGTTTGCCATCATGCCCTTGAGCTCCTTGGGAGGACCGGGGAGTATCATGACGGTCTTGCCCTCGCTTTGGAAGCCGCAGCCGGGTGCGGTGCCGCAGGTGTTGTAAAAAGGCGTGCAGCCAACGGGCAGCCAGCACTGGGCGAGGTTATTTTCGGGCATGTTGTTGGACCATGCGCTGAAAAACTCCACGATCTCGTCCCTTGCGCGCTCGTCGAAGTACATTTCCATGCCGAAGCATTCGCAGACGGTCTGTCTTGTGAGATCGTCGCAGGTGGGGCCGAGACCGCCGGTTGTGATTATAAGATCGGCGCGCTCTTTGGCTATAAGCAGGCTCTCGCGCAGGCGCGCGGGATTGTCACCCACGGTGGAGTGCCAGAATACGTTTATGCCGAGGTCGGCGAGCATGAGGCTAAGGTCGCGGGTGTTGGTGTTCACGATGTTGCCGAGGAGCAGCTCGGTGCCAACGGAGATTATTTCGGCGTTCATGGAAAAACTTCCTTTCCTATAGGCTGCAAGGTATTCGCGCTTTCGAAGGTCGGGATGGCCATATCCCGCTGCGGTGACTCAGCTTCTGAAGCGCTTGTTGAGCACCTCGATGAGGTCATCGGGCATGCCGAGTCCTACAGGCAGACGTACGGAATTGATGAGACGGGTCATGATGCCTATGGAGAAATCGGCGGTCTGAGCCAGGGAGTCGGCGCTGAGGGGAGCCATGGTGTCGTGGTGGGTGTGGATCTCGGCGTCCTTACCGCGGCGGGAAATGCCGATGGCGGGGATGCCCTTGTCTGCGAAGGGGGCGGAGTCGCTGGAGTG
>JAZOBQ010000013.1:0-6822 GCA_045596005.1 Oscillospiraceae bacterium
TGTCCTCGCCCACCAGAAGTGCGGGACACTCCTTGCCGTTCCAGAGCACTACGGTGCAGCTTTCGGCCTCGGAGATAACATGTGCGTTAGTGATGATGTAGCCGCTGGCGTCGAGCACGATTCCGGAGCCCCAGCCGTAGCCGAGAGTGTCCTCATACTCGGCAATAACGCCCACAACGGAGGGAGAGCAGAGGGAGTAGAGCTGCTGCAGAGAGAGAAGCTCCTCACCCGCGGCGGAGCTTATTTTGAGCTCCTTGCCTTCAACGGTGGCAGCGCGGGGAATGTTGCTCGGCGCGATGGACTCTTCCATTGTGTAGTAACTGTCGAAAAAGTCGCGGAAATCGTCGGGCATATCCTCGGGGTCGACGGGAATTGTTCCTTCGTTTTCGCCCTCATCGTCATTATCGAATCTGTCGAAGATGTCGGGGTCGATGTTCGGGAAAAGCTCGCCGAAATTCGGGATATCGTCAATATCGGGAATGCCGATGTGGAAATCATCGGGCAGATCGGTGCCTGTGGAGGGACGCTCGCTCGGCTGGGAGAGAGAAGGCTCACTGCCGCCGAAAATACCCATGCCGTCGGAAAAAGCGAGGGCAGTCGCCGCGACGAGCACGAGCACACAGATGACTATCATCGTGATTTTCATGCCGGTGCGCTTGCGGCGAGGCTTTTTTGCGGGAGCTGCAGGTGCTTCCACTACGGTAGGCTCCGCCGCGAAGTTGGGAGCATACCAGTCGTAGACCGTTTTCTGGGAGTACCAGTCGATGTTTTTATTTTCGTCCATAAAGGATAAGCCTCCTTGAAGCTGTGGTAAGTTTAAGGGAAAATTGCATATTATATGCATACTGAAAATGAATTTTCCGTTAAAATATCATTTCTGCAACATATTATATTTTTATGTGGAAAAAGTCAAATAAAGAAGAGAAAACGAGAAATTTATGAGGACTTCGTTTGTACCTTCGTAGGGAACGGTCTTGACCAATCCGTTTGGTCGGAATTTACAGCGAGGAAAAAACCATCCTCGTAGGGGCCGGACACCCGGCCGGCCCGATTGTTCCGTCCACTACCGCAGCATCGCGGCTATGCGTCGTAGGGCGGGCTGCCCTCAGCCCGCCGCAAAGCCGCCGGAGCCTCCGCGCTTGACGCGGCGCATGGCAGAGCGAAGCGATACATGAAAACCCCGTGGGGGTCAAGGGGGCCGCAGCCCCCTGCGGGCTTTTCGTGCCTTTTGTCCCGTTACAAAAGGCACCCGTCGGAGACAACAGAAAATGAAGGCCTCCCGGCGAGGAAAAGAATGTGGCCGCCGGAGGCATTACCGCACGAGCAAGAAAAGATGCAATTTCGCTCCGCTGGCAGCTTCAAACAGCTCTC
The DNA here is from genome assembly GCA_045596005.1 of Oscillospiraceae bacterium. Classification (GTDB taxonomy): domain Bacteria; phylum Bacillota; class Clostridia; order Oscillospirales; family Oscillospiraceae; genus SIG459. The sequence continues at coordinate 1,372 of JAZOBQ010000013.1, forward strand.
AACACACAAAAAACAAACTTTCATCATTTCTGTTGCTGCAATTGCAGCAACTTTTTCGATGTTTACATGTATGGTTAAGGAGGGAATAATGAAAAGCAGCGAGTGCATATACTTTAATTATAATATAATATCTGTTGCTTTTTAGATGCTTATATGGTAGAATTTATGCTAACGGAGTCTGCGCGTGCGCAGCTTTTGAACATTTATAAGGGGAATGATCCTATGAATTCCATCAACGATATATGGTCCGGCATAATGGACATACTTTCCAGCAAACTGACCAGCACTTCCATCAACACATGGTTTTCCGACTGCAGTCCCATTGAGCTCAGCGACGGCAAATTCGTCATCCACACCGGCACTAAGTTCAAGCGCGATATTATCTCCCAGCGTTTCGGAGATACCATCTGCGCCGCGCTCAGCGACCTTTTCTCCTGCGACTTTGAGCTTGTCGTGCTCGCGGGCGACGAGATAAACGACTACCGCGCCGAGGTCAAGGACCGCAACACCCTGCCCGAGATGGACGGCTACACCTTCGACAACTTCATCGTTGGCAAGAGCAACCAGCACGCCCACGCCGCTGCACTCGGCGCCACCAAAAATCCGGGCAGCAAGACCTATAATCCCCTTTTCATCTACGGCAACTCCGGCCTCGGCAAGACCCATCTGCTCCTTGCCATAGGCTCGGCAATACATGAGAACGACCCCGGCGCAAAGATAGCCTATGTCAAGGGCGACGATTTCACAAACGAGATGGTCCGCTCCATCAAGGAAGGCTCCGCCGATGAGTTCCGCCAGAAATACCGCAACGTTGACCTCTTCCTCGTCGACGATATCCAGTTCATCTCCGGCAAAGAGGCAACGCAGGAAGAATTCTTCCATACCTTCAACAATATCTACGAGGCCGGTCACCAGATAGTCATCACCTCCGACCGTCCGCCGATGGATATGATGAAGCTCGACGACCGTCTGCGCACCCGTTTTGAGGGCGGACTTCTTGTAGACGTTCAGCCGCCCGATGTGGAGACCAGAATGGCCATTATCCGCAACAAGGCCGGTCAGCTCGGCATGCAGCTGGGCGACAGCGTGGTTGCCTACATCGCCGACAGCGTCAAGAGCAACATCCGTCAGATCGAAGGCGTGGTCAAGCGCCTCACCGCCTTCCGCGAGATAATCGACGGCGAGATCACCGTTGAGACCGTCAACCGCGCGATGAAGGACGTTATCCGCATGGGCAGCTATGTCCCCACCCCCGACATCATCATCGAGGAGACCGCGAGATATTTCTCCATCAGTCCCGACGAGATACGCGGACAGCGCAGAAGCAAAAATATCGCGATTGCTCGCCATGTCAGCATCTATCTGATACGCAGCCTCATCAATCTCTCGCTCAACGATATAGGCGCGATTTTCGAGGACAGAAACCACGCCACGATCCTCTCCTCCATCCGCAAGATCGAGACCATGATCAAGGAAGAGCCGGAAATGAGCGCCACCATCAGAGATATAACCAGCAATATAAATTCGAGACAGAGATAAGGGATGTAGACGCGGAAAAGTCCCCGGCTGAGAGATTGGGATTACGGCACGGACGGCGTGTATTTTGTCACGGTGTGTGCTAAGGATAAGGCTCATTTGTTTGGTACTGTTGACCGACCAATGCTCGATAATGTGCATTTCGTAGGGCGGGGGCTTGCTCCCGCCACTGTTAGACTCAGCAATTTGGGAAAAATTATTGAAAAGCAGCTATTGGACGCGGAAAACAGATTTGCTTATTTTAAAATCGATAAATATGTTATCATGCCAAATCACGTTCATATTATTTTGACCTTAAACGGAAAAACGGCGGGAGCAAGCCCCCGCCCTACGGTTTCCGATATAATATGTGCGTGGAAATCCTTGAGCACTCGCCAATGCAGACAGGAGGGTTTTGAAGGAAAGCTCTGGCAAAGCTCATTTCACGACCACATTATCCGCGATGAAAACGACTACCTCAGCCACTGGCAGTACATTGATGACAACCCCACCAGATGGGATGAGGACGAGTATTTCTCATAAAAACCCTTTTAAACATTTCTTTCCACAGTTTATAACACCCATGTCGAAAGATGTTTAAAACCATTTTCCCACATTAAGCGTGTTTAAAAGCGAAAAATTTCCCACTTTTTTCTCCACTTTAAAAATCCCCTGTTTTCAGGGCTTTGAGGCGCTTTTCCACAAGTGAAGCCGCCTAATACTAATTCTGCTAAGTTTTTAAAATCTTTCTATCTATTAAGAGAACTTTTTTTAATTCGGGAGGAAACGAAATATGAAATTCACCTGTGTCAAAAGCGTGCTCCAGGCAGCAGTCAACATAGCATCCCGCGCCGCATCTTCCAAGAGCCCCATCCCCGCGCTGGAGGGTATTCTGCTCGAAGCAGGCCCCGCTGGGATCAAGCTCACCGGCTACGATCTGAAAAAGGGTATCTACACCACTGTCGACGCCGACGTCGCCGAACCCGGCTCCATCGTCCTCGGCGCAAAGATCTTCGGCGACATCGTGCGCTCTCTTCCCGAAGGCATCGTCAGCGTAAAGGCAGAGGGAGTCAACGTATCCATCTCCTGCGAAAACGCCGACTTCAAGATCATCGGCACCGATTTTTCCGATTATCCCGAGCTGCCCAGCATCGACCGCCACAGCGGAATCAGCCTGCCCCAGAACATACTCGGCGAGATGATCCGTCAGACCATCTTCGCCGTAAGCGACAACGAGGCCCGTCCCGTCTACACCGGAGAGATGTTCGAGATAGCAGACGGCTGCCTGACTCTCGTGGCTGTTGACGGTTATCGTCTTGCTCTCAGACGCGAGAAGATAGACAAGGAGATGGATAATTACTCCTTCATCGTCCCCGGCAACGCTCTGAGCGATCTCGAAAAGCTTTGCGGCGACAATGATGAGGACGTCACCATTGCTCTCGGCAGCAAGCATATCTCCTTCACCATCGGCAAGACAGTCATTATCTCCCGCCGTCTTGAGGGTGATTTCCTCAACTATCGCAAGACCGTTCCCGCCGCTTTCAACGTCAAGGTGCGCACTGACCGCCACCTGCTCCAGCGCACCGTCGAGCGCGTCAGCCTCATCATTGACGATAAGATAAAGAACCCTCTGCGCTGCACCTTCGGACATAACGAGATTCGCATCGTCTGCGCCACCTCTCTCGGCAAGGCCGAGCACGTCTGCATCGTGGACGGCGACGGCAAGGGTCTCGAAATCGGCTTCAATAACCGCTATATCCTCGATGCTCTCAAGGCCGCCCCTGCCGAGGAAGTTGACGTATGCCTCAACACCGGCTCTTCCCCCTGCGTGATCTCTCCCGCGGACGAGAGCGACAAGTTCCTTTACATGGTCCTGCCTGTAAGACTCAAGGCGGAGTAAGAGGAACCTTTAAAAACGAAAGGAAATTTAATTATGGAAGACATCAGCATCAGCACCGAATTCATCAAGCTCGACTCCTTCCTCAAGTTCGCAGGCGCAGTAGGCACCGGCGGCGAGGGCAAGATGCTCATCGCGGAAGGTCACGTCCTCGTAAACGGCGAGGTATGCACCATGCGCGGCAAGAAGCTCTATCCCGGTGACCGCGTCCGCATCGCCGATGACGAGTATCTGGTCAGCGCCGGCTGAAAATGAGAGTAGAAACTCTTTCGCTGCGCGGATTTCGCAACTATGCCGAGGCCACGCTGAGCTTTGACGAGGGTATCAATCTCATCTGCGGCCCGAACGCCCAGGGCAAGACCAACATGCTTGAGGCGATTTATATGCTCACGGGCGGGCGCAGCTTCCGCACGCGCTTTGACCGCGAGATGATAGGCTTTGACTCTCCCACCGCGGAGATCAAGGCCGAGATCTTCGCCTCGGAGCGGCGGCAGAAGCTTGAGATTTACCTGCGCCGCGGTCTGAAAAAGGAAATAAAGCTCGGCGGCGTAAGAAAACGCCCCGGCGAGCTTGGCGAAACGCTCAAGGCCGTGCTCTTTTGTCCCGATGACCTCAACCTCATAAAGGACGGAGCGGCGGCTCGCCGCAGGCTCATGGATATGGCCATATGCCAGCTGCGCCCCGGCTACGCAAGACTGCTCGCCGACTTCAACAAGCTCTACGAGAACAAAAGCCGCATCCTGCGCGATTACAGGGACGATGCCGCGATGCTCGACACTCTCGACGAGTTTTCCGACGGTCTTGCCCGTGTCAGCGCGCGTATGATACGCTACCGCGCCTCCTTTGCACGGCGGCTTGCGGAAACGGCCTCGCCCATTCACAGCGAGTTTTCCGGCTCCGGCGAGAAGCTGGACATTGAATATAAAACCGTCAGCACCGTCACCGACCCCACGGCTTCCGCCGAGGAGATTTATCTCGAGATACTCGAGCACCAGCGCTCCCACCGCGCGGCAGAGCTTGCCAGCGGCAGCTGTCTGACCGGCGCGCACAAGGACGAGCTTGAGATAAGCATAAACGGACAGTCCGCCCGCGCCTTTGCCTCCCAGGGACAGACGAGGACAGCGGCGCTGAGCATAAAGCTTGCCGAGCGCGAGATAATTCTCGCGGAGACGGGGGAGTATCCCGTGCTGCTGCTCGACGATGTGCTAAGCGAGCTTGACTCGCGCCGACAGGAGTTCGTGCTCAACCGCATCGGCAGCGGACAGACCATCATCACCTGCTGCGAGGACGAGGATATCTCGCGCCGCACCGGCGGAAAGGTCATCTTTGTAGAAGGCGGACGGGTGCTTTGAATCCTCCATTGTGTCGGTGCGTTCTGACGCACTTTTAAAGCCTCCCTTGTGTAAAGGGAGGTGGCCCGAAGGGCCGGAGGGATTGTGCGGCAATAACATTTAAATTTGAGTGAACTTAGGCGAAAAGGGACAATCCCTCAGTCAGCGTTGCTGACAGCTCCCTTTACACAAGGGAGCCTTATAAGGAAGGATTTTGATTATGTATCTTCACCTTGGAAACGACGTTGTGGTCAGAAAAAGCGATATTGTCGCGGTTTTTGACCTTGATAATACGTCCCAGTCCATCCAGACGCGCACTTACCTCTCACGCTGCGAAAAAAGCGGGAGGGTGACGAACGCCAGCGGCGACGAGCTGCCCAAGAGCTTTGTCGTATGCTCTGAGCCGGACGGACAGAGGGTCTACCTCAGCCAGCTGAATTCCTCCACGCTGCTTAGACGAAGTGAGCAAAGCGGTCTGGAGTGATTGCCGCGATGGAAACGCGGAAAAACCCACGGCTGCGTGAGTGGGATTATACTACGAATGCGGCATATTTCGTGACGGTGTGCGCCGAGAGTAAACGGCATATTTTCGGTTCTGTTGTAGGGGCCGGACACCCGGCCGGCCCGTACACGGATCTGTCTGACATTGGCAAAAATGTGGATAAAAACATCAGGGCCATTCCCGATGTGTATCACAATGTTTTTGTC
>JAZOBQ010000014.1:0-10299 GCA_045596005.1 Oscillospiraceae bacterium
ATGCCGAGGTCGGCGAGCATGAGGCTAAGGTCGCGGGTGTTGGTGTTCACGATGTTGCCGAGGAGCAGCTCGGTGCCAACGGAGATTATTTCGGCGTTCATGGAAAAACTTCCTTTCAAATGGGCTGCGGTGGTGGATTTGTGTCAGAGCTATGCCGCCATCAGCCTCTGAAACGTTTGTTGAGTACCTCGATGAGGTCATCGGGCAGACCGAGACCCACGGGGAGATGGACGGAATTGATGAAGCGAGTCATGATACCTATGGAGAAATCCGCGGTCTGTGCCAACGACTCGGCGCTGAGGGGAGCCATGGTGTCGTGGTGGGTGTGGATCTCGGCGTCCTTACCGCGGCGGGAAATGCCGATGGCGGGGATGCCCTTGTCTGCGAAGGGGGCGGAGTCGCTGGAGTGGACGATCTTGCTTATCTCTGCGGAGTAGCCCACCTCGCGGCAATACTGCTCGGCGTAGCTGACGAGGTCGTCCTTGCCGGTGACGAAGAGGGTGTTGGCGCCGAGAACGGTGCCGCACATATCGAAATTGAAGCAGAACTTGATCTTTTCAACTTCCTCGGGATGCTGCCCGATGAAGGCGCGGGTGCCGAGCAGTCCCTGCTCCTCGCTGCCGCACCATATGAAGCGCATATCGCGTCTGGGAGGATTGGCGAGGAAGTGGCGGTAAAGCCACATGGTGGTGGCGCTGCCGGTGGCGTTGTCCCAGCTGCCGGTGCCGACTGGCACGGAGTCATAGTGGGAGGTGACGACTATTTCCTCGCCGCCGCTTTCGGTGCCGGGAATGAAGGCCAGAACGTTGCGGGAGGTGTGCTCGGTCTCGTTGAGACTGGTCTCAACGCGTATGCTCTCGGCCTTGCGTCTGAGCAGCTCGGTGGCGTCCGCGGCGGTGATCACAAAGCCGGGAACGCGTCCATGCTTGAGGAATTTGGGGCGCAGAGGACGGAGGTAGAGGCTCTTGTATGCCTCCGCGTCGTAGTGCATGCCCTGGATAACGGCAAAAGCGCTCGCTTTCTTCTCCACGAGCAGCTTGTAGGCATCGGGAGTAAGGTTGTCGAGCAGCACGATGTAGCCTTCGAGGCTGTCCATTCCGAGATAGTCCATCTCAAGACCGCGGGAGGCGTAGTAGGGGCGCAGCTCCACACCCTCGGGGAAATCGCCGCCCAGACCGAAGGGGGCGCAGGGGATGGGTTTTTCATAGGGGGCGCTGACCGCCATTGAGCAGCGGTGGATATCAAAGGCAGGAACGGTGAAGTCCATAAGCTCGCCTTTGCCGCCGATTTTTTCTATTTCACTGAGCAGTATCTCCGCGGCACGAAGCTCCGCCTCGGTGCCGCCGTAGCGGACAAAGCTGAGTTTTTCCACGAGAGAATACTGGTAATTTCCGTTTGTCATTTTTATCTCCTTATGTTGCGTAGGGGCGGCTATTTAGCCGCCCGAAAGGTGGTGAGGGGTTTGTGGGCGGTCGATAGCCGCCTCTGCATTCGTGCTGCAAATCGTAGGGCGCGATGCCGTAATCGCGCCGTGTTTTTCGCGGCGGGCTGAGGGCAGCCCGCCTTACGGATGACAAAATTTGCAGACGCAGATCTTTACGCCAGTCTTACCCTCTCGATATTCTTAACGGCTTCCTCGACGAGGGCATCCACATCGAGTGCCTTTTCGATCTCCTCGCACTCGGCGATGGAGGGTCTGAGCTTGGGATGGCGGGGGGTAAAGACGGTGCAGCAGTCCTCGTAGGGGAGGATGGAAGTCTCAAAGGTGTCGATCTTGCGTGCGAGGGACACGATCTCGGCCTTGTCAAAGCCGATGAGCGGGCGCAGCACGGGCAGATCGGTGACAGCCTCGGTGGCGGCCATGGCGGTCATGGTCTGGCTTGCGACCTGGCCGAGGTTTTCGCCGGTGACTATGGCGTCGCAGCCGTTGTCCATGGCGATGCGCTGGGAAATGCGCATCATGAAACGGCGCATGATGATGGTGAAGTACTCCTCGGGGCACTTGTCGCGGATCTCCTCCTGAATGTGGGTGAAGGGGACGATCTCCACCATGAGCTTGCCGCAGTAGGCGGTGAGCTTTTCGGCAAGGGTGAGCGCCTTTTCCTTGGCGGCCTCGCTGGTGTAGGGGAAGGAGAAGAAGTGGACGGGGATGAGATGGACGCCGCGCTTGGCTATCATGTAGCTGCTTACGGGGGAGTCGATGCCGCCGGAAAGCAGGGTTACGGCTCTGCCGTTGCTGCCCACGGGCATACCGCCTGCACCGGGCAGGGGCGTGGAGTGGACGTAAGCGGCGAGATCGCGCACCTCAACGTGGACGGTGAGCTCGGGATTGCGCACATCGACCTCGGTGTCGGGGAAGGCTTCGGCGAGAAGTCCGCCGACATGCTGGCTCAGCTCGATGCTGGTGAGGGGGAAGCGCTTGTCACTGCGCTTGCTTTCGACCTTGAAGGAGCGGGCGGCGCGCATATCATCGGCGAGATACTCGATGGCCTTGGCGGCGATGGCGTCGGGGTCTTTGTCGCAGGCGGCGGCGCGGGTGATGGCGATAACGCCGAAAACGGTCTGCAGAGCCTCGAAAGCGCCGTCCATGTCGCAGCTTTCCTCCTGCGGCTCCACATAGATGGTGGACTGAAGGGCATAGACCTTAAAAGAGCCGAACTCGCGCAGGCGGCGCACCACATTGGCGATGAGCTTCTGCTCGAAATTTCTTCTGTTGAGACCCTTGAGGACTATCTCGCCCTGCTTGAGCAAAATTATATCGTTCATTTTATTGCACTCCTCGTATATGGAGGCTCAGACCCTGTTTCGGGACTGCGCCTTGTGAAGCTCCTCGGTTGCAAAGTGGAGCTTTGTGAGAACATTTTTTGAATTTTTGGGGAAGACGAACCAGGTGTCGTCGCGGGTGGCGAGATCTATGGCGTCGGCGGGAGCGGGGATGCCGCGCTTTTTGAAGTCGAACTCCACGTGGAGCGAGCGCATCGTGTGTACCGGGCGGTTGAAGGAAAATTCCTCGCCGCTGTCGAGGGTGCCGGACATACTGAAGCCGTCCTCGCCGTGGCTGAGCCGGACTTCGCCGATTTTTCTGAAGCCTTTTTTGGCGTTTACCATGTGGTAAAGCTCAACCTCGTCGGAGAAGCAGTAGCTTCCGTCGAGAACCTGTTTGCGCACCTGCTCGCGCTCCCAGTTGTACCAGTCGGGCACATGGCAGAAGATATCGTCGCCGTTCGTGCGGTGGAGGCGGCTGAATTCGTCCATCTCCCAGTGTGCGCCGCAGCTGTTGCACCAAAGCTCGGTGCCGCGGCTGCCCATGGAAAACTCCTCGCCGCAGACGGGACATTGGTAGAGCACCTTATGTATATTGTGTGCGCGCATGGGCGAGCTGATGCGGATGCGGTTTTCGTACTGCCAGGCGTAGTCGTCGTAGCGGAAGGCCTCCTCTATGCGGCGCTGCAGCTCCTCGGCCGGGAGCGTGAGTACCTCCTCGCGGCTGGCCACCTGAATGAAGTCGCCGCTGACCTTGACGCGGCGGTAGGGGTGCTTGCACCACTGGGGGGAGCGCAGGAAGTTTCCGTGCTGGATGAACACGACGATGGGGCAGCGTGCCTTCTTGGCGAGCTTGCCGAGCGCGCCGTCTATCTCCTCGTTCACGCCGACAAAGGAAAAGCGTGCCTCGGGGTAGATGGTGCAGCAGCGTTTATAGCGGGTGAGCATGGTGAGTATGTGTTTCACTACGCCGAGATCCTGAGTGAATTTGCGTTTATATATGCCGCCGATGCCGCGCATCAGAAATTCGCGGCCGATGAATTCCTCCACGGAGATGACCCATGCGGTTGTATGAGGGAACATGGCCTTCACGAGCATGGGAAAATCCACGAAAGAGGCATGGTTTTGCAGCACGAGATACGGAGGACGGAGTCCTTCGCAGTTTATTCTGTTGATTTTTCCTCTTACGGGAGCGAGGAACCAGAGCGTTCCCGCCCACTCTATGGGGATAAGATAAGCCTGAGGCTTCAGGGGGAGGCGCTTTGTGTCAAAAGCTTTGGCTGTCTTCATTGTACAACGTGCCTTTCGATGAAGTCTTTTATTGTGATTTAAGCGCCCTCGAACTCATAGCTGCGGTACTGCACAGCTTCGGCAATATGCTCGGGGCGTATATCCTCGCTTCCGGCGAGGTCTGCGATGGTACGGGCGACGCGGAGTATGCGGTCGTAGCTTCTGGCGGTGAGACCCATGGCCTCGAATGCGCCGCGCATGAGCTCCTCGCACGCGGGACTGAGCGCGCAGTGCTCGCGCATCTCGCGCGGACTCATGTAGGCGTTGCAGGAGCTGCCGCCGGAGCCGAGGCGTCGGCTCTGGATTGCTCTCGCGGCGTTGACTCTGGCCTTCACTTCGGCGCTGGACTCGCCGCTCGGGCGTGAGCGCAGCTCGTCAAAGTCCAGAGCGGAGACCTCGACAATAATGTCGATGCGGTCGAGCAGTGGGCCGGAGATGCGGCTTTGATACTGCCTGAGCGAGGCCTCGGAACAGCGGCAGCGTCCGCCGGGCTGTCCGTGCCAGCCGCACTTGCAGGGGTTCATTGCGCAGACGAGCATGAAGCGGCTCGGGAAGGAGTAGCTTCCGGAGGCGCGGGAGATGGTCACCCTGCCGTCCTCGAGGGGTTGGCGCAGCACCTCAAGGGTGTCGCGGGAAAATTCGGGCAGCTCGTCGAGGAACAGCACGCCCGTGTGGGCGAGGCTTATCTCGCCGGGGCGGGGATTACTGCCTCCGCCGCTCATGGCCACGTTTGAAACGGTGTGGTGCGGCGAGCGGAAGGGACGGGTGGATATCACAGGTCGGTCGAAAGCCGTGTTGCCCGCGACGGAGTGCACCTCGGTGGCCTCGGTCATCTCGCGGCGGCTCATGTCAGGCAGAATGCCGGGAAGACGTTTCGCGAGCATGCTTTTTCCGGAGCCGGGAGGGCCGACAAGGAGAATGTTGTGTCCTCCAGCAGCGGCAACTTCCAGCGCGCGCTTGACATTGTCCTGTGCCTTGACGTCGGAAAAGTCGGGCACAGGAACGCTGAAGTCGGATATTTCGGGACTCTTTGCGGCTCTGATAAGCTCCTCACCCTTGAGGTGGGCGAGCAGCTGAGCCACATCTTTGACGGGGTAAACGGTGATGTCCTCGGCGAAGGCGGCCTCGAGGGCGTTTTCCGCCGGGACATACAGCTCGCGTATGCCGCATTTTGCGGCGTGGAGCGCCATGGGCAGGGCGCCGCGTACGGCGCGAAGCTCACCCGTGAGGCTGAGCTCGCCGATGAAAGCGGCGCTGTCGGGCAGGCGCTTGAGACTGCCCGAGCACAGCAGTATGCCGAGCATAATGGGCAGGTCGTAGACCGTGCCGGCTTTTTTTGTGTCGGCCGGGGCGAGATTTATGGTCAGGCGGCTCACAGGGAAGCTGAGCCCCGTCGTTTTTATGGCGGCGCGGACTCTCTCGCGTGCCTCTTTGACGGCAGCGTCGGGCAAGCCGACGATGTCGAAGCCGGGGAGACCATTCGAGAGGAAACATTCGCAGCTGACCTCGTAGCCTCCTATGCCGTGGAGACCGAGGGAGCGGACACGGGATACCATAAAATCACCTCGTTTGAAAATAATCCAATGGTTTTGTTTCGCCTAAAGGCGAGGTACTTTCCCCTTGTCGGGAAAGTACCCAAAGGGACACCAAGGGGCTGCGGCCCCTTGGAACCCCAAAGGGGGTTCAATATTATCGCTTCGCTCTGGGGCGGCGCCCTTGCGGGCGATATGTCCGGCGGCTTTGCGGCGGGCTGAGGGCAGCCCGCCCTACGACGCCGCGCCGCCTGCTGCGGCGGTGGACGAAACAAACGGGCCGGCCGGGTGTCCGGCCCCTACATTCAAAAACCTACCGCGCGGCGAAAATTCTTGCTGCGCAGAATGACGCACCAAACGCCGCTGACGTAGTTCCCTCCTCGGAGCATAGCTCCTGCGGTCGGAGGCTAAAAATGTGCCACCGGCACATTTTTAACGCACCGACTGCGGCAGCTTGAGAGTTGTACACTTGTCGGTACCGGGCAGTAATTACCGCTTCCATGCGAGCAGAAGAGCTGTACACTTGTCGGCATGGGGGTGGTTCCAAGGAGGGGACAAACATTGTGTCCCCTCCTTGGCGTGTTTTTCTTTTGCCACTTCTTTTTGCACGAGCAAAAAGAAATGGCGCGGTCTTCTTTGTTTTACTCCTCTTCCTTGACGATGGCAATATGCAGCTCGTCGAGCTGGCGCTGCTCGACGGTGGAGGGAGCGTCCATCATGACGTCCTGAGCCTTCTGGTTCATGGGGAAGGTGATAACTTCGCGGATGGACTCCTCGCCGCAAAGCAGCATGACGATGCGGTCGATTCCGGGAGCGGCACCGGCGTGGGGGGGAGCGCCGTAGGTGAAAGCGTTGTACATGGCGGGGAACTTGCTCTTTACGTCCTCCTCGCCGAGGCCGACCATCTCGAAGGCCTTGATCATGATCTCGGGGCTGTGGTTGCGGACAGCGCCGGGTGCGGACTCATAGCCGTGGATGACGAGGTCATACTGGTTTGCGTTGATGGCGAGCAGCTTCTCGGTGTCGCCCTCGACGTCGAGCAGAGCCTGCATGCCGCCCTGAGGCATGGAGAAGGGATTGTGGCAGAATTCGAGCTCTCCGGACTCCTCGCCCATCTCATACATGGGGAAGTCTACGATCCAGCACATTGCGTACTGTTCCTCGTCGAAGTGGCCGGGGACGCGCTTGCCGAGCATATTGCGGATAACGCCGGCGGTCTTCTGGGCGGCCAGAAGCTTTCCGGCTGCCATGCAGACGAAGGAGCCGGGCTTGAGACCGAGAGCGGCCTTGAACTCCTCGGCGCATGCCTGCAGGAACTTGGTGATGCCGCCGGTGAGGTTGCCCTGTTCGTCGACCTTGACCCAGCAGGCCTTGTTGCCGGTCTGGACTTCGACGTCGACGAGGAGCTTGTCTATCCACTTGCGGGCCTGGGTGAAGTCGTGAACAACGACGGCCTTTACGGTTGCACCCTCAAAGGGGCCGAAACCGCAACCCTGTACTACCTCGCTGACGTCCTGAAGCTCGAGGTCGATACGCAGGTCAGGCTTGTCGGAACCGTAGCGCTCCATGGCCTCGTTGAAGGGGATATGGCGGAAGGGAGCCTGAGAGACTCTCTTGTACTTGCCGAATTTTTCGAAGAGGGGAACCATGACGTCCTCAAGGGTGGAAAGAACGTCTTCCTGGCTTGCCCAGCTCATCTCCATGTCGAGCTGATAGAACTCGCCGGGGGTGCGGTCGCCGCGTGCGTCCTCATCGCGGAAGCAGGGGGCGATCTGGAAATAGCGGTCGAAGCCGGAGGTCATGAGCAGCTGCTTGAACTGCTGGGGAGCCTGAGGCAGAGCATAGAACTTGCCGGGATGCTTGCGGGCGGGAACGAGATAGTCGCGTGCGCCCTCGGGAGAGGAGGCGGTGAGGATGGGGGTGGTGATCTCGAGGAAGCCCTTTTCGGTCATCATGCGGCGGATCTCGGCGACGACATTGCAGCGGAGAATAATGTTGGACTTGACAGCGGGGTTGCGCAGGTCGAGATAGCGATACTTCAGACGCTGCATCTCGTCGGCCTCGCGGCTGCGGTTGATCTCGAAGGGGAGTTCATTGTGCTGGCAGGTGCCGAGAACCTCGATCTTGGCAGGTACGACTTCGATGTCGCCGGTTGCCTGTTTGGGGTTCTTGCTGCTGCGCTCGCGGACAATACCCTCGACGGAGATGGTGGTCTCCTTGTTGAGGGGTTTGATGACGTTCATCATCTCTTCGGTCTCGACGACGACCTGAGTGGTGCCGTAGAAGTCGCGGAGGACGACGAAGGCGAGGCCGGCGCCGACTTCGCGGACGTTTTCCATCCAGCCGCAGAGCTTTACGCTCTGTCCGGCGTGCTCGGCGCGGAGCTCGCCGCAGTTGTGGGTACGATTCTGCATCATTTTGGTGTTTCTCCTTTGTATGTGAATATTATTTTTTTTAAGTGTAGTATTCGTCCTCGGCCCATTTGGCGGGGTTATCGTCGATGTACTGCCAGCGGGTGAGGTGGTCATTTTCGTCGCGGATAATATGGTCGTGAAAGGATGTCTGGAAAATCGAATATCCAAGTTCACGAGTTACCATAGTTTTCAAGGAACGTATGATCGTAGGTATCGTAGGGCGGGGTGACCTCACCCCGCCGTGGTCATCCATGGAGGTATCAATGGATATCAGCAGGTGGAAATGATTCGGCATGATAATGTATTTATCAACAGTTGCCGATTTGTATGCGCCTTTGATACCACGAATATATTTCTCTAAAACCAAGCCCTGAGGTGTCAATTCCACCAGTGGCGGGGTGTGGTCACCCCGCCCTACGACGGCGGATAACAATGGCTGCCGGTTTTTAACGCACACGGTTATGAAATACACACCGTTGGCGCTATAGTCAAATTCTTTTAGTCGGGTATGCCTGCGCTGCTCCATACTTTATTCCCTGATCACCGCTGCATCTGCCTTTGCATCCATGGCCTTGCGGATGATTTCTGCAGCGGTTTCGGGGGCGAGCTTGACCTGCTCGCCGGAGTTCATGTCCTTGAGCGCAACGACGCCCTCGGCCATCTCGTCCTCGCCGATGAGCACAACGTAGGGGAAGCCGAGCTTGCTGGCGTAGCTCATGCGGGCCTTGAATTTCTTCTTCTCGGTGTAGAGCTGGGTGCGAACGCCTGCGTCACGCAGCACGGTGGCGGTCTTGACGGCGTAGCCGATGTCGTCGGTCATGGGGATAACGAGCGCCTCGGCGGGAGCGGAAACTATCTCGTCGCTGAGCAGACCCTGTTCCTGAAGAACGTAGAAAAGTCTGGTCACGCCGATGGAGATGCCGACACCGGGCAGAGCCTTGTCGGTGTAGTATCCGGCGAGGTTGTCGTAGCGTCCGCCGGAGCAGATAGAGCCTATCTCGGGGTGCTCGACCATCAGCGTCTCATAGACGGTACCGGTGTAGTAGTCCAGTCCGCGGGCAATGGTGAGGTCGACGGCGAAGTTTTCCTCGGGTACGCCGAATTCGGGCAGGTATGCGGCGACGGCCTTGAGCTCGTCGAGACCGGTGTCGAAAACTTCGTTTCTGCCGCGGTAGAGCTCGAGAGCGGCGAGAACCTCGGCGTTGGAGCCGGTGATGGCGATAAACTTGAGTATCTCGTCGGCCTGCTCGGAGCTCAGGGCGATCTCCTCGCCCATGAGGATAGCCTTGACCTTCTCTGCGCCGATCTTGTCGAGCTTGTCGACGGTGCGCATGATGTCGCCGGACTTTTCGCTCAGACCGAGCATGCCGTAGAAGCCGTTGAGGATCTTGCGGTTATTTACGCGGATGACGAACTTGCTCAGACCCAGACGGGAGAAGGTACGGTAGATGACGGAGGGGATCTCCGCCTCGTTGATGATGTCGAGCTTGCCGTCGCCGATGATGTCGATGTCGGCCTGATAAAACTCGCGGAAGCGGGCGCGCTGGGCGCGTTCGCCGCGGTAGACCTTGCCGATCTGGTAGCGGGGGAAGGGGAAGGAGAGGTTTGCGTAGTTGATGGCGACATACTTTGCGAGGGGAACAGTGAGGTCGAAGCGCATGGCGAGGTCGGTGTCGCCCTTCATGAAGCGGTAGATCTGCTTTTCGGTCTCGCCGCCGCCCTTGGCGAGCAGCACCTCTGCAGCCTCGATGATGGGGGTGTCGAGGGCGGTGAAGCCGTAGAGGGAGTAGGTTTTTCTGAGGACTTCCATGAATCGCTCCATCTTGGCCTGGTCGGCGGGGAGAAGCTCCATGAAGCCGGAGAGGGTACGGGCTTTGATTCTGTCCATATTTTCAATTCCTTTCGGGAGTTATTTACTGATTTGATCTATTGCCCTTTTGCTAAAGGGGATTTTCATGTGTCGCTTCGCTCTGCCAAGCGCCGCGTCAAGCGCGGAGGTTCGGCGGCTTTACGGCGGGCTGAGGGCAGCCCGCCCTACGACGCATCGCCGCGATGCTGCGGCGGTGGACGGAACAAACGGGCCGGCCGGGTGTCCGGCCCCTACATTCAAAAACCTACCGCGCGGCGGAAATTCTTGCTGCGCAGTATGCCGCACTCCGAGCCGCTGCATCGCTGCGGCGGTAGGAGGTTTCGTTTCGCACCGCACCGGGCAGTCCCTACCGCTTCCATGCGAGCAGAAGAGTTGTACACTCGTCGGCACGGGGGATTCCAAAGGGGGACAAACATTGTGTCCCCCTTTG
>JAZOBQ010000015.1:0-5259 GCA_045596005.1 Oscillospiraceae bacterium
AAACTCTGCGAGGCTTTTTTGACAGTCTGAAAAGAGAGTCCCTTCGGGGACTCTCTTTTTTCCGTCTTTTTGTTGACATTTACGCAAAATCCTCTACAATGATTGTGTATGGACACAAAAAGGAGGCAATCATATGCCAAACTCCTATGTGGCGGTAGTCGGAGCCATAAATGTTGACATCTGGGGCAAAAGCAGCTCCATTCTCATACTGCGCGACTCCAACCCCGGAGAAATAAGCTATTCCTTCGGCGGCGTGGGACGGAATATTGCCCACAATCTCGCCCTCATGGGGCAGCGCGTCTGCATGCTCACCGCCATAGGCGGCGACCATTGGGCCGAACAGGTGCGCCGCTCATGCGCCGAGAACGGCATTGACCTCAGCCACGCCTTTGACGTGCCCGACGCCAGAACCGGCACCTATCTCGCGGTCAGCGGCCCGGACGGCGACATGGCCATAGGTCTGAGCGACATGGCCATCGCAGACACGATCAGTCCCGAAGTGATAATGCGCGAGCTTGACTTCCTCAACGCAGCGCAGCTCGTGGTCGTCGACGGCAACCTCAGCGCGGAGACCATCGCCTGCATCTGCGAAAACGTCACAGCGCCGATATTCGCAGACCCCGTGTCCGTGACCAAGGGCAAAAAATTCCTGCCCTATCTCCATAAGCTCCACTCCTTCAAGCCGAACAGCCTCGAAGCCGAAAGCCTTACCGGCATGACCGGGCCCGAAGCCGCTGCGCTTGAGCTTGTGCGCCTTGGCGTGAAACGCGCTTTTGTCAGCGACGGAGGCAGCGGCATCGTCGTGGCCGAAGGCGGAGAGGTTTTCCGCGTACCCTGCCTGCCCACCGTGCTCGTCAACGCCACCGGCGGAGGCGACGCCGCCATGGCCGCCCTATGCGACGGTTTCTGCCGCGGTATGGACAGCCTCACATCCGCCCGACGCGCCACAGCCGCAGGCTCCATAACCGTTGAATCGGCGGAGACTATAAGCCCGCTTATGAGCAGCGAGGCAATAGAGGCCAAGCTTGGCTAAGGCTTCATACTACAATGTAAAAACCCCCTCTGCAGCAGGCGGCGCGCGAAGCTCAGCCGCCGAATCCATCGCCCGTAAGGGCGCTGCCACAAAGCGAAGCGATACCTGTACTCTCCTACGGGGCTCAAGGTGGTCCGCAGACCCCCTGTGGGTTTTTGGTAACTTTTGTCCCATTACAAAAGTTACCCGTCGGAGACACTTTTGTTTGCAGCAAAAATATGCTTCGGCGTTCAATTCAGCAAATTTACTTTGAAATCAAAAATTAACTAACATACATTGGAGGAATCATCCTGATGAACAAGTATCTCGACATCGCCCCCGAAGTAAAAGAAGCTCTCGACGCAGGCAAGCCCGTCGTAGCGCTCGAAAGCACCATAATCTCCCACGGTATGCCCTATCCCCAGAACGTTGAGACCGCAATGAACGTTGAACAGATCATCCGCGACGCAGGCGCAGTTCCCGCAACCATCGCCATCATCGGCGGCCGCCTCAAGGCCGGACTCAGCGCCGAGGAGATCGAATACGTCGGCAAAAACGGCGCCAAGGTCGCCAAGGCCAGCCGCCGCGACCTGCCCGTCCTCGTCGCACGCGGAGCAGACGGCGCCCCCACCGTCACCACCACCATGATCATCGCCCCCATGGCAGGCATCAAGGTCTTCGCCACCGGCGGCATCGGCGGCGTACACCGCGGCGCCGAGACCACCATGGACATCTCCGCCGACCTCGAAGAGCTGGCTCAGACCCCCGTCATGGTCGTCTGCGCAGGCGCAAAGAGCATCCTCGACATCGGCCTCACCCTCGAGTATCTCGAGACCAAGGGCGTTCCCGTAATCGGCTACGGCACCAGCGAACTTCCCGCCTTCTACACCCGTCACAGCGGCTTCGGCGTTGACTACCGCATCGACACTCCCGAGGAGCTGGCCGCCGCTTTCGCCGCCCAGCGCGAGATGGGCCTGCAGGCCGGTATGCTGGTCGCCAACCCCATCCCCGAGGAGTATTCCATGGATGAGGACGTCATCAACTCTGCCATTTCTCAGGCCGTCGCCGAAAGCGAAGCTCTCGGCATCCACGGCAAGGCCACCACTCCCTTCCTCCTCGCAAAGGTCAAGGAACTCACCGGCGGCGACAGTCTCGACAGCAATATCCAGCTCGTCTACAACAATGCCCGCCTCGCTGCAAAAACCGCAGTCGCTCTCAGCAAATAAATACTTTTAAAAGTTTAATGCCCCCTCACTTGAGGGGGCATTAAACTTTTTTCGTTTTTTATCAGTCGTTCACAACATGGACATTCACGTGGGCATAGCTCATCTTCACACCGTTGCGGGCAAAGGACTCGCGCACGCTCTCGTTGAGGCCGAAGTAAACGCCCCAGTAGTCAGCCTGGTCGCACCATACGCGGACTATGTACTCGACGGTGGAATCCTTGTAAGCGCCAACGACTACGAAGGGAGGCTCGTGGTCAACGATACGGCTGTCGGCAGCGATGGCCTCGAAAATAGCCTTCTTTACGTCCTCGGTGGAGCTGTCATAGGAGGCGTTGAAGGTCAGGTCAACGCGGCGGAGGGGATTGCGGCTGTAGTTTACGATGCTGGCGGCGGTAACGTCACCGTTGGGAATGGTGATGACTCGGTTATCGAGAGTGTCGATGACGGTGTAGAACAGACCTACGCTCTTGACGGTGCCGAGGTTTGCGCCGACCTCAATGAGGTCGCCCTGACCGAAGGGACGGGTGATGAGCAGGGTGATACCGCTGAAGAGGTTGCTCATGATGTTCTGAACAGAAAGGCTCAGAGCGAGACCTGCAACAGAGACCACCGCAACGAGGGAAGCGGTGTTGATACCGACTTCATCGGCCACGATGATGATGGCGAGGGCCCAGAGGGCGATCTTGAGGGCGGTCTTGATGAAGCCCTTGAGAGTGCCGTCAAGCTTGCTGGTCTTATCAAGCAGCTTTTCAACAACAGCGGTGACAAGCTTGATGACAATAAGGCAGATAAGGAAGATGACTATTGCGCTGACAATGTTGCTCGCACCGGCAATGCCGATGGTGGCAAGAAATTCATTTATGAATCCCATTTCTTGATTACCTCCGAATAATTATTGGACGAACTCAATTATATCACCCCGTTAAGAAAAAGTAAAAACCTATTGTAAATAATTTGTTCAAAACTTTAAGAATAAGTTCAGCCGATGTTCAAAAACTATTTGAGCTTTGTTCATTTTTTTGTCATATATGAGCGCTATTATAAAATCACAAAAGGGATGAAATGTCCCCCAGCCAGTCTGAACACAAGAGGTGAAGCTCTATGTCTCAGTTTAACGAGAACATCTTCGGAGAAGAAAACTCCTCCGATGCCAATATCGCCGCCAACAATGAGCGCAGCCGGACCACCGGCGAATTCGCAGCGGGCGGCAGCGAATATGAATACCACTTCGTGCGTCCCGAAGCAGGCCGCTCGGCCTATTCCGACGCCAGCTATATCCCCTCCGAACACGCGGGCGCAGTCCCCAGAAGCTACCGCTGCGGCGAAGTGAAGCAGCAAAAGCCCAAAAAGCCGCGTTCCGAGCGCAGGGGCATGCCCATCGCGGCGGCGATCGCACTCTGCCTTGTATGCGCCCTCATCGGCGGCGCAGGAGGCGGCATGCTCGCCGGAAGATATATGGCAAACCGCTTTGAGGAACAGATAGAGGAAAATTCCCCCTCTCTTTCCGACAGCGTGCTGACCCTCCCCCCTGTCGAGAACAGCCCCTCCCAGAGCAGCCAGATATCCTCCGACGGCAACACGCTCTCTCCCCGTGATATCTACACCATCGCCTGCCAGCAGGTAGTCGCCGTCAGCACGGAGATCACCTATAAAAACTTCTTCGGCTACACCACATCCTCTGCCGTTCCCGGCCCCGGCTTCATCATCAGCGCCGACGGCTCTATCCTCACGAACTTCCACGTCATCGAGGACGCAGCCAAGGGCGGCTATGAGATCAGCGTTTTCACCCACGACGGCAGCGAGTATATCGCCTCCATCGTAGGCTTCGAGGCCGACAACGACGTGGCCGTGCTCAAGATCGAGGCCGAGAACCTCTCCGCGGTAAACCTCGGCAACAGCGACTCCATGGCAGTCGGCGACACCGTTTTCGCCGTCGGCAACCCCCTCGGCGAGCTTGAGTACACGATGACCAGCGGCATGGTATCCGCCCTCGACCGCGACATAAGCACCTATGACTCCGACACCGGCACCTATACCACCATAAATATGTTCCAGATCGACGCCGCCGTAAACTCCGGCAACTCCGGCGGTCCAGTTTACGACCACAGCGGCAAGGTCATCGGTATAGTCACCGCCAAGTACTCCGACTCCGGCGTTGAAGGACTCGGTTTCGCCGTTCCCATCAACGACGCCGTTGCCATCGCCGAAGACCTTATCACCAAAGGCTACGTCAGCGGCAAGGCATACTTCGGCATAAAGGCCGACACTCTCCCCGCATCCGTCAGCCAGTATTACGGTCTGCCCGCAGGCGCATACGTGACCGAGGTCGAACCCGGCTCCTGCGCAGAAAAGGCAGGACTCGAAGTCGGCGACATCATCACCGCCATCGACGGCACTCCCATCACCAGCGACGATGAACTCATCTCCGTCAAAAAGAGCTATCGCGCCGGTGACAGCGCCGAAATAACCGTCTCCCGTTCCAACGGCGATCTCGTCCTGACCATAGTATTCGACGAGGAGATCCCCTCTCCGAACCAGAGCCAGGCTCAGGAAAGCTGGAACGAGTCCGAAGACTACTACGGCTATCCCCAGATACCCGGTTTCGGCGGCTTCGGCGGCTTCTTCGGCTGATAAACCAGGTCACCACACTTTTGATATCCTCTCTCTTTCTTATCTTTCTTATCTCTCTCAATACCCCAGCGCGAAGATGCCGCAGGTCTCACCCGCCTGCGGCATCTTTGCGTTTAAACACAGGGCAGGAAAAATGGGGGTTCTGATAATTCGGTAAATGTCGGAGTGGATAACAACCGCCCCGCAAAGGAGAACGCGCCATTTCTTACCCTCGCCGGGAGGCCTTCATTTTCTGTTGCCTCCGGCGGGTGCCTTTTCGTACGGCCGAAAAGGGGAACGCGCCATTTCTTTTTGCTCGTGCAAAAAGAAGTGGCAAAAGAAAAAGCACGTTCAAGGGGGACACGCCATTGTGTCCCCCTTGAAAATCCCCCCGCTTGAAGCTGACAACCA
>JAZOBQ010000016.1:0-79433 GCA_045596005.1 Oscillospiraceae bacterium
AAAACCAATGAACAAACTCGATTTCCATGGCGCGGAGGTCACGGTGATACGAAGCGCGAGAAAAAGTATAGCGGTGCAGATAAAGCCGGAGGGCATTACCGTACGCGCACCGAAGCAGATGCTCAATCGAGAGGTAAATGCCTTTCTAGAACAAAAACGCGGCTGGATAGAAAAGCACCTTGCCGAATTCATGGAGCGGCAAAGATCCCAGCAGTCCTTGCCAAAGTTTAGTGAGGAGGAGCTTCGTTCCATGGCGGAAAAAGCCAGAGAGCTGATTCCCGGGCGTGTTGCTCACTATGCTCCGCTGGTGGGGGTAAGCTATGGCCGCATCAGCATACGAAGCCAGCGTGCACGATGGGGAAGCTGTTCGGGAAAGGGAAACCTCAACTTCAACTGCCTGCTGATGCTGATGCCGGACGAGGTGATCGATAGTGTGGTAGTTCACGAACTTTGCCACAGAAAGCACATGAACCACTCGCGGGAGTTTTACTCGGAGATAGACAGGGTGTTCCCGAACTACGCCAGATGCAGGGCGTGGCTGAAAACTCACGGCGGAGAGTATCTGAGCCGTCTTCCATGAAAAGGAGAGTACGATGAAAGCTTTGACATATATAGAACGGGGCAAATTTGCCCTGACGGAAAAACCCAAACCGGAGATCATAGATCCCAAAGACGCAATAGTGCGCGTGACAATGGGAAGCATATGCACCAGCGATCTGCACATCAAGCACGGCTTCGTGCCTCGTGCGGTTCCTGGAGTCACTGTGGGACATGAGATGGTGGGCGTTGTCGAATCAGTCGGCTCAGATGTGGCGACTGTAAGACCCGGAGACCGCGTGACGGTGAATGTCGAGACATTCTGCGGCAAATGCTTCTTCTGCCAAAAAGGTTATGTGAATAACTGCACCGACCCCAACGGAGGCTGGGCGCTCGGCTGCCGTATTGACGGAGGACAGGCGGAGTTCGTTCGCGTACCCTACGCCGATATGGGACTGGACAAGATCCCGGACGGAGTTTCCGACGAACAGGCGCTCTTTGTGGGTGATGTTCTGGCAACAGGTTTCTGGGCTGCACGCATTTCCGAGATCGGAGAGGACGACACGGTGCTCATCATCGGCGCAGGTCCTACGGGTATATGCACACTGCTTTGCGTAATGCTGAAAAATCCGAAGCGCATAATTATCTGCGAAAAAGACCCGGACCGCAGAGCTTTTGTACGCAGACATTATCCCGGAGTGCTTATTTGCGAGCCGGAGGAATGCAGAGAGTTCACGCTTGAAAACTCTGAGCATGGCGGCGCCGATGTGGTGCTGGAGGTCGCTGGGGGCAAGGACACATTCCGTCTTGCGTGGGAGTGCGCCCGACCGAATGCCATCGTTACGGTGGTGGCTCTTTATGACGAGGCTCAGAGCCTGCCGCTGCCGGAGATGTACGGCAAAAATCTGGTATTCAAAACCGGAGGTGTGGATGGCTGCGACTGCGCGGAAATTCTCTCGCTTATAGAAGCCGGAAAAATCGATACTACGCCGCTTATTTCCCATCGTTTCAAGCTAGAGGACATCGAGGAGGCTTACCGAGTATTTGAAAACAGGCTCGACGGAGTCATTAAAATAGCGATTACTTGAGTGTTGCAGCTGAGAAAAATTGTGGTTAAGCAAGCGAAAAATGGACCTGCCCCAAAAGGGCGGTCCGTTTTTCGCTTATTTTCAGACGGTGAATTCTGCGCTTCCGGCACAGAGTTCGTGTTCAGAACCGTCGGGCAAATATACTCTTGCTGCTGTGTTGGGCGGAAGATTGACTTTGATACGGTATCCGCCTACAGTTTTCTCCCAGCCACACTCCACTTTTCCGTAAATACTTTTCCAGCTTGCTTTGGCGCAGCTGAAGCTTCCGCCGGGTTTGGGGGCAATTTCAAAATGGTTTTCTCCGTCTGTGCGGATGCCGCACATCGTTCTGAAAAGCCACTGGCAGACTGCGCCCTTGGAATAGTGATTAAGAGAAGCTATGCCGCCTTGAGACTGAATGCCCTCCCACGATTCCCATACGGTGCTTGCGCCGTTTTTGGGCATGAAGAGCCAACCGGGCATATCTTCGTTTTCGAGAAGGCGGTAGGCGCTGTCAAGGTCATATTCGGCCAGAACGTCCAGAATCAACGGAGTGGACAAAAAACCGGTGCCGAGTCGCCAACGGTAGTTCTCCAGAGCTCTTATGAGGCGGTTTTGCGCATAGTCTCTCTGGCTTTCGTTCAACAGAGCAAACGCCAAAGGCCGCACCAGTCGCGCCTGCCTGTCGGTGTCCAGCGTATGCTCATCGGTGGCAGCCATGGCCTGATAAGCAAGGGTGCAACTATCGCTGCAACTGCGGAAAAGTTTCGCATCTTCAGTATGGCCGAGTTCCATGGCAATCTCAGCCATTATGCCGAGAACATGGGCGGTATAGGCTGTGGAAACCTCCGGATGGGGTGCGACCATGTCTTTCCAGTCGTTGGGGTACACATCCTTCGGCTCGGCCCACTCTCCGTATGACTGGCCGGAGTTGACGGCATATTTTCTTGCTTCACCATTGAGCCGCAAAGACTTGGACATAAAACCGCGCTTTCCGCAGCGGCGCATCATAAACCCGGCGTAGAGTTTCATGCGTTCGTAGTATTCTGCCAATATCTGCCTGTCTCCGTACATTTTTCGGAAACGGTAGGGGATGAGAATTCCTGCGTCCGACCAGCCGACGCTTCCGTTCATGGTCCACATATAGAAGTCCACGCCGCCGTAAGGCGCTATCTGGGGCAGACGACCGTCAGACTTTTGCCAGTCATAGACATCGCGGAGATACTTGCGTGAAAAGGCGGCGTAATCGAAGAGATAGTTTGCGCTTTCGAAGAATATCTGCGCATCTCCTGTCCAGCCGTGACGCTCTCTGGTTGGGCAGTCTGTGGGAACGTCAAGAGAGTTGCTCTTAGTGGACCACACAGTCGCCTGAACAAAACGGTTGAGTAGGGGATTGGAACTCTCAAAAAATCCTGTTTGCTCAATATCGGAATACACTGCTATGGCTGTAAGGTTTTCGGGAGCGATCTCAAGCTCGGTATCAAGCTCGGCGTACTGAAAACCGAAAACCGCAAAGGAGGTTTTGTATTCGTTGAGACCATCTTTGCAGGTGTAGCTTATCTGCTGGAGGGGACTGACGCGATTTTTGGAAACGCACTGAATATTTTTCTGCGTGAGATTGCCCTCGGCATCCAGCATTTCTCCGAAACGGAAACGAAGCGTCTGTCCCTTTTCCGCGTAGACGGCAAACTCAATGTATCCGGCCATGTTCTGACCGAAATCCAGAAGCCACTTGCCGTTCGGGGTCTTGAAAACTGTCGGCGCGAAGCGCTCTTTTTCCACCACGGCTACGTTGTTGGAGGCGGTGGGGACGATGCTGTGACTTGCGAGCTTAGCCCTGCCGCAGTAGCTTGGCACACGGTTTGCATCGATTATCTCGCCGTCCTTGTTGTCGGCAAAGCGAATTGGTCCGTCGTTGCTCCAATCCCAGTTCCGGTCGGTGACGATGTACTCGCGGCTGCCGTCGGCATAATTTATCTCAAGCTGGGCGAGGAGCTTTGTTTCGCTGCCATACTGGTTGCGTATGCCCCACGCTCCGCAGCTTCCGCGATACCAACCGTCGGCAAGCTGCACGGTAAGATCATGCTCGCCTTCGGAAAGCATTTCCGTTATGTCATAGCTTTGATACTGCACGCGCTTGCGGTAATCCGTATGACCGGGAGCAAGACAGAAATTGCCGACTTTCACCCCGTCGATCCGGGCTTCGTAGAGACCGCAGGCGGTGATATACAGCCTTGCCGATGCGGGCTCATTGACGACTTTGAATTTTTTCCGAAAGCAGTCCACGGGGTAACGTTCAGCTTTTTTGACTTTGTAATCGCCCGTTATCCATTTGGCCTTCCAGTCTCTCGCTTCAAGCAGACCCATCTCAAAGGCGCTGATTGCGGTTTCTCCGGGACGATCATTTTCGTCCCAGAGCGTAACTTCCCACACAACGCGTTCGCGGCTGCGGAGAACTCTGCCGCCATACGGTATATGGCTCATAGAAGCAGAGACTACCTTGCCGCTGTCCCAGACGGTTTCATCTGCAACTTTCGCTACTATGCGATATGCACTTTGACTCAGACCGCCTTCGCAGTTCCAGTAAAAACGCGGACGGGCGATGTCGATGCCGAGAGGTGCGCGGAGATATTCTGTTTTCAGATCAACAGCATGCATTATTTACTTCCCTCGCGTCTGGCTTTGATCTCGGCCTGTTCGGCATGAATGGTTTTTTCGACGTTCAGCTTGCGGAGCAGGAAGACAAGGATGACTCCCGTTATTATTTCAAGTCCGAGGAAGAAGAATGTGAAAACATTCTGGGTGGCTTGATTTTGCAGGGCGCCAATGGTTTGACCGGTAGCTTCGATGAACTCCGGGGCAATATAGCCTGCGTTGGCCATGCAAAGGTTCATAATGCCGTTGGCCACGCCGACGCAAACGGTGGCGATGATGGTGTAAACGGAGGTGGAAAGGCCGTCGCAGCGGAAATCATACTTCCACTCGATATGGTCGAGAACATCGGCGAAGAGCGCCATGAACACATAGGCACTGGGCAAGCCGCCGATATTCTTGATAAACTGACCAATGAGTACGATGACCATGTTTTTGGGAGCGATAAGACATACCGCACCGCCGATGGCATAGAGTACGAAACCCCAGAGGGTAACGTTTCGTTTGCCGAATTTCTTTGCAAGAGGCCACACGGCAAAAATACCGATGCCCATGGGAATGCCGCCAATGACGGAGACCAGCATCTGGGTCATGCCGTCGTTATATGTACCGAGCACATAGTTGCAGTAATAGACGAGTGCAGAGTTTTTGAAGCTGACACCCAGGCTGTATACAATGTAGTAGGCAATGATAATAAGCCAGTACTTGTCATGGATGACGGCTTTGAGCTGTTCGAAGATGGGTTTCACACCGGGATTTTCTCCCTCGGTTTCCTCGGTGACGCGCTCTTTGGTGTAGAAATACTCCAGAAGTGTCAGCGGCAGGGTGATGATGGAAAGGATGCTCATGACCGTTATCCAAAGAGCTTTGTTGGCGCCGAGCATGGGCATGATGAGCATGGGGAAAATCAGCGCCACTATGATACCGCTTATCATAACGCTGGAGATGTTGTTGAACACGGAAAGACCGCCTCGGTCTTTAGTATCACGCGTGGACAGAGGAACCATGAGTGTGTGGCTCATATTGTAGATAGTGAAGACTATTGAGTAGAAAAGGTTATAGCTGAGCATGACCCAGATGACCTGAACAGTTTCGGAAGCTGTGGGCACAGTGAAAAGCAAAATGCCGGAAATTGGCATCAAAATCGCTGAAAGCAGCAGCCAGGGACGTGCCTTGCCCTCTTTTGTGCGGGTGCGGTCGATTATCTGACCCATGACGATATTTGTGACGGCATCAATGATTTTTGAGGCAATGGGGAAGATCATCAAAAAAGCACCGCCCCATATGCCTGTAAGTTTCAGCACATCTGTATAAAAAACATTCAGATAGGAAGACAGTACCGCGTTGAACAGCAGCGCTCCGGCAGGACCGGCAAGATAGCCAAGCCACTTTTCGCCGTTGCCCACATGAGCAGCCTTTATGCGGCTTTGGGGAAGTTTTAATTCTTTTCTCACTTTTTTATCTCTCCCTTTAATATGAATTTAAGAACATTTTCCGCTGTGCGCTGGAGTTCTCCGCGCGTGATACCGTCGGCATCACCCAGAGTTTTCAGCAGAGTGCCGTCGGAACGGTATTTTTTGCTCATATGCCCCATGTCTCCGGGCATCAGCACATCAACCTGAGAACGCACCCTGTATGCGTTGTCTCTCAGCTTGGGGAATTCGGGACTGGCACTTTTTCTCATCCACCAGTCTGTGATCACAAGACCGCCATATCCCCATTCTCTACGGAGCAGGGTGGTGACGAGATCGTAGTTATAGTGCGACCAGACTCCGTTTATTTTGTTATAGGAGGTCATAATTGTGTTCGGTTTTGCCTCTTTCACAACTATCTCAAATCCACGGAGATATATCTCTCTCAGAGCTCTTTGACTCACTCTGGAATCGTTCACATTGCGTTTGGTTTCCTGATTGTTGCAGGCAAAATGCTTGGGGCAGCAGGATTTGCCCTGACTCTGAACACCGCGCACCACGGCGGCGCCCATTTTGCCGGTAAGCAGAGGATCTTCGGAGAAGTATTCGAAATTGCGTCCGCACAGAGGATTCCTGTGAATATTCATGCCGGGGGAGAGCACGACGTCCACACCGTGTTTGAGCATTTCCTTGCCGACATGAGTGAAAAGCTCTTCAATCAAATCGTCGTTCCAGGTGCTTCCCAGCGCTGTGCCGCTTGGGAGCAGGGCACAGTATTTGCGCAGACGAAGTCCGGAAGGACCGTCGGCGGTGATGACGGGCGGTATGCCTTTTTCGCGCAGAGAAGGCAATATGCCTCCGAATGCGCCGGCGTTGCCGGCTGTGCCGAGGGCGCTGCCCATGCTGCCCTCGCCGCGGCTGAGAGCCTCCAACTCATCATCGCTTAGCTGGGCAATAAAATCAGCCATGGCCACCTTGCCCGAGGCTAGGTCGGAGAGCTTGTATCCTCTGTCGCCCGTTGGGGAGATGCTTTCCGGCAGACGGGAGAGTATTCTGCTGCGCAGATCCGCTTTGCCGGCGACGAGCATTTCGCTTGCAGCAAAAAGCTTCCCGTTTTCTTCTTTGGCGACCATTCTCTCGAACGGTTCTTTCACACCGCAGATCTCTTCGCACTGTTCAACTACCCTTGTCTTATCCACCTGAATACTTCCGGCATAGACCGAACCGGTGTAGAAGCGGTATTCGCCCTTTTCCAGAACGAAGGCGTTTTCAAAGCCGCTCTTGCCGGTGTCATCAAAAGAGGCTATACACTTTTCGTCAAAGCTGAGGCGCAGCGTTTGAGTCTCGCCGGGGGAGAGCACTGCTGTTTTTCCGTAGGCCACAAGAACCCGTGAGGCTTTGCCGAGCATACCCTGAGGCGCAGCGCACCAAAGCATGACTACTTCGCTGCCGGCGTATGTTCCGACGTTCTTGACCTCGGCGCTTACGCTGTATTTCCCGCCGTCGGGCTCAAAAGCAAGAGGCTTGATTTCGAAACTTGTATATGAAAGACCGTAGCCGAAGGGGTAAAGCACCTTCTCGGGTGCGAAAGAGTCAAAATAGCGGTAACCGACAAAAATATCTTCTTTGTAACAGTTGAACTCCGTTCCGCCGAAGCAACTGCTGCTGGGGTAATCGTCGTAGTTTTTTGCAACGGTGTCGGGTAGCTTGCCGCAGGGATTGACCTTTCCGGTGAGCACATCGGCCACGGAGTTTCCGCTTTCCATGCCGCCCTGCCATGCCAGCAGTACGGAGGAAATCCTGTCTCCGTAGTCACCTATCCATGCCATGTCCATTATGCTGCCTATATTCAGGACGACAAGCGTTTGGCTGAATGTGGAGGTGACAACAGCAAGCATGGCTTTTTCCGCATCGGTAAGATAATAGCTTCCCGGAGTGAGTGTGTTTTCACGGTCTTCACCGGCAGCTCTGCCGATGACTACAATGGCGGTTTCGGAGTTTCCGGCAGCTTCAGCAACCAAGCTTATATCCAATGGCATCTCGGGATGGCTCATGGGCCAATGACCCCACCAACCGTGGTCCGCCTTGTTGTCCTCGCTCGAGCACCAACGGCTGTATATGTCGGCAAGCCGGCTGTCCACTTTGACTCCGGCATTGCGGAGTCCTTCCATGAGATTCACCCGGTAAGGGGGATGCACATCGCCGCCGCTTCCATAACCAACATAAAACCAGTCGAGCTGGCAGCGTCCGAAAACGGCCACAGACTTATCCGGAGCAAGAGGCAGAGCACCTTTGTTTTTCAGAAGTACGCAGCCCTCTGCACCGGCGCGCCTCGCAAGAGCAGCTATTTCTGCACTTACCATATCCGAGCCATTGGCACTCAGTTCCTCCTGCATAAGACCGTTGCCCATGCCCCAGTCAACAACGCGCTGAATGGCTTTTCCCAGCTTTTGCTTAAGCTTTTTCATGATCTCAGACATCTCCTGTAGCAATGTTTTGGTGAGCTTTTCCAATATAATTATATATCTGCCCAAAGGCGTGTGTCTTGCATATCTGTTACCGATGCTGTATAATTGTAACCACTTGAGGTGATGAAATGGATAATCTGGATCTGAACTATCTTTGCACTGTAATAGGCAATCTTTCCGGCATCCCGATAAGACTGTATGAAGGGGAGGAACTTGTTTTTTTCTACTCTTTCGTGAGTTTGCCCAAGGATCCCGTGGAGCTGTATAGGGATGACATATTTGCAATCGAGGAAAGCGTAGGCTACTATGTGACGCGGATATTCAATTACTACGGAGTTATCAACAGCGGAAGACAAAAAATCGTGATCGGCCCCACACGCCAGACCGGAAACAGCGACCAGGAACTTAGGGAGCTTGCCTTTCGGTTGGATGTGACTCCGGAGGATACAGATGACTTTCTGTTGGGCATGAAGAGCATAATCCGTATGCCGTTGGAAAGCCTTATGCAGATACTTTGCACCATGAACTATGTACTGAATGGGGATAAGCTTTCTCTGCATGATATTGCTGTTTTTGACGGTGAGCAGAGTGTTTTGAAGGATACTGATGTGACGGAGAGGTCAGCTCAGGAGTACACCGAGGACAATATCCCCACGCAGGATGTGCATAACACCTTTGAGCTGGAACAAACACTTATGAATATGGTAAGCCGCGGAGACAGTGCCGCTTTGAAAAAGTGGCTGAGCAACGCTCCGGCGGTGCGTGGCGGCATCGTCGCTTCGGAACAGCTCAGGCAGATGAAAAATACCTTTATTGTGTCCGTCACGCTTGTTTCCCGTGCCGCGATAAGGGGTGGTATGACGGTGGAGGACGCCTTTTCTTTGAGCGACGCTTACATACAAAAGTGCGAGCTTCTCTCGGCACCGGACAAAATACTGAATCTGCAGTACCGTATGGTAATAGATTACACGGAAAAGGTGGAGCGTCTGCGTCTGGGAAATCGGCCGTCGGGACTGGTGCTTGATGTGGTCAACTATATACAGCACCATCTTTCCGAGCCGATAACTGCCAAGGCAATCGCCACGGAGCTGTATCTGAGCCGACCGTACCTGTCCAGAAAATTCATAGAAGAAACGGGAGAGAGCCTCACCGATTTTATACTCAAACAAAAAACGGAAGAGGCAAAACGCCTCCTCCGTCATTCGGATAAATCTTTGACTGCGATCGGAAACTATCTCGGTTTCTCATCACAAAGTCATTTTTCAAGGGTGTTCAGAAAGTACGCAGCCTGCACTCCGGGAGAATACAGGACGAAATACCGCCGTTAAATCAGCCGAGCAGCTCGGCGCACAGCTGCATGCGCTGCACTATTTTCACGCCGAAGGGGCAGCGGATTTCACAGCCTCCGCAGCCAATGCAGTCGGCGGCGGTAGCGCCGAGAGATTCGTAATGCGCTTTTACGGAGGCAGGCACTTCCGGCTGCATGGTGGCGAGATCATAGAGCTTGTTGACCATGGCTATATCAATGTCAACGGGACAGGGCTTGCAGTGACCGCAGTAAGTGCACTGACCATGGTAGGCGTGGCGCGGAGCGAGCGCGAGAACGGAGGCATAGTCTTTTTCGGCTTCGCCTGCGCTGCAGTAGGATACGGCCTCCAAAACGTGCTCGGGGGTGTCGAATCCGGCCAATACAGAGGCGACCGCAGGTCGGGTGAGACAGTAGTGCAGGCACTGGACGGGAGTGAGCGCCACGCCGAATGGGGAACGCTTGGCGTCGAAAAGTCTGCCTCCCGCGTAAGCTTTCATAACGGTGATGCCAACGTCGAGGCTTTCGCAGAGCTTATAAAGCTCCGTACGTTCGGGAGCAATGCCGCCGAGAGATGCGTCGTATTCCTCAGCGAAATAAACTTCGACATCTTCGCAGGCGGGCAGCATATCAAATGCGGGGTTGATGGAAAAAAGGATCATTTCCACAATACCGCTTTCCGCCGCCAGTTTGGCTATGGCGGGATTGTGGGTGCTCATGCCGATATGGCGGATGACGCCATCTTCCTTCAGCTTGTACACATACTGAAGGAAGGGTCCGTTGACGATCTCGTTCCAGTCGCTCTCCTGATCGACATAATGGATCATGCCGAGATCGATGTAGTCTGTCTGAAGACGCTCGAGCAGATCGTCGAAGGCAGGTTTCACCTGCCCAAGATCGCGGGAGCGGACATACTGTCCGTTCTGCCACGTGGAGCCGATGTGACCCTGAATGTACCATTTCTCGCGCCGCCCCTTTAGTGCTTCGCCGAGATTTGAGCGCACCTTCGGCTCGCTCATCCAGCAGTCGAGCAGATTGATGCCCAGCTTTTCGCATTCTTCGATAACAGCCTTGCAGTCGGCAAGGTCGTGGCGTTCCATCCATTCGGCACCGAATGCGACCTCGCTGACCATCAGTCCGGTTTTGCCAAGTCTTCTGTAATTCATAGAGTCAGTCCTCCGTTAGTTATTGCCTGTCGGGGCGTGGTCGTTTCCGACTATCCGGCGGTAGTTTTCCTTGTCTGTGTCCCCCTCGGTCGAGAAGCAAAGTATGCGCGATTTGCTGCTTAGTCCGAGGGCGTTTTTTATATCCTCAAGCTCCGGATCGCTCAGAACCTCAGCAACAAAACCCAGTGTTGCGGCTCCGCTTTCGCCGGAGACTATTTTCACGTCGCCGGGGCAAGGCTTTGCCAGAATGCGCATGCCGTTGGCGGAAACGGAGTCCGGAATGCTGACAAAATGGTCGGCGTGATCTCTAAGTATCTCCCACGCGATAGGGCAGGGTTCTCCGCAGCAGAGACCTGCCATGATGGAGTCCATGTGACCTGTGACGGCGTGAAGAAGTCCGTCGTTTGCCTGAGCGGTTTTGAAGAAGCAGTCTGCGGCGTTCGGCTCCACGATCGTGATTATGGGCCTTTCTTCATCGCCGTAGAGCGCGGCAAAAAAAGCGCAGACGGCCGCCGCCATGGAGCCGACTCCGGCCTGCAGAAATACATGGCTGGGTTTTGCGCCGCCGAGCTGCTCTACCGCTTCCGCCGCCATGGTGGTGTAACCCTCCATTATCCAGGAGGGTATTTCCTCATAGCCATCCCATGAGGTGTCCTGAACGAGTACCCAGCCGTTTTGGCTCTCTTTTTCTTTGGCCAGTCTTACGGCATCGTCATAGTTCAGCTCGGTTATGGAGGCGTCTGCGCCCAACGCCTGAATGTTCCTCAGACGTTCGGGAGCGCTGCCTTTTGGCATGTATACAACGCTTTTCTGACCTAGTCGGTTTGCAGTCCATGCAACGCCGCGCCCGTGGTTTCCGTCCGTCGCGGTGACGAAGCACAGCTCGCCGAGCTTTGATTTGGTCGCCGGGCTCATAAGCCTGTCATATGGCAGAGCGGAGAGATTGATGTCCAGTTTTTTCGCTATGTATTTTCCTATGGCGTAGCTGCCGCCCAGCACCTTGAATGCGTTCAGCCCGAAGCGAAAGCTTTCGTCTTTAACGTATATGGATTCCACGCCAAGACTCTTTGACAGCCCGCAGAGTTTTACAAGCGGTGTAGCGCAGTATTCGGGAAAACTTTGGTGGAATTCCAGCGCGGCCTTTGCGCAGTCCGGGCCAAAACGGGCGACTGGGGAGAGAGAGTCTTCTGGGCGTCGCTTGAGATGAACGGCTTTTATTCCTTCCATGGATATTCTCCTTGACATGGGGATCAAACATCCACCTTGTCGATCATGATGTTCAGGATCTCTTCGTCGGTCTCTTTCATGCCCACACGGCCTATATATCCCATTGAGCGGATGGTCGTTTCAAGGTCGTCTTTGATGAAGCCTTCGCCGGAACGGAAAACGCGCTCGTGGCTGCCCATATAGTGGCTGACGATCGCGGCGTGGACGCCGGAAGCGATCTTGGCTGCGCAGGAGGCTTTGGCACCGTCGCAGACTATTCCGCCGACGTTGCCGAGGGTGTTGATAAGAGTGTAGCCTATTTCTTCGTAGCCTCCGCCGAAAAGATAGCTTATACCGGCGCCGGCGGCACTCGCGGCGCTTACGGCACCGCAGAAAGCGGAGAGCGAGCCTATGTATTTCTTGAGATGGATGGCAATGAGATTTGACAGCACGAGTGCGCGATACAGCTTTTCCTCACTGACTTTGAGGTCCTTTGCGTATTCAATGACCGGCAAAGAGACAGTCATGCCCTGGTTGCCGGAGCCGGAGTTGATGATGACCGGCAGAGCACAGCCGCCCATGCGCGCGTCGGAACCGGCGGCCGCCATGGCACAGGCGCGAGTACGCACATTGTCGCCGAAAACCTGCAGCAGGGTGTAGCCAACAGCGGCTCCGTAAGTGCCTTTGATGCCCTCCGCGGCAATGGCGGAGTTCATCTCGATCTGGCGTGAGATGATGGAACGCACGTCCTCAATATCCACCTCGTTTGCAAAATCGAGAATGCTTCGTACGTTGAGTCCGGAATAGTCCTCCTTGCGCTGCTCGCTCGCGGCGATATCGTTTATGAAGATAACTTCGCCGTCATGTTCGATGCGCGTAATAAGGGTGTGGCGGTTTACGACGGATACGGAGGCGCTGTGACCTTTTCCGCTGAGCACCGCAACGATGTAGAGATTATCCACATCCCTCACAAGGGTGGTCGAGCACATCTTTTCCGCAATGAGTGTTTTGCAGCGGGCAACGTCATCTTCCGATACCATACCGAGCACCTCAAGCTCTGTGTCTGCGTTTCCGCAGAGAGCGCCGAGTATGGCCGCGGCCTCTATACCGACGAGACCGCCGGAATTGGGAACGGTGACTCCCTTTACGTTCTTGATGATATTGCCGGAGCATTTTATCTCTATGTGCTCAGGCATGAATCCAAGAACGCTGCGGGCCTTTGCCGAGGCATAGGCTATGGCGATGGGCTCGGTGCAGCCGAGGGCAGGTATAAGCTCGTGCTCAAGTATGCGTATGAAGTTTGCGTAATTTTCTCTTTTCATGATTTTCACGCTCTCATTCGTTCGTAATTGTCTCGGGCGGATATATGCTGCGGAGTATGCGGAGTAACATTTTAAATATTATATCGTGTTTTCGATACATCGGCAAGAGCATGCGCATTTTGGAAAAATAAAAGTATATATACGCGTTTATAACGCTTGGCTGATATATGCTGAAGCTTAGCTGAAAAAGGTCGTTACTAAAAGGGACGGGATTTTTCTGTTTGGGTAGGCGATATACGGAAAAGTGAGTAATAAAATGCAGGCATGAGAGTGCGGCGGAATGACATAGGCGTTTGGAGAGATATAAATGCAGAAAAGGTTGACATAAAAACAAAACCAGCATTTCGCTGAATAGTTGTTAAAATAACAATAGGAATGCATATCCTAAAGTCCTGCATATTTTGACATAAGGCAATTTTTTTTGTTATGAATGTTTGTATATTGGAAATGTTGGCTGTCAAAACAGAAAAATACGGGGAAATATGATGTTTACATAACGCATAAACACATTGTGATTTCCAACAAAAAACAGATATTTCCGAATTCTTTCATTTGGCTTTCTTGACTATGCAAAAGCAAATGGTTATTATTATAGTTGTCCAAACGGTGGGCTCATACAGGGGCATATTTGTGCAAAATGTGCAATCTGTGTCGGGAGATGACGATTTTGCAAATGCCTTGTGTTTGCCGCAGAGACACATTCAATAAAAAGGAATGGAGAATGAAGAATGAAAGCTAAGAAACTGTTTGCACTTGTGCTTGTTCTGGCCATGGTCGTTTCTCTCGTACCTGCAGTTTATGCTGCCGAGACCGATCCCCTGAGCATCGCAGATGCAAAGGTCACCGTCCTGACCCCCAAAGTCGACGGTAAGGACCTCATCGTTACCAAGTATGAGGACACCTATTGCGCAAGCCCCAACCGCCCTGCTGATCAGCAGATAGCACTTTTTGTTCCTGAAACTGCAACCGCCGATTCCCCCATTATTTACATGGTCGATAACTCCGGCTGGCGCAGCGATGCTTATGCAGATGTTAAGAATACCGTTGCCAGCTACGGCAAGGAAATGCAGACCCTGCCTCCCTTCCAGGGCGGCGGCACCGTTGAGGTACAGGTAGGCGACTACAAGACCGGCGAAAATGACCGCATCGGCGAGTGCCTTGCAAATGGCTACATCATCATGGTAGCAGGTCTCCGCAGCCGCGCTGACGGCCTGACCGGCGAGGAGTATCTCGGCCATTCTCCCGCAACCATGACCGATGCCAAGGCTGCTATCCGCTTTGTCAAGTACAATGCAGATGCTCTGCCCGCAGGTAACACCGACCGCATCGTAATCACCGGCACCTCCGGCGGCGGCGCTCTGAGCGTTGTCACCGCTGCATCCGGTAACTCCGCAGACTACTACGAGTCCCTCTATGAGATCGGCGCAGCCGGCATCGTGAAGAATGCCGACGGCAGCTACAGCGACACCCTTTCCGACGATATCTGGGCAACCATCGCTTACTGCCCCATCACCGACCTCGGCAATGCCTGCGCAGCCTATGAGTGGCAGTGGGCAGACGCACGTATCGCTCTCATCGAGAGCGGCGCTGACCTCGGCAGCGGCTTCATGGCTCCCAAGTATCCCGCAGCAGAGACCATGGCTGAGGCTACCGAATACCTCATTGCACGCTATGAGGCATATCTCGATTCTCTCGGACTCGAGACCGTTTCCGCAGCAAACCTCGAAGAAACCATCATCAAGCACATGACTGCCGAGATCGAAGAGTCCATCAAGGAAATCGGCGTTGAGCAGATGAAGGCTGACCTCAAGGGCGCTGACTGGCTCGTATTCAACGAGGACGGCACCTACACTTATGATTATGAAAAGCATGTCAACTGGGTCGGCACCCAGACTGCTTTCAAGGCTCCCTCTGCTTTCTCCAACGTTGGTATGAAGGCATGGGCAGGCAACATGAACGAAGACGACCTCTTCGGCAGCCGCAGTGATGCTTACAGCCCCTTCAACGCATATGCATGGGAGCATGACGATACCGATAACGAAGTTGGTATGGACGACACCGGCCTGACCTGGGACGAGTACATGGCAACCGCAGAAGGCAAGGCTCTTGCAAAGCAGATCAAGATGACCAGCCCCATCCAGTATCTCCAGAGCGAGACCGACGGCGATTCCGCTCCCAACTGGTACGTCCGCTACGGTATGGCTGACCGCGACAGCTCCTTCGCTGTTGAGGCAGTTCTGAACGCAGCTCTCGACGCCGACAAGTCCATCGAGGACAAGACCTTCGAGTACGCATGGCTGAAGGGTCACGCCGGCGACTACGACGTTCAGGAAGCTTACGCATGGCTCGCTGAGCAGCTTGCTGAGGACACCGATCCTCTGAGCTTCGCTGACGCAAAGAAGACCGTTCTTACTCCCAAGCTCGACGGCAAGGACATCACCGTTACCATGTACGAAGATGTCTACTGCGCATCTCCCAACCGCGTACAGGATCAGAAGATCGCTGTTTATGTTCCCGACAACGCAACCGCATCCTCTCCCATTATTTTCATGGTCAACAACGGCGGCTGGCAGTCCAACTCCTACTCCGGACGCAACGGCGTTGACACCTATGGCTGGGTCGAAGAGACCAAGCGCGGCGAGACCAAGCTTGTCCTGAAGGGCAACTATGTCTCCACCTCCGACTCCGATGCAGTCGGCAAGGCTCTCAGCGAGGGTTATGTTATCGTTTCCTGCGGTGCACGCAGCCGCAACAACGGTGCTACCGATGGCCTCTACCTCGGCCACAGCCCTGCAACCATGACCGATACCAAGGCTGCATTCCGCTATCTGCGTTACAATGCTGACCTGCTGCCTGCAGGCGATCCCGAGAAGATCGTTGTCACCGGCACTTCCGGCGGCGGCGCTCTGAGCGTAGTTCTCTCCGCTTCCGGTGACAGCGCTGACTACTTCGAGTCCCTCTACGAGATCGGTGCAGCCGGTATCGAAAAGAAGGCAGACGGCAGCTACGTTTCCACCATTTCCGACGCCATCTGGGGTACCATCGCATACTGCCCCATCACTGACTTCGCAAGCGCATGCGCAGCTTATGAGTGGACTTGGGGCGCTGCCCGTACCGCTCTTATGGAAGCAGGCGCTAAGGGTTATGATTACGCAGGCATCAGCGCTGATGAGCAGAACGCTGCATCCGCTGAACTGAAGGCCAGCTTCGAAGAGTATCTTGATGCTCTCGGCATCGGCGTCACCTCCGATACCATGGAAGATGCTATCATCGAACTCATGGAGAAGGAAATTGCCGAGTCCATCAAGGAGTTCGGCGTTGCAAAGATGAAGAAGGATCTCGGCGACTATGACTGGCTCGTTATCAACGACGACGGCAGCTTCACCTATAACTATGAGAAGCATGTTCTCGCAACCGGTATGGAATCCACCTTCAAGGCAGCTTCTGCATTCTCCAACTACGGCCTGTACCTTGACGAACAGGAACAGCGCAACGAGGACAACCTCTTCGGCACTGTAAACGATGACTACAGCCCCTTCAACGAGTATGCATGGAACAACGACAAGAGAGAAAACGAGGTCGGTAAGGACGACACCGGCAAGACCTGGGACGAGTACATGGCAACTGCCGAAGGCAAGGCTCTTGCAAAGCAGCTCAAGATGACCAGCCCCATTGAGTACCTGCTGAGCGAGACCGACGGCACCTCCGCTCCCAACTGGTACGTACGCTACGGTATGTATGACCGCGACAGCTCCTGGGCAATCGAGACCATGCTGTACTACACCATCCTCGAAGACAAGTCCATTGAGGACATCGATTTCGAGTTCGCATGGCTGAAGGGTCACTCCGGCAACTATGATGTTCAGGAAGCCTACGCATGGCTGGCTGAGAAGGTCGGCAACAGCGCTCCCGTTGCCACCAACCAGAACATCACCGTTGACGGCAAGGTCGTTAAGCCTGAGGCTTACAACGTAGGCGGCGAGAACTATTTCAAGCTCCGCGACATCGCTTACCTGCTCAACGGCACCGACGCTCAGTTCTCCGTTGATTACATCGACGCTGCACGCGCAGTCTATGTCGTCACCGGCGAAGCTTACAAGGCCATCGGCGGCGAGATGGAGAAGGGCGCAGACAAGTCCGCAAGCTGCGTACTCAGCACCCAGTCCGTCATCATCGATGCTCTTGCATCCAACATCAAGGCTTATAACTTCGGCGGCAACAACTACTTCCGTCTCAGAGACCTCGGCGATGCTCTCGGCTTCTCCGTTGACTATGACGATGCTACCCGCACCGTTATCATCGAGACCAAGTAAGCTGCGATAAACCAGAAGTTGAGAATGAAGGCACATAAAGGCTTTGATTCCCGGCTTTGATACAATATAATAATGGCTCCGCCCTACGGCATCGCGCTGTGGGGTGGAGTTTTTGTTTCAAAAAAACCGGCTAAGCTTCCCGTGTGGGCGGCTTAGCCGGTTTTGTGTTTGTAATGGTTTTATATCGCACCGGAGAGGGGGCAAGCATCGCTGCCGAAGCGGAAATGACCATCCGATGAATCGTTCAGCGCCGGACAGGGGCGGCAGTAATTGCAAAGCCTGCAATCTGCACAGGGATTATCTTTTGCCTGATCTTCGGCCTGCCTGAGCTGACGCAGAATTTCCGAGCGTGTCCAGTATTCTTCTGCGCTTGACCATTTCTCAGGATAGTTCAAGTGGCGGCAGGGTGTGAACTGACCGTCCACATCTATGCAATAGCTGCACAATGCGGCTGTGCAGCCTTTGTAAAGACCGCGGTTAGTATTTCCCCAGAGCTTATTGTCGCAGCTGAGAGCCAGCAGTGAGGAAAAACAATGCTGGATTATCAGCTCCACATTTCCGTGGCTGCGTTTCGCAAGACCTGCGACATATTTCATTTGTTCAAGTGTCGGATAGGTATCCAGTTTACCTTCGGATGTGGGTTTGGGGTCGATGATAATTATGCCGCCGACCTCATATTTTTGAGCCAGAGCGATCATATCGGGAAGCTTCGCCACAGAGTTTCTGTGCATGACCCAGTTTATCATTGTGTTTGGAAACTGCTTTTTCTGTAAAAGCTCCAAAGCATCGATCGCATATTGATATCCGTCGCGTGTTTCTGCGTTGTCCGTTTCGGTAGGACCGTTGAGCGAGACGCAGATCATATCGATGCCGGCACTTACGAGTTTGTCGAGAGCCTCTTCGTCAAAGTGCCAGCCGGAAATGGCAATGCTGGGCGCGATGCCAAGGCGGCGCGCCGCGGCAACGACCTCGTAAAGATGCGGATAGCACATGGTTTCTCCTCCGCTGAGTTCCACATGCTCCACGCCGAGACGGGCAGCTTCTTCCAGCGCTTTTATCGCTGCCTCCGCGGGAATGTCCTTTCCGCCCTCCAGAGTGCAGTAACATTGTGGGCAGCGGAGGGGGCAGCGCGTGGTAAGTTCGATGTTTATTCCGTTTGGGATATACTCAATGCTCATTTTTTTCCACCTCTACCATTGAGAGCTGCCCACATCGGGCAGCTCTCAGATGCATATATCTCTTAGCGGCTCTTATACCACTTGTAGATGGCGAGACCGGCACCGCCGATAGCGATGGCTGCCTTTGCCACTGCCCATGCGGTAGCGGTGACGGCAACGCCGCCGCTTACGTCCTCGAGCGCGTTCTCGTCAAGCTCGTCGCCGGGATTAGTGAGCTGATCGAGTGCACGGCCGATTTCGAGTACTTCTTCCAGAGTGAACTCAACGCCGTTTTCGGCAAAGAGACTGCGAACGGCCTCGGGATTTTCCTGAGCGAGCATTTTTTCAACAAAAGCCTTGTCTTCCATGAGCTTGGACAAAACTGCATTTTCAATAGCCATATTATATATCCTCCCCTGATTTTTTTCTTGAAGTTTTACCAGATGGTCTTTTTGCCGGCGGCTTTTCTGGCCTTGTTGACCTCTGCCATCGTGTTGGCGAACAGGGCAACACCGGAAGCGACGATAGCGATCTCTGCCAGCAGACCGCCGGAAACGCCTTCGAGTGCGGCTTCGGAAAGCTCGTCTTCGTTTCCGCCGATAACCATTTCGGCGATCTGGTTGATCTGCTCAAGTGTGAAGTCCACACCCTTATCGGCGAATGAGCTCTGCACGTCTTCGGGATCTTCCATAGCTGCGATGGCGGCAACGAAATCCTTGTCGCCCATCAGGTCTTTTATCTTGTTGATGTTTTCCATATCATTTATCCTTTCTTTTTGTTTATTATCAATGCCAGTACAAGGCCGGCCACGAGTCCCAGTATGGTGAAGAT
Source organism: Oscillospiraceae bacterium (assembly GCA_045596005.1). Lineage (GTDB taxonomy): Bacteria > Bacillota > Clostridia > Oscillospirales > Oscillospiraceae > SIG459. The sequence goes on from JAZOBQ010000016.1 coordinate 19,438, forward strand.
GAACGAGGTCCCGGCAAGATAGTCTATAACAATGCCGACCACGCCGCCGATCAGTATGTCGGAGATGAAGCTTAAAGTTTTGATTTTCATGCTGCGTCCTCCTTTCCGCGTTGCTTCGGACTTCTGTTGTCCTGCTTTCTGACATCTTATACACGGCTACGGAGGAGATGTTACACAAAAATCAAAATTTATTTTGCAATGATACAGACGGCGGTATTGTTGTCCTGCTTCGGGTCAGCGGCGGCGAGGACTATTCGGCGCATCGAATCGAGCCATTCGCCCGCTGTGGAGGTCTCGGCAAGAGTGCGGAGCATGTCGTCCTCCGTTACCGGCTCCCAGAAACCGTCCGAGCAAAGCAGGAATCTGTCGCCGGGGAGTACGGACAGCTCGGTGCTGTCTATCTTCGGTTTTTCGCCGACTTCACCCAACACGCGGAAAACTTTGTTTCTGTCCTTGTGATGGCGGAGCGCATCGGGGGGCAGCTCACCAAGCCTTACGGCCATTTGTACAAGGCTGTGGTCGACGGACTGAAATATTATCTCACCGCCGCGAAACTGGTAGATCCTGCTGTCGCCGACATGGGCAGCTACAGCCGAGCCCTCTTTTAACCACAGCGCCGCAAGGGTCGTGTGGGCAAAGGCAGTCTTGGCACAGATGACATCGCTCGCGTTCAGTATGGCGTAGAGAAGCTCATCCTCATCGAAATCCTTGCCGTCAACAAAATCTGTGATTTCATCGACGGCGAGCTGCGAGGCGATCTCGCCACCGGCGTGTCCGCCGAGACCGTCGGCCACTATGGCGAGCAGGGCAGAGCCTGACGCGCTCACTCCGAGGGAGTCTTCGTTGTTGCCGCGTTTTCCAATATCGGTATATACGGAGTACTGATAATCCATGGACGAGATCACATCCTTGCGTTTGAAATCATCATTACATACACGGCTTAATGATCGTTTGTTACATAAAGAAAGTATGCGGAAAAGTGTCAGGAGGGGTCTTTTATCTCATAATCGTTTATCCAGGCGACGCAGCCGGGAAGATTCTTGCCCCAGCCTTCTTCCTTCTTGACTGTGCTCCAATTGCCGGCAGAGCCGTTATAGTAGAGCGTTCTCAGCTCACTTGTGCCGTAGAAAAATTCGGAGCCTACGGTTTTTAGAGTACGGGGAAGGGAGAGCTTCGTCATGGATTCGCAGTTATAGAAAGCGCGGGTGCCGATGTTCTCGAGGCCTTCAGGCAGGATCATTTCAAGAAGGTTTTTACAGCCGTAAAAACCTTGCTCTCCAATAGAAAGCACCTGAGCGCCGAGTTTTACAGCTTCGAGGCTTTCGCAGTCCTTGAAGCTCGCAAAGCCAACGGATGAGCCGCACTCAAGGGTCTTAAGCTCGCTGCAGCCGTTGAAAAGGAGATCGCCCATGGTTTCAACATTAGAGCCTATCCTTGCCGTTACTATTCCGGTGCAGCCGGAGAACGCGCGGCTGCCGATCACGGTGACGCTTTCGGGAAGCGTGACTTCCTTAAGTTTTGCGCAGTCTGCGAAGGCATAGTCGCCGATGGTTTTGAGGTTTTCGGAAAAGCTTACATTCTGCAGCTCGCTGCAGCCGCTGAAGGCGTGGCTTTCGAGATGCTCAACGCTGTCTTCGAGAACGAGGCTGACGAGCTTTGTATTGTTGCTCAGCGCGGCTGCGCTGACATTGCAGGCCACGCGAAGACTGGTAAGACCGGTGCAGGCATCGAAAACGCAGTTGCCGAGCTGCTGAATGCTGCTACCGAGAATGGCGTTTTTAAGCTCGCTGCAGCCGGAGAATACATAAGAGCCGACGGTCTTGATATTGCCGCCGAGGTTGACGTCAGTAAGCTTGACGCAGCCGGAAAAAGCATAGTCTGCGATCTCCTCAAGTCCGCTGCCGAAATCGATCTGGGTGAGCTCACTGCAGTTTGCAAAGGCGTAGTACTCAATTTTGCGTACACTGTCGCCGATGATGATCTTCTGCACCTTGTCAGCTTTGGCGAATACTTTTTCACCGATGAGACTGACTCCGTCGCCGATCTCGATGATGGTAATGCTGTCGACAAAGTCTTTGAATGCCGTGGTATCGGTAATGCTCTGGGTGATATCCGCACCGCTGAGCAGGAGTCTGCCGTCCTCGTATAAGGAGAACAAAACGCCGCTGCCAAGCATTTCCTCATAAATTACGATGGGTTCGTTTCGGCTATAGTTTCCGTCGGACTGAGTGCTCTGGCTGGGCTGGGTCTCCAGTGCGGGAAGGCTTTCGGGGTCGGGACCTGAGCTGCCGCAGCCGACCATGAGCAGGGCGAGGGAAAGAGAGAGTCCCAGAATGATTCTTTTCATCATAATATCTCCTCAGATGGTGATATGCACAAATGTAAGGGTGGTGGAGCCGAGACGGATCTGATCTCCGCATTTGAGCTGAGCGGAAGTGCCGCGAGCGAGCTTGCTGCCATTCAGATAGCTGCCGTTGCCGCCCTCCGGACTTTCGTCGACGAGGTGGAAAGCGTCCCCACTGCGCCTTACAAGGGCGTGTGCGGCGCGGTGTATCTTTACGTCTGCCAGAGTGCCGTCGGGCCATTTGCTGTTTCGGTTCAAGGGCAAAGTCTCGCTTTCCAACAGCTTGACGGCACCACTGCTTCCGTTCATGAGCAAAGCCGCGAAGCCATTATCGAGTATTTTGCGTGCCTGCGCGCCGGTTACAAGAATGAGCGCTTCATCGTTGAGACGGAAAAGGGCAGGCGTTTCAAGCTGTATATGCTTGCCGGACTCAATCGCTTCACCCTTGATGAAAGTGCCGTTTGACGAACCGGAGTCTTTCAGGAAATATTTCTGATTATACTGCAATATTTCCGCGTGGAGCTTGCTGATGGACTTGTTGCCCTCGATGACAATGTCGCACTTGATGGGAGAGCGGCCGATTATTGTCTGCGGCTTTTTCAGTATGTATGCCTTTTCTGCTGCCGGATGGAGCAAAACGGCTGGGATCTGGTTTACAACGCGGACGGTCGCGTCTGCGTCGGACTCATAACCGTCACAGACGGTCATGTCGCCGGGATCGCACTCAAAAACTGTGTGGTTGTCGGCTTCATCGCCAAGATCCGCGTAAGAGTTGTTTTCCGGTTCCGGTTCGGGCTTGGAGAGATCCTTGAGCACGAAGTTTTTGATATCAAATGCCGGAGTTCGCTCCTTTTTCTGAACGGGAGCAGGCTCGTTTTTCGGCGGCTGCTCTTTTTGGGGCACGGCATCCGGCTTGAGGCGCAGCGAGCCGGCCGGTGCTTTGCAGGCAGTAAATTCAGCGGTCTCGCAGAGCTTGGCGATGAGAGCGGCGTCGCCGGGATAGTCGCTGCAGCGAAGATAATGAAGGTGGCTCAGCTGCATGCGCAGACCCTTGGGCAGCTCCGCATTGTCGATCAGAACGGGAATGACCTTCTTATTGCATTTAAGTGCGTAGACTATCTCGCTTTTGCAGTTGTGGGAGAGACTGGAATCAGCGGAGATGAAAGCGACGACGACTTTGGCGTCTTCGAGATGACTTTCAATGTTGTCCAGCCAGTCGTCGCCGGCGTGGTTTCCGTCATCATACCAGATGCGGTAGCCGCCTAGAACGACCTGCTCGAAAAAAGGATAGAGCTTTGCCTTGTCCTTGTGGCAATAACTCATGAAGATATAAGGTTCTTTTCCCTCATAGGGGATGGCGCGACAAATCATACTTATCTCATCTCCTTAGTCTTCTATCATAAGAAGCTCGGTTATGCCGGTCTCGTCCATTTCGCGGTAGACAGCATCGGGGATATTCTTAAGGACAATTTCACCGCGGCGGAAATGGTCAATAAGCTGCTGGGAATTGAGCAGGGCGTTCAAAACGGAGGGGGAGATAAAGCTGACTTCGCCAAAATCCAGATTCACTCTGACGCCAACGGTCGTGAAAGCGTCAAGCTCGTCCTGAATGTGGTGCGCGGCCTCGCTTCTGAGCTCACCCTTGAGTTTTATGAGGATACCGCCGTCGGTTTCAAGTTCCTCTGCGCTCAAAACCAGCTTTTCTCCGTCGTAAAACAGCATGGTGTCGTCCTGTATTTTTCTTGTAAGCATGCTTTTTCACCTCATTCCGCTATCTGACGGCTTGCAAGGGCATAAAACATTCCGTTTTTGTCCTGCATCAGGGAGTCATAGCTGCCCTCCTGAATCACTTCGCCGTCGTTCATAACAATGATGCGGTCGCAGTTTTTGATGGTGCTGAGTCGGTGTGCAACGACTATTCTTGTGACCTTCATTTTGTCGAGGCTACTGCTGACAGCGGCCTGGGTCATATTATCAAGAGCGCTGGTCGCCTCGTCGAAAATCAGTATTTTCGGATTGCCGCAGATGGCGCGTGCTATAAGTATTCGCTGCTGCTGGCCGCCGGAAATGGTGCTGCAGTTTTCGCTCAGCATTGTGTGAAGTCCCATGGGCATCTGAGCGATATCCTCTTTGAGACCGACCTGCTGCACAACTTCGTTTACGCGGGCAAGCTTGGCTTCGGGAGCGGTTATGGTGATATTCTCGTAAATCGTGCCGGAAATGAGCCTTCCGTTCTGGAGTACAACGCCGAGCTGACGTCGGTATGCGCCCTTGTTGATGGAACGCAGGTCTTTTTTGTCGACCGTTACCATGCCGCTTTGAGGAGCTTCGAAGCCGAGAAGAAGCTTGAGCAAGGTGGATTTTCCGCAGCCGGAGGGGCCAACGATGCCGACGTATTCGCCGGGACGGATATCAATGGAAATGTCGTTGAGGACATTTTTGCCGCCCTTGTCATAGGCAAAGCTGACGTGCTCAAGGCTGAGTCCGCCGCTGAGCATGCCGGGCATTTCCTTCGATTCGTCATCTTCGGGCACTGTGGAGAAAACGGGCCAGAAGCGCATGATCTCGTTTCGCTCCTTGAAGAGCTGCATGGCTTCACCGACGAGTGAGTCAAGTGCGCCGGTGAAGGCGCCGAAAGCGGAGTTGAAAGCGACAAAGGTGCCGACGGAAATGCTTCCGAAATCAAGCTTTCTGATAATGTACCAGTAAAGCACCATCGAGAAAACGGACTTGATAACGGTGGAGATCGCCTCTTCAACGGAGATGAGGCGGTTGACGCGGATCTCCTCGTACTGCTGACGGGCGTAGGGGCGCATGAAAGACAGCAGCGCGCGTTCTTCGACTCCTGCCATGCGTATCTTGTCAACACCGCTCAGATACTGATAAAGCTTGCTTCCGGACTCGGACTCCGCCTCCGCGATGCGGAGCTGAGCCTTGTTCACGGTGGCGGTGATAGCCACGACGATGATGAGGTAAACGGCGTATATTCCGAGGCTGACTCCCGTGAGTTTGCCGCTGTAGCTGAACATACGGATAAGGTAAAACACGGAGAAAACAGCGGAAATGCCGCTGACGATCAATGTGTTTGCATAAGCGGAGGCGGTTTGTCCAATGCCGGAAACGCGTCCGGCGAGGTCGGCGCTGTCATAGGCGCGGAAGAAAGATTCCGGCAGGTGGAACAGACGGTGGTAAACCGCGTTTTGCAGTTCGTTGCCGACCCGACTCGTCATACGGTATGCGAATAGGTTTTTGACGATGGAGAAAGCAACGTTGCCTATCATAAAGGTGAGCATAACAAGACAAAGCTGGGTAAGATTGCCGATGTTGCCCACGGGAATATAGTCGTCATATATCATTCCGTTGAGCGTGGGGATAAGCACGCCTATCAGCGAGCATAAGATGACAAGAACGATATACGGTCTGAGGTCGCGGGGCTTGATGCTTTTTTTGCAGAAGCTGATTACGTCCTTTTTGTTCAGAGACTTCAGCGGAAGCGTTCTGCCGATGGACCAGGCCTGGGGCGAGATCTGCTGCGCAAGCTCGGGTGTGAGCGGAGAGATGCTGTCATCGGAGCAGCGAAAAAACATATATTTTCCCTTTTTGTCGGGCACGACAGCGACGGTTTCTTTGTCCAGCGTGCCGACAAGTCCGCCGCAGTCGGATTTATACCACTCCGCGTCGAGAACGACCTTTCTGCAGATGAAATTCGATGCGCGTGCGATCTCACTGAGCTCGGGATTCTTGCCGCAGCGGGTGTGAAGCTCGTCGGCCTTTATAAGTGAGATGCCGCTATGTCTGCACACAAACTGGAGAGCCTGATAGTAGTCGTTTCCGCTTTGCTCGGACTGGCCGAGATCGGAAAAGGTGTCTTTCAGTACGTTTACGACCTTTTGGCGGGACTCACTGTCTGCGCTGTCGGCTTTGATGATGAAGCCTTTGTCCTTGACAACGATCTGCTTCGTGTAAAACTCAATGAGACTGTTTTCGAAGCCTTCCTGCTCGTATGTGGAAATACCGCGGCGCATAAGGAACTCTCTGTGCAGTTCGGCGGTCGCGCCTCCGGCCACGGGCGAGAGTACAGCGTCATCTCCGGAGGTCTTGATCTGCAGACGCCAGTTTTTGTGGTTTATATCCCTGAAAACAAGCGCAGGGATCAATTTCTGCTCGTCTCCGGATTTGAGCTCGCAATAGAAAACGGGTTTGCCTGCCCGTCCGTTTTCCAAAGGGACTATGGAGACAAAAACCTCGCCTTTTTCAAGGAGATAGGCTTCGCCTGTCTCCCGGGAAAGAAAGGTGTCCGTGCTGGAGAGGATGATCTTTTCGCTGAGACGGCAGCGTTCATAATAGTCGAGCAGACTTCCTGCAAAACCGAGACTGTCAAAGCCGGAGATTTCCCTGCGGCCGAGAAAGTTTTTGTAAAGTACGCTCGTGGCGCTGTTGTGGGATACGCTGAGCATGGCCTCGCCGCCCTCAGCCTTTATGAGCAGATACCAGCTGCGCTGAAGCTCGTCCTCATGGGCGAGCGAAGGAACGGCTCTTTGCCTGTCGCTGTCCTTGACGGAGGCGTAGAAACAGGCCTCGCCGTATTTTCCGTTTTCAACAGGGATGATATATACAAGAACTTCTCCCTTTTTTACGCGGTAGACCGCGTTGGGAGACTGGGAGAGGATATACTCATTTTCGGCCAAAACGATTTCGTTTGTGTTTTCGTTCATTGAGATACCCTCCCTCCTTAAATATTCTGTACGAAGGTTCTGTAAATGCCTTCTTCCTGCATCAGTGATTTGTGGGTGCCGCGCTGGACTATCTTGCCGTTTCTCATGACAACGATCTGGTTGCAGTCGCGGAATGCGCTCAGACGGTGGGCGACGATGATGCAGGTGATGCCGCGGCGTCTTATGTTGCTGAGCACCTGTTTTTCGACTACGGGGTCGAGCGCGGAAGTGGCCTCGTCCATAACGAGAATACTGGGGTTTGTGGCAAGGGCGCGTGCGATCTCAAGGCGCTGACGCTGACCTCCGGAAAGATTCATGGCGTTTTCGTTAAGCACATAATCGTAAGCGCCGGGACAGCTTATGATGAAATCGTGGATGCAGGCGTCCTTGGCGGCGAGGATCATATCCTCCTCCAGAATGGCTGAATTCCACATCGTGAGATTATCGCGGATGCTGCCGGAGAAGAGTGTGATATTCTGGCTCACTGTGGCCACGCTGGCATTGAGGCAGCTTTTGGATATCGTTTCGATGGGTGCGCCGTCGAGAAGGATCTGACCGCCCCAGGGATGATAAAGACCGCTCACCAGCTTCGAAACCGTGGACTTGCCGCAGCCGGATGGACCGACAAAGGCGATGCTCTCGCCGCTGTAAAGATGGAAACTGAACCCTTCGACAAGTGCGGGTTTGAGCGCGCTGTATCCAAAGGAAACGTCGCGCAGTTCGATCTCGCCGCTGAGTTTTTTCTGTGCGGAGCGGACGGAGCTCTGCTCATAGCGAGCGTCTTCGGGGTATTTCTGAACGTCCTCCACACGCGTGATGCTGGCTTTCATGGTCTGGATCTTCTGAGCAAAGGTGACGAGTTTGTTAACGGGCTCGATGAATGAGTCGAAGAGGGAGCAGAATGCGGTGAGACCACCGAGACTCAGACTTCCGGTGATGACAAGGATACCGCCGACGAGCAGATGCAATATGTCGGTGATGTTGCCCGCGGTTTCGGGGACTGCGTTCAGAACACGCTGGAAAGCGCTCTGCTTTTGCTCAAGGTTGGAGTGCTTGACCTGATAGCCGAGTACGCGGGAGACATATTCATTTTCGGCGCCGGAGGCTTTGAGCGTGTCGGTGATGCTAAGTCCGGCACAGACCGCGCCGTAAAGCTTGCCGCCGCTCATCTGCTGCTTGATGGAAGATTCGGAAATGAATCTGCGGCTGAGTACAACAACGGCTATGCAGACCGCAACGTTGAGAAGACCGATGAGCGTCATCAAAGGGCTGTAAAACAGCAAAACTATGAGATAAAAAGCCGCAACGATTATGTTCAGAACTGTTTCCGCAAGGTCACCTGCGAGAAACGCGCTGACTTCGGTGTTGCTGTTCATTCGGCTGACGAGATCGCCGGCATAGCGCTGGTCGAAAAAGCTCATGGGAAGATGCAGCATATGGGTCAGAAACTTCACTCCGGAGGTGAGTGTAAGCTTGCTGCGGAGTTTCTGGAGAATGAGGTCTCTGTAATAATGCAGACCCAGCTTGAGCGCAGCCAGCAGTCCCATGAACACGAGAATTTTCGTGAGCCAGTCCGTGTAACCGGCCGCAAGAATGTCATCGATGAACATCTGCGACAATACGGGCAGGACGAGGCCGGGGAACACCATGAGAAGTCCTATGTAGAAAAGTTTGAACAAAACGCCGTACTGTCCGCTCAGCCTCTGGCGGAGCATATCCCATGCGGTGTTTTGCTTTTTTTCTTTTTCAAAAGCATCTGTAAGCATAAATGTGAGCACAACGCCGGTGAAACCCTCGTCGAACTCCTCCCATGTCAGCCTGCGGCGGCCCACAGCGGGGTCGTTGAGATAGACGTATTCTTTTTTGTTTTTGCCGCTGCCTTTGGACTTGAAACCTTCGAGCACAACAAAGTGGCAGAAGTTCCAGTGGACGATGCAGGGCATGTCAAATTCGCGGAGAGCTTCCGGCTCTTTGCGGAAACCTCTGCATTCAAGACCATATTTCTTGGCGGCTCGCATGATATTGCCGGCGTTGCAGCCGTCACGAGAAACGCCGGTTTCTATTCGCATCTGTTCCAGAGGGAGAAATTTGCCGAAATAGGAGAATATCATCGACAGCGATGCAGCCCCGCATTCGGTAGCTTCCATCTGAAAGACGCTGGGTGTCTTTCTGTAATTGGCCATATCAGTCACCCCAGATATCGCTGAGCTTGGAGAAAAGTTTGGTGATGGGGGCGACCTCGTCGGTCACTATTCTGGCGGTGACGAGACTGCCGTTTTGTACATTGACGGTGGAACCCTTGTCGTTGGACCAGTAGTAGCCGCTGAGGGTATTGGCGTCGGGGTAAAGCTCACATGCGACGGCTACAACTGCACCGTCGCGCACGAATATGGATTCAAGGTTGTTGCCGCTGCCTATGACGCTGGCCATGGCTTCGCTGGGGGTCGCATAGGCGTCGATATTGATGACACGGGCGACCATATTGCCGTAGGAACTGCTGTCGAGGGAGTCAAGCGTGACATTTACCTGCATGCCGCGCTCGAGTTTTTTCGCGTTGGCAAGAGGAACGTAGCAGACGATCATCTGCGAAGCCTGGGAGGTGGGGGATACGCGGATTATATCCTTTCCAGGAGTGAACTTGTCGTCATTTTGGACTGCGATCTCGGAAACGACACCGACCTGGTCTGAATATACGACAACGACTTCGTTGGAGGAATTGCGGTAGGTCATGACAGGGTCGCCGAGATGCACTTCGTCTCCGGCGCGGACGCGCACGGATACGACGGTACCAGCATCCTGAGTATAGACGGAGTTGGATCCGACTACAGAACTGACAAGGCCCTTCGCGGTGACCGTCTCGGGGATAGTTCCGACAAAGGACCAGATAAGGCTTATTACAATAATAAAAGTAATGCCGATAAGAGCGAGCCAGGACATTGGTGAGGTGATTTTGAGCACCTTGTCGAGCTGCTCGGGATTGGACATTCTTTCGAGAGATGATTTTCTGTAGAGATCAGCCATGGTTTATGTACTCCTTCCAGTAGGCGTCGTTGAAAGAGGCGAGCTTGTCCAGCGCGCGGGACAGCAGAACGCGGGCGTTTCCGGGACTGATGCCGAGCTTCTTGGCGATTTCGTCACTGGAGCGATTCTCAAAATAGCGCATCATGACGATCTGCTGCTGGCGTTCGGGCAGCTGCTTAATGGCCATCATAAGGGCGCTGTGAAGCTGTTCAAGATAAATGCCCTCGTCCATATCTATGCTCTGGTCGCGCATGGTATCGGAGACCGACTCAAAATCAACATAGGAGACATGGTCGCGGTAATAGTTCTTGAGGCGGCTGTTGACGATGAGATAAAGCCATGTCGTCAAAGAGCTTTTTTCGGGGTCGTAGTCATCATAGTGGCTGTAGCAATATATAAAGACTTCGCTCGTGAGGTCTTCGGCATCAGCATAGTTGGAGATCCTTTTATGAACATAGCCGAGAACACGGTCAAAATTGGCGCTGTAAAAATCCTCGTATGCGGGTTTTTCATTTTTCGGCAAAAGTTTCAGCATTTTTTTCACCCCAAAGTGTAACGTTTCGTTTTCTGCTGTGTAATAAGAGACAGAATCATAATATTGACTTGGGAAAGGATGCGAAAAATTATGGCAAGGAACATTGAAAAGCTGCTTCGTCTGGTCGCGGATTATCACGAATTCTGCGGCGATGCCGAGGTGAAGCGCGGCGCGAGAGAGCTGGACGAACTCAGCCTTGAAGAACTCGATTTCATCGCTGCTGCCGGCATGCTCCCCTTAAAGGAAGACGAAAAAGACGACGAAAACAAAAAGACGGTTTTCTGATTTTTGTAAAAAACTGGATATGCTCACGAACAGTTAATAATTATAATCATATTAGCACAAAAAGGTACCCAATGCAACAAATCCCTTGGTGTTTTCTACAAATAAGGGCAGCGGAAGAAGGCAGTCTTACACCGGCATTTTTCCGGAGCTGAAGGGTATGACGGCAGATAAAATCAAGACTTAGAACATGATATACGGCACACTTTCAAGCAGATGATTTCCGGAAGGAAGTCACCTGCGTGTTTCCGTTTCCGGAGAAAGCGGCTTTTACGGGGAATACCGGGGCTGAGAGGATTCGGTAGGGAAGGACGCAGCCAAACAGCGTCTAAAAGGAGATGATATTCATATGCTGGAGATAAACTCCCTTGTCATGGAACACTACAAAATACTGGGTGTGGCCGGAAAGGGCGGAATGGGACGGGTATACCACGCGCTTGACATACGCGATGGAAGCCATTGGGCGATAAAGGAAGACCTTGATGCTGCCGGAGGCGATTTTCTGCGCGAAGAGGCGGAGCTTCTGGCGCAGCTATCTCATCCTGCTCTGCCTGTCAGCCGTGGGATTTGCAGCTGGCAGGGAACACAGTACATGACCATGCAGTTTATGTCGGGAGAAACTCTTGCGGGAATGTTGAAAAAGCAGGAAAAGTATCCGGAAACCCAGGTGCTGGACTGGTTTTTGCAAATATGCGACGTTCTGAAATATCTCCACAGCCGACCGAAACCTGTTGTCTACCGCGATCTCAAGCCGTCGAATATAATAATCGATGAAGAGAAACGGATAAGGATAATTGACTTCGGAATAGCCGAGGAATATACAAGACAAGACGGCGGGGAACAGATGCAAAAAGGCGGACTCACAAAAGGTTTCGCTGCGCCGGAGCAGTATAACCGCCGCTTCAAAGCCGATGTGCGTACCGACATCTACGCCCTTGGAGTAACGGTTCACTATTTGCTGACGGGCAAAAATCCCACAAAACCGCCGTATGAATTTCTCCCGGTCAGAAAGCTTGTGCCGGATGTCTCGCCGGCTATGGAGGAGATAGTTAAAAAATGCCTTCAGCCAAACCCGGATATGCGCTATGCCGGTGCGGACGAGCTGTATGACGAGCTGAAGAATATCGACAAAACCAACCGTCGGATGCGCAGAAAAAAAAGCATGCGAATCATAGCCGCGCTTGCAGTTATCGCCATTGTCGCGGCTGCGGTGTTCATTTTGGAGAGCAAGCTTGAAAGCGGCAGACAAAAGGAGATCGACGAGTATTATTCGCTTGTCGAGGCTTCGGAAGTCGCGGCTTTGAATGAGGATTTTATTCTTGCAGCGGAGAAAGCCGAAAAGGCGATAGCCATGCAGCCGAATGAGATCAGTGCCTATCTCGCGGCGGCGAACTGCCTCGTGCAGCAGGGAGATTTCGAAGCGTGCCGAAAATACGTGAGTGCGGAAATTCTTGACCGTTTTCCCGAATGCTACGAAAACGAGGACTTCCTCGAGCTGATGGCACGGATGTATGACAGAAGCGGAGATGCAGAGAATGCGCTGTATTATTATCTGAGCTTGTGTGAGATTAACGGCGCAAGAGCCGATCACTGGCTGGCACTGGCGGACTGCCAGATAAGACTCGGGAAAAACGAAGACGCGAAGACCAGCTTGAATAATTACCTGAACGCGGGAGGAGACGAGACCGTGTATCGGGAGCTGTCGGCCGGACTCGCCGGATAAAACGGCGGGACGCCGATGCAGATAGGAAAGAAGGAGGCTAACCATGAAACTGACGAAGGCTATGCTTGCCCTCACGCTGCTGATTGCGCTGATAATGGCCGCGGCCGGGGTTGCTGCGATGTCAGCTCCGGATACGAACACAGCGGAGGAAATAGATTCTAAACATTATGTAAACCAGGGCGACTATTACTATGAGGAAGGCGAGTACCTCATGGCGCTCGCTTGCTACAACAGTGCGCTGGCGATAAATGAAACCGATATAGCTGCTCTGCACGGAGCGGCAAAGAGCAACAACGCGCTGGAGTATCTGGACGACGCTCTGGAATGCTATGATAAACTTGTGGGGCTTGCCCCGGACGTTGCCGAGATACGGCTCGAACGGGTGAATACCCTTCTCATATCCGGCAGACTCGATGAGGCGAAAAACGCTCTGGAGGAGGCTATGAGCGTCTTCGACGATGAGAAAATGGAACAGCTTTACCGCCAGATGGTTGTGGAGTCTCCGGAGGTGGGTCTCAAGCCGGGCACATATGACAGCTATCAGCTTCTCCACATGAGCACGGATAGTCCCAACGCGCTTATTTACTATACCACCGACGGGAGCGAACCTAACCTCGGTTCGGACATCTGTGTGGACGGAGTGGTTATCAGTGCGCCGGAAACTTTGCTCAAGGTCAAATGCATCAACTACCTTGGCTATGAAAGCGAGACTGTGGAGCTGAGCTACACGGTCACGGTGCCGGTGGAGGAAGTGTTCAAGAACGATGAATCCGCGTTCGCGCTGGCAGTAAGGACCCTCATGGGACGCAGCGAGCGACAGGCCATATATAACTATGAGCTGGCACAAATCCGCGAGCTTTACATAGTAGGAAAGGGCCGTTACAGCGACATCGAGGATGCAACGTTCCGCAACGATATGTACAGCTCAAGCTCTTATCTGAACCACTTTACGGATAGAGGCAGCTGTGACCTTGACTATCTCAGGTACACACCTTTCCTTGAAACGCTGGGCGTATGCTGGCAAAAGGGAGTAGATCTCGAACCGATCACCGAACTTGAGTATCTGAAAAATCTTTCTCTGCTGAATAACGGTATCACCGACATCTCGGCTCTTGCGGAAATAGACTCGCTCGAAAAGCTCGCACTTGGTTGGAACAAGATAAGCGACGTCGAGCCTTTGCGCAACATGACAAATCTTGTTTCCCTGGGACTTTGGAACAACAATATCAGCAGTATCGACGCACTGTCCGGTCTTAATAAACTTCAGTATCTGGATGTAAGCTATAATAAGCTGACAAATGTTGACGCCGCGGCGCAGCTTGGCGAGCTTAAGGAATTCTGGGCGGCCAACAATATGCTCACAAACATAGATGCCCTTGATCCGGACGGCGTACTGCGCATCCTGATGATATCCGGCAATTCGCTGGAAGGATATCGGGAGTGGAGAGAAACTCATCCGGATCTGGTTCGAAGCGATTACGTGGAATAAATGTACGGGAGGATAGCTATGGATTTTAATATGCAAACTATATTGCCGATCGCTGTCGCTGCCGACTGCATTATTCTGCTTATACTTGCCGCAGCCAGAAAATGCACCAAAAAGACCTTTTTTGTGATTGCTTTGATCACGGCCTTGTGCTGCGGAGCATTTGCCTTTGTCACCAAAGACGAGGAGGCCCAGACCAGAAGCGAGACGGAGATAAAGGGACACATCTATATGGCTTCTCAGCTGCTGGAGCAGTTTTGTCCCGATGAGGCTCTCGTCGCTTTGGGACAGATAAGCGAGGCAGAGGGCGAAAATTACGGAGTAAACGGACTGCGTGCTCTGGCTTACAATCATTGCGGAGCATATTCCGCGGGCGCTTACCTGACGAATGATGCGGCGGAAGAGGAACTTCTGGCGCTGCACTCAGCCTGCGTCAAAAAAGAGCGCTGCGATGAGGAGATTGCGGGCAGGATCATACTGAACAGCATGGAGCTTCTGGCGCTTTCGGGTCAGGAAATGGCACGCTATGACGCTGAAATAGAGCTGCGATACGGTATGGTGACGATGGCTGACGACAGCAGCGACCCAGTGCTGCAGATAAAAGCCGCGCTTTTCAATGAGGAATACGACAAAGCATATCAGCTTACTGAGGCTCTGGCTGCGGAAGGCACTCTCGCGGACGATATCCTCATGGCGGAGATGTATGTCAAGGATTTCGGCAAGAGGACTCTGGCCGAGGGCGACCGGGCGTTCGACGAACTGCTCACGAAGGCAACGGATTTGCAGATCAGACTTAACAGGATCGCTGCTGAGAACGGTGTGGACAGTCAGGAATACGAAAACTGCCGCGCGGACTACGCTCTGGCTTTGATCGAACTCGACGCGGAAAGCTCCAAACGAGCAATAAACTATCTTGAACTGTGCTACAGCGAAGGCACGGTTTATGAACTTGCTTATCACCTGCAGATGGCAAGGCTGTATTTTGGTGCAGGAGACAGAACCGAAGCGGCAAAGCAGCTCTACGCAGTGTTCGCAGAAAAAAATCTGGACAAGAACCAGTGGCTTGCTGTAGAAGTTGAGGTTTTGCGAGATGCCTTCCTCAACGGAACGGACAATATGGAAAACCCGGAATTTGACAATCTTTATGAGAAACTTCTGGCCTGCCTATACAGAGAGGTATTCAAATACCAGGACACAGATACGCAGTTTCGTGCATTCCTGAGCGAATATCTGAAGGATATCTTCAGTGGTATTTACATAGGCCGTCCCGATGTAACCGAATTCCCGACTGTAAAGGTGTCCATATCCACAAGCTTTGACTATGAGCTCACACCGGAGAATATGATACTGACCGATACTCAGTGCGAGATCTCCGAGTTCAGCGCGGTGGAGAATGACGACGCGCTGATGTCCATCTGCTTCGTTCTGGACAGAAGCGGCAGTATGATGGGCTCATATCTGGCAAGTGCCAAGCAGGCGATCAAGGGTTTTGCCACGAATATTGACGGCAGTACGCTTGCGGCGCTGGTGTCGTTCGACCATGAAGCGCGCGTGGATTGTCCGATAGTCGACTCGGCATATATGGTGGCAGCACAGGTGGATAAGATCGAAGCCACCGGAGGCACAAGCATAGCCGCCGGATTGATGTGCGCCGCGGACGAGCTCGCCAATGCCAAAGGCAGAAAGGTCATCATACTTCTTTCCGACGGTGTGGACGGCAGTCCCGAGCTGCTAAACAGAGCTTTGTCTCAGCTTCAGATGGAAGGAATAGTTGTCTACTCGATCGGTTTGCCCGGATGTGATGAGAATTATCTTTTCAAAATCGCGGAGGATACCGAGGGTACCTACTTCCCCGCGAACAGCGTAGCTGACCTGAGTTCGATTTATACCGAGATCAGAGGCTCACTCAGGAATTCCTTCACCCTCACCTATGAAGCGAACGATGACGGACAGACGGAAAGAAGTATCTGGGTCGAGGCAGTGGATTCCATGGCGCAGTCCAGAAGAAAGTACACAAGCGATGTGTCCAAAGCGCAATACAGCTATATCAACGACGTGCAGATATCTGATTTCTTCAAACAGATCGGCGGCACTTTGGGAGGTGAATGAGATGAGTAAGTTTTTGCGGTTTATCACCACTCTTACGGTGGGATTCGGTTTGCTGCTGCTGTATGCATATCTCGTTTATCAAAACAGCGTGGACAAGATGGAGCTGCTGAGACAGCCAAGTTACTATACACTTGAAAACTACTGGTACCTGCTTGTCGCGGGATGCGGCTGTGTAGGATTTGCGATAATAAGCTGTTTTTGTGCGTGGAACAAGAAGCTTGATAAGAAGATAGTTGTGCTGCCCAATGCTGTCGCGGCGGAAAACGAAGAGCTTCTCGACTGGCTGACGGGCTCGTCTCTCGACACTGCGCGAAACGCAAAACGCAGCGAGACCTCAGCTGATATTAAGTCGGCAGAGAGCAGCGGGCGAAAGGCGGAGGAAAACTCTCCGATTTCGAAAAAGAGCGCCGCAGTGCACGGCGATACTGAACTAAGCTCAATGGATTGCGGCACGGTTTATGAAAACGATGCGGAGGGCACTGTGCTTACTCAGCTCGATGATGGCCTTACCGTGCTTTCGGACGAGGGCGAGACTGTGTTCGATAAAGACGACACGGTCCTGCGTTCGGAATAAAAGGGGGTGCAGCAAATGAAAACGAAAGCCTTGCTTTTTGTAATACTGATGCTTGCACTCGCTGCAATGCTCACGGCCTGCGCCGCACCTGAAGCGGATAACATTACAGAGCTGCCTGCGGCAGCCGAGGATGTCAGCGGCATAGTGGCAGAAGCGGACGCACTTTTCGAAGAAGGAAAGTTTTCCGAGAGTATGGAACGCTATCTCGAAGCTATGGAGAAAAACATCAGAGACGTAGATGCGCGTCTGGGCGTTGCGAAGTGCCAGGTGGAGATGGAAAACTACGCCGTTGCCATTGTCAACATTTCGATGATACGCGAGCTGGCACCGGACAGAATTGAAATATGCGACCTGTATCTGCGTATGGCCGAGAAAAGCGGAGAGAGCCGATATGCCAGAACGGCGGTGGAGATAGCCGAAGAATACGGCCACGACACCATTATGGAGAAAATACCGGTCGCGCCGAGTTTCTCGCATGAGGCAGGAGCTTACTCCGAGCGCATTGTGATGGAAATAAGCCATCCTGACCCCGATGCAAAGATTTATCTCACACTGCATAACGATACAAACAGCTACTTTTATTTTTACGATACAGTTTATCATTATCCGATAAAGCTTGTCCGCGGATTGAATACGGTCGAGGCATACGTAGTCAAAAACGGCATCCCAAGCGAGATGGCTGTAGTAGAATACAACATAGATTATCCCTGCGAGGAAGTCAGCTTCGCAGAGCCGCTTATCGAAAAGATCGCTCGCAACATACTCGGAAAATACGACGGGCCTATCACGAATTATGATTGCGAGGAAATGGATCATCTCGACTGGTATTCTCTGATGGACGAGAATATGAACTATAACAAGCTAATGAGCATGAGGGTAGATACTATCGAAGACCTTCAGTATTTTCCGGTGATCACTTATCTTAACCTGCAGTATCAGGACAAGGTGAAGGATTTCTCTCCGTTGACTTATTGCCCGATGCTCTATCAGATAGAACTAAACGGCTGCAGATTCACAAACACAGATATTATCCGTTATGTTCCCTATGCGGTGTATATCGGTCTGAATGACAATGAACTGACGGATATATCCGCACTTTTGGAGAGAAACGACATTTGGGGACTGTCGGTTCAGCGAAACAAGAACCTTGTGGTGGACGAGATCGTCAGGAACAATAAGGAGCTTTACTATCTCGATATTGACGATACACAGCTCGAGGATTACAGCGTGCTTACTGAGCTTGAGCAGCTTGAGCGGCTTCAGATCTACGGTGTAAGCAACATAGACTATGAAGTTTTGGGAGAACTGACAAGTCTTGTTGACCTCGATATTTCCTATAATTACGAACGCTTTGATTACAGAAACAGCATAGACGATCTGTCCTTCCTGCCGAAACTGCAGAAGCTCGAATTTCTGTATCTGAACGGCGTAAACGATCCTGCGGATCTTGATTACATTGCTCAGCTCCCCAATCTAACGAACCTTTATTTGTATGAATGCGATGCAACAGAAGATCAGGAAGCGATGGAGGCACTGAAGATGGCGCTGCCCAACTGTTCCATATACTATTGACGGGGTGAATCTCTCAGAATATGAAATTCATGATCGAAGCCGCCTGTGCCTGCAGTACGGGCAAGGTGCGAAAAAACAACGAGGATAATTTCTTTTTCGACGGAAGGTGCCTTGAGGAGGAAAATTCCGGTCTGAAGCATCCGGTGTATATGGAGCAGATCATCCGGCACGGAAGCTGTTTCGCCGTTTTCGACGGTATGGGCGGTGAGAATTTCGGAGAGCTGGCGTCCTACACCGCGGCGAGGGAAATGCAAAGCTGCGAGCGCGTTTTGTCCGATTTCTTTATCCCGGAGCGCAGATATCTCATCCGTATGACTGAGCAGCTCAACCGCAGCGTGCTTGAAGCGGCGAGAGAAAAATGCACAGACCGAATGGGTACGACCATGGCGGCACTTTATTTTAATCCGCGCTATGTTTATTCCTGCAATCTGGGTGATAGCAGAGCCTACCGTCTGCGCGACGGAGAATTCATGCAGTTGTCCCGTGACCATGCGGACTCGATGTATAACGGCGGACGCAAAGCTCCGCTGACACAGTTTCTCGGAATGGACTCCGAGGAGAGACTGATAGAGCCGTATATCGCAAAGGGAGAACTCGCGCGGGGAGATATGTACCTTCTGTGCAGCGACGGTCTGAGTGATATGGTGACAAACTTTGAAATATCTGATATTATGATCAAAAGCGATGATGTGGAGTCGTGTGCCGCACAGCTTGTGGAAGCAGCGCTTGAGCGCGGCGGAATTGACAACACGACCGTTATTGTGTGCAGAATAGTGTAAAACACAGCCAAATTTCATCCATTAATTTGAGAGAGGGTGTTCGCATGAACAATATGCCCGCATGGCCGGGCTGGGAAACGGTCAAAATGATAGGCCGTGGCAGCTTCGGTGCCGTATATGAGATCCAACGCGAGCAATTCGGCGAAATTGAAAAAGCGGCAATGAAGCTTATTTCAATACCACAGAATCCCGGCGATCTTCAGACGATGATCGACAACGGCTATGACGAGGATAGCATCACCGCAACATTCAACGGACATCTTAAAGATATTGTTTCGGAATATATGAAGATGTCGAAACTAAAAGGCTGCGCGAACATCGTCAACTGTGAGAATGTGCGTTACATTCAGCATGATGACGGAGTGGGTTGGGATATCTTCATAAAAATGGAGCTTCTCACGCCGCTTACCAAGTCTCTGCCGGCAGAGATACCGGAAGAAACTGTGCTGAAAATAGCCAAAGATATGTGTCGGGCATTGATGCTTTGCGGCGAACACAACATTATCCACAGGGATATCAAGCCTCAGAATATGTTTGTTTCTCCCCACGGCGATTACAAGCTCGGAGATTTTGGTGTGGCCAAAACCGTGGAGAAGACTATGGGCGGCACAAAGATCGGTACATATAACTACATGGCGCCTGAGGTTTACAACAACCAGCCCTACGGAAAGGCAGCAGACATCTATTCGCTCGGGCTTACGCTCTACTGGCTGCTGAATAAGCGCCGTATGCCCTTTATGCCCCTGCCTCCCACGAAAATCAGCGCTGCGGACGAAGAAAAGGCAAGATATCGCCGCCTTACAGGCGAGACACTGCCTGCGCCAGCGAACGGAAGCGACGATCTTAAACGCATCGTGCTTAAAGCCTGCGCCTATGACCCAAGGAAGCGCTATTCCTCCGCGGAAGAGATGCTGCTTGACCTCGAAGCTGTGGGTAAAGGCACGGTCAGAAAAAAGGACAAGGACAAGCATAAGGAAAAGCCGGAGAAAAAGCAGAAAACCAAGATGAGCAAGAAAAAAAGGCGGAATATTATCATCATCGTCTGCTGCATTCTTGCTGCATCGGCCATAGGAAACATCGGCGAGGAGATAGCTGCACGCAAACTCGCTGCGTCCAATGCAGGCACGCAGCCTGACTCTCAGCATCAAGCCGAGGCAGATCCGTGGCCGTCGCTCGCGCCGCTTCCGACCATTTATCCCATCGGCGAAACCGACGCTCCGGTACAGCCTACGCCCGAACCCCTTGGGCTGAGCGAGTACAGCGGCTCGCTGGCTGATTTCGCGAAAGTGGAATTTGAAAGAGCCTCCGCTTCCTCCGAGCTTCACCAAGGCGGCGTTTACTTTGTTGCCGACTATGCCATCGACGAGGAGAGCACCCGTCCCTGGATAGAGGGCGTAAACGGCAGCGGCGTCGGGGAAATTCTGACGCTTCATTTCCCAACAGAGCAAACTTTTGATATACTCTCGCTCAGACTTGGATATGCCAGAACTTCCGAACTGTATAACAAAAATAACCGCCCCTGCAGACTGAACTTTATCTTCTCCGACGGCAGCAGCGTGGAATATACTTTTTCCGACATCAATGAGGTCCAGAATATCAAGTTCAACAGGCCGATTACTACATTCTCGATAATGGTTGAGATACTTGCCGTTTACAGAGGCTCCGATGACGATACCTGCATTTACCAGATAGATGCATACAACTCCTCGGAAGCTGCGGCTCCGATTGTGCCCAGCGCAAAACCGCAGCTCTCTGTTTATGACCCCGATGACAGAGATATAATCATCGGACAGATAAGCGAGCTGTATGCCATAAATGCTCAGTACGGAGTGCATGACGAAGTCGTCAAAAACGGAGACTTCTCCTACTGCATCAAGGACGGATATGTTGCTGTTATCATCGACAAAAGAGAGCCTTACATCCAGTATTTCTACGATGAAGGCGAGATTCGATTTATCATCATAAAACCCGAGGAATACTCCGATGAAGCGATGAGACTCTTCCTCTACGATAATACCTTGTTCAGAGCTATGGATTACCAAAAGAACACCTATCTTATCGGCGATGGCAGCCTGTTTTTCAGAAGCATGCTGTCTTATGAAGATGCTGCTGTGATCGAATACTCAGTGGCGGAAGATTTCGTCAACAATACTTATCCGGGACTTCTCTCGTAAAAGACCGAAGCTCCGAAAACAAATAAAACCCGCATCGATTGGCCGAGCTTTCCCAATCGATGCGGGTTTGTTTTAGCTTTTGCGTATCAGCAGCCGAGGCTGTGCAGAGCCTTGGAGATGGAGCGGGTTACGAGATAGGCGGCGAGGAAGGAGGCCAGACCGACACCGGCGATCTTGGCGGCGGCGATCAGAATGGCGGTGGTGACAGCGAAACCGCCGCTGACATCGTCGAGATCCTCCTCGCTGAGCTCGTCGTTTTTGCCCTCGACGACCTTTGCGATCTCTTCCATGAAGGTCTTGGTTTCATCGAGACTCAGCTCGAGTCCGTTTGCGTTGAGCTTTTCCTGCATTTCCACCAGAGTTTCGGAGCTGAACAGATCTTTTACGAATGCCTCGTCGTTAAACAGCTTTTCTACTTTTTCATTGAAGTTGGTCATTTTTCTATACCTCCTGATTAATCTCTGCGGGGATCTTTGCAGGCTTTTTTCTTGCCGTCGTGCCATCCGGCTTTCGCACCGGCAATGGCGCTTACAACGATGAGAGTTCCGAAAATGAGTATCATTCCGTTGAAGCCGCCGGAGACGGAATCGAGTTCGTCTTCGCCGAGTTCACCGCCGGCGTTGTTGATCATTTCGCCGAGCTTTTCGATCTCTTCTATGCTGAACTCGAGACCCTTGGCTGCGAAGGCTTTCTGAGCTTCCTCGGCGGTGGTGATCTCCGCGAGAGCGGCAACGAATTCTTTATCTGCAAATGCGTCTTCTGCGAGTTTCTTGAGCTGATCAATATTCATGTTTTGTTCCTCCGATTTATTGAAGTTGTTTTTTCCTTAATGTGTTTACGTCTATATATACACAGCTCCTTTTCAGTCGTTACATGCAAACGGAAAGTTTTTTGAAAAAAAACACCCACCGCGCACGTATTTTCGTGTGCACGGTGGGTGTTTTGGGTTTTGTTGAGTTTATTTATTCTCCGACGGCTTTGTTGGTGAACATGGTTTTTATGAGCTTTGCCATGCTGACTTTGCCCATCGCACTTGGCTTTTCGCCGAGACGTAAGACCTTTTTGCCGCTTTCGCGCGCATCTTTCCAGATGCCTCCGGGAGCGCCGGAACGGGCGAAGGAGCAGAGCATTTCGACCATTTCGGCGGAGAGCAGGCGGTCTTTTTCCTCCATGGGACGCCAGCAGTTATCCAGCGTTCCGAACCAGTACCAAAGGTCGGAGGAATGCCATGCGCCACAGTTGTCACCGGGGAGGCGACGGTCAAAGAACCATGCAAAGGAGGGCTTTTGGCGTGTGGTACACCATTTTCGGCTCATCGAAAAAATGATGGGAGGCATAACGTCCTCGCTCGTGGAACCGGCCATATATGGAATATTGTGTATGCACTCGTTTTCGGTGACAAGCTCTCCGTCCACACAGGGGGAGGCTGCCATGCCGCCGCCTTTATATTCCTTTTTGGTCTTCTGCCATGCCTCGAAGAGCTTTTCGGGACTCAGGGTGCGGAATTCGGAAAGGTCGGCGCAGCAGGCGCTATCCATGACCGCCTTCCAGAAGCCAAAGCGCTTTTCGGCGGGAGGTGCTTTCATAATGGTGCTGGTGCCGCCGCCGCTGGACATAACGGCTTTGGAGAACTTGCCTTGGCTCAGGGGACTCAGACAGTGCTGCTGCACGCTCATGGCTCCGGCACTCTGGCCCATAATGGTGATGTTGTCCCTGTCACCGCCGAAAGCGGAGATGTTGTCCCGCACCCAGTCAATGGCGCAAAGCTGGTCGTAAAGGCCATAGTTTCCGCATTTTCCGGCCTCGTCGCGCAGCTCCGGCAGACATGCAAAACCGAGAGGTCCGAGACGGTAATTGAGCGTGACCGCGATTACGCCTTTCGTGGGCCAAATGGGTTCATCAAAATGCTTCTCGTGGCCGCAGCCGCCGGTGTAGCCGCCGCCGTGGATGTACACGATGACGGGCAGACTGGAGCCCTCTTTTGCGCAGTCTGGGGTGAAGATGTTGAGGAAAAGGCAGTCTTCGGAGTAAGTGTAGCTCTCGCCACGGCGAAATTCGTTGTAATAAAAGGCTTTTTCGGGCACCTTTTCTTCATCATAGAAAGCGCGTGGCTGATAGCTGCAGTTGCCGTAGGTGTCGGCCTCGTAAACGCCATCCCATGAACAAACCTGCCTGGGGTATTCCCAGCGTCCTGCTGTGGCATAGCGTATGCCCTTGTATGCGGTGACACCCTCATATCGGCTTGCGGTGCCGCGGATGGCGCCGCAGGGGCAATTGATTATCTCTTTCATAAGCTCACCTCAGATGCCGAATATACGGCGGGCGTTGCCGAAGCAGATTTTTTCGTAGGCGTCACGGCTGAGCTTGCCGGCTTCGAGCTGCTCATCGAGCCATGCACCAAGAGGGAAGACCATGTCCGTATTTACCATGTCTGTGGCGAAAAAGAGTCTGTCGGCATATTTTTCGAGAAAGGCCAGGCCGAACTCTTCGTCGCGCATGATGGCCTGTCCGCCGCTGTTGGCGCTCAGGTCGCCGTAGAGGTTGGGATATTTCTCAAAAAGCTCGGGTACTCTGCCACCGGGAACAACGGGGCCGCTGCCCCAACTGTTTCTGGCTTCTTTTTCCGTGGGAGCGTCGCCACTCATCTCTATCCAGAAACTCTGGCTGTGACCGAGCAGCTTGAGACGGGGATATTTTATCAGAGTTTCCTCTAAAAGCGGAAGACCCGGACGGTCAACCACGCCGTAGCTGTAGCCTGCTTCAGGACTCATATGGAAAGTGACAGGCAGCTCAAGCTCCTCGCAGGCGGCGAAAACCGCCTGCAGGAACTCGTTGTCGAGCGACTTGTTGATGCTCAGCTCGCCCAGTCCGACAGCACCCTGGGACTTATACAGGGCGAGTCGTTCATAGACAGTCTCCGGATGAACGGGGTCGAGATTGCACATCCATGCGTAGCGCTCGGGATATTTCTCGCAGATGCGGCGGTTTTTGGCGTTATTTCCGAAGGGAACGCGCTTTTCTCCCGCGCTCATCAGCACGCCTTTGCCTATGCCGAGCTCATCGAGATGCGCCAGCATATTTCCGGCGGAGGCCAGATTCAGTTTTCCGATTTTCGGTATCTGACGGAGCGTCAGATGAAGATGGAGATCAGTTTTTTTCATAGGAGTTTATTCAGCCTTCGCGGCGCGCTTTTCGGCCATTTCGGCATACATACGGTCGGTGGTCTTCTTATTCAGATTGAATATAAGGCCGATACCGATGAGACAAAGGGCGTAACAGACGGCAGGGACGGCGTTACAGAGGTAGTAGATGCCTTTGACGGCCTCGGCGGTCTGGACGATATTTTCGCCGGAGACATAACCAACGAGGCTCAGGCCGGCGGCTATGCCGGTGGAAGCCACGGTGGAGCCTATCTTACGGGAGAAAGTGTAGAGGGAGTACATACTGCCGTCGCTGCGGACGCCGGTCTTCCACTCGCTGTAGTCAAGGCAGTCGGAAACGAGCGCCCAGATAAGCATCGTGAAGGCGGTCTGGCCGATCATGGTGAGTATGTTCAAAACGGTGAAGACGTAGACATTTTCGACGTATATGAAGAGCTTGATGAGGCTGAGCGCGAGGCTGAGTGCGCTGGTGGAGAGAATGACATTGCGCTTGCCAAAGCGGCGGACGAGCTTGGGTACGAGGGGGAATATGATTATCATGAAGGGAACGGCGGCCATCGTGGAGAGGGTAATTATATCCGTGTTGTGATAGACTTCCTTGTAGATATAGCTGTAGGTCTGGCTGGAGCCGGTGATGGTGAGCATGGAACCGATAGTGGCGACCATGACGCCGATGAGAGGACGGTTGTGCAGAGCGGCCTTGAAGACCTCGCCGTAGTTGAACTTTTCGCCCTTGGGCTTGGGCTCCTCACGCACGCGCTCCTTGGTCATGCCGCAAAGGAGCAGATAGCAAATAATGCAGAGTACACCGAAGACGATGGCGATGACGGTGAAACGTTCGGGAATGATGTTTTCGTTGCTGTCGAAACAGAAGATGGGAACGAGGGAAAGACCCACCGCACCGACAACACCGCCGCCGATGCTGCGGGCGCGGGAGAGCTTGCTGCGCTCCACGGGATCAACGGTGACGACATTTGCCATGGCGCCGAAGGGCATGCTGGTGCCTGTGTAGCACATTCCGAAGAAAACATAGGCGAAGGCCACATAGGCGTGGAGCAGTACGCCCTCAAAGGGAACCTTGCTGAAGCAGAGAACTCCGGAAAGGGCGAGGGGGATCATAAAGAGCTTTATCCAGGGGGTGAATTTGTCCTTGCCCTTACCGAGATGCCAGCGATCGGGGAAGGAGCCGATGATAGGGTCGTTGATGGCGTCCCAGAGACGCGCGACAAGGAAAAGACCTGCCATCCATGCGGCATCAATGCCGAGGGCGTAGGTGCAGAAGGTGAGGAAATATGCGTCAACAAAAAGGTTTACGAAGCTGCCGGCCATGTCGCCGAAGACATAGCCCCAGGAGTCCTTCGCGCTGAAGCGACGGACGGATGTATCGATTTTTGCCATGATTTTGTCTCCTCTTTTCAATTATTTGGGTACAAATGTATTATACAGTCTTATTTGAACAATTTTAATTGTTAATTCCATGAAAAACATTGCAAAAACTGCAAGAGGTGAAATATAATATCTGCGAGGTGGTGGGAGAATGAAAATAAGCGACATAAAGCGACTGGCCGCGGTTTTCGCAGATGCTGATCCCTCGGATCCGGATATCCAGCGCTCGGCAAGGGAGCTTATGGCTTCGATCGGGCTTGACCCGGATAACCTGTTTCAGGAGTTGGAAATGGAGTCGGTTTATGTGGATTCCCATCGCGATGTGAGCTATGCCGGGAACCCTGTGTCGCTCCACAGCCACGGCTTTTATGAGCTCATATATTGCCGCAACAGCTGCGGTGCGGAGTATCTTCTGGGTACGGAGCGCTATCGTCTACAGCGTGGAGATATAGTGATGATACCGCCGGGAGTCAGTCACAGACCTATACTCCCGAAAAATATGAGCGAAGCATATAAACGATATGTTATATGGATGAGCCGGGAGTTTATGGCGCAGTATTTCCGGATGCTGCCCACCGAAGCGGAGTCATGGGTATATTGCGGCGGCATTATTCGAAGTGCGGGAACAAAGTGGGAGTTTTTGCGCGAAGCCTTCCGCAATGGAGTGTTGGAGGCCGAGCAGCGCCTACCAGGTTGGGAGATAGCTCTTGCCGGAAACAGCATGAGCCTTCTTGCACAGCTTGAACGTGCAGCCGGTGATAAGTATCCGCCAATACTGCGCGCGGAAGCTCCGGAGCTTCTTGACAGCATTATTGCCTATGCGGAGAGCCATCTCGCGGAGAAACTGCTTCTAGCGCATGTTGCGGAGCATTTTTACGTCAGCGAGAGTACAGTCAGCCATCTTTTCCGCAGCAAAATGGGCATAAGCTTCTACGGCCTTGTGACCCAGCGCAGACTCATCGCGGCAAAGGATATGATAGTAAGAGGCTTGGGGATGGATGAAGTGGCCGCTGCGGTCGGTTACGGAGATTATTCCGCCTTTTACAGAGCTTTCAAAAAGGAATTCGGCATATCCCCCAGACAATTTAAGTTTATGCGCGAAAGTGATGGAAACTGAAGCCGCCGCGCTTGGATAAAACATAATAAAACCGTCAGGGACACTCAGATATGTGTCCCTGACGGTTTTATTATTTACATGAACCTTGCGCCCCAAGCGTCGCACCAGGGGTCAACGGGATTGGTGCCCTTGAAAGAGCTCTTGCCCGTAAGTTTATCCACAGCGGCTTCAACGCAGAAGCGGCTGGAAGAATAGCAGTTGATAAAGGTACTTATAAAGGGAACGTCTATCATGTGATAAGGAGAGCAGAAGCTCATGAAAAGGGTGGGTATATCCTTGATGTACCAGGGTTCGTTGGCTGCCATGAGGGGTATCCAGTCCAGACGGCGGGAGGTATAGTTCGAGCCGGTGGCAACATTGGCGGCAACGATTGAGAGATCGAATTTCTGTTTCATATCTTCAGCACCGCAGAAGAAGATCTCACCGCGTTCCATACTTGCATAGTCGTAGAGACTGACCTCAAAACCGGCTTTTTCGAGAGCTTCTTTGAGAGGCTGGGTGATGTTTTCGCTTTCGCCGAAGCCGCCGCTCTGGTTTTCGCCGAGAACGGTGAGGCGGATGCGTCTGGTTTTTTCAGGGGAGATGGGCAAAAGTGCCTGATTGTCCTTGACGAGGGTGATGGCCTTGTCAGCACATTCCTCGGCCCAACGTGTGTGTTCATCGCAGCCGAGAACGCAAAGAGCCTCGGCGGAGGGCAGACTGCTGCGGTGGAGTCCGAGACTTGCCTTGAGCGCAAGCTGGCGGCATACGGCCTCATCGAGACGCTCATAGCTGATCTCGCCGGATTCAAGACCCTCGCGGACGGCGGCATAGTCCTCATCAATGTTTTTGCAGAAAACTATCATATCTGCTCCGGCGCTGATAGAGGCACGGATGGCGTCAGACCTGCTGCGGAGGGCGGAAAAACCGACCATCGGGGTGGCGTCGGTGGTAATTAGACCGTTGAAACCGAGTTTTTCGCGGATGATGCCCATAATGAGGTTGCGGCTCTGGGAGGCAGGGAGCATATCCTCGTCGCGGATGTCGGGATCGACCAATCTTTCCAAAGCGGGCTGGAGAATATGACCGCACATAATGGTCTGTGCGCCCTTGTCTATGAGAGACTTGTATACCATGCCGAAACCGGCCATCCACTCGTCTGACGAAAGGGAATTGACCGTGGGCATAAGGTGATGGTCGCGCTCGTCAACACCATCGCCGGGGAAGTGCTTTATGCATACGGCCATGGGACGCTCTGCGAGCGCAACGCCGTCCATATAGGCGGAGGCCATTTCGAGAACGGTTTTGGGATCGGAGCCAAAGGTGCGGACATTAGTGATGGGATTGCGCCAGTTATAGTCGATGTCGATTATGGGAGCGTATGCCCAGTTGCAGCCGACGGCGCAGCCTTCGCGGGCGCAGACGTAGCCGAGGCGTTTGGCCTGCTCGCTGTTCCCGGTGGCGGCGACCTGCAGAGGACGGCCGAAGAATGTGCCCTCGGGGGAAATGCCGTTTCCGCCGCTTTCGAGATTGCAGGGGAAGAGCATTGGAATCGCAGAAACGGCGTTCATGGCGGCGTAGGCTTTTTGAATGTCGCTGCCGTTTCCTGCGCGGTACATGAATGCACCGGGGCGGTATTTGCTTATGAGAGCCTGAAGCTGAGCGCAGTCGGTGGTGATATCGGTGAGGCAGAAAAGCTGACCGATCTTGTCCTCAGTGCTCATAGAGGCGAGACTTTCACGAACCCAGATAATATCCTCGTTGGAAAGATAAAAAGGTTTGGAACTGTAATCCAGCATTGGGGGATTCCTCCCGTGTTATAGAGTGAGAGAAGCGCTGAGACCGGTTTCGGTACTCACAGAAAGTGTGACGGAACTGTCGCAGCGAAGAATGGCGAGTGCGCGTCCTCTGTAAAGACGGCATTTGTTTTCGGTATAGTTGTGCAGAGGCTTCGGGTCGCCGCTGCCAAGACCAAGGAGAGTACCACCGACGAGAGAAAGGCTTATTTCGCAGTCATCGGCATCATAAATGAGACCGTTTTCATCGCGCAGGCAGATGTTCACATAGCGGATGCGGCCTTCGGAAGACTCGGGTTCGAGGGAAACGGATGCGGCGGAAGAAGCGCTGTGCAGCCGGTGACGACCGATCTCGCTGCCGTTTTCATAGCTTATGGCCTCGATGGTGCCGGGGGTATAAACTGTCTCAAAAGAGGCGATAAAGCCTGCAGCCTTTCCGGCAGGCTTTCTGCCGAGAGACACGCCGTTTATGATAAGCTCAACTTCGTCGCCGGGGGAGTAGACCTCGACAACGACGGATTTGTTTTCAAATCCGGGGTATGTCCAGCTGCTGTGGCTGTCGCTGAGTACCCAGGGGGTTTTTATGAGCTTTTCGCCGTAATGCGCGGGGGATTGAACGGCGATATAGGGAGCGTTTCTGAGACCGAAAACCATCTCGCGCAGATAGGATGCGGGGCGGCGGAAGCCTGTTATGTCGATATCGCCGCAATATGCGAGCTGGCAGGGATACTGTGCGCCGAAGCCACCCTCGCCGAAGCGGTATGCAGGAACACCGACGCCTGCTTCGCCGATATAGTCCCAACCGGTCCAGGTGAAATCACCGATGACGGAGGGAAGTTTTTCAACAAGCGCCCAATTGCGGGCAATCTGGGGAGGATAGGTCTCGCTGCCGACGATGACGCGGTCGGGATAGCTGACGGAGTCAGGCTCATAGCGCGAGGCCATATAGTTGTAACCCACAAGGTCCATACCGACGGAGGCGGCATCGATTCGGGACGATACGAGAGGATGGCGTACGATCTCGTCCATATGGGTATCCATGGCGGTCATAAAATCGTTGACGTTGCCGACATCCTCGCCGCGTGAGGCTGCAGCGGAGATAACATCACCCATTATGCGGGGAACATGGTCGCCGGAGGCGAAAACGCCGTTAATGGAAACCATAGCGTAGCGAGTTGGGTCAAGGGTCTTAATATATCCGACCATCTCGCGGCCAAAGGCAGAGCCCTGAGCGGTGCCGACTTCGGGTATCTCGTTGCCGAGAGAATAGAAAATGACGCTGGGATGGTTGTAGTCGTTTTTCACCATGGCTTCGATATCTTCGTGCCACCATTTGTCAATGAAAAGGGCATAGTCGTTGTCCTTTTTTGGCCGTGTCCACATATCGAAGCTCTCGTCCATCACATACATACCGAGCTTGTCGCAGGCGCGAAGCAGAGGAGCGGAGGCAGGGTTATGAGCGCAGCGAATGGCGTTGAAACCGGCCTGTTTGAGGATGCGGATCTTGCGCATTTCGGCTTCGTCGCAGGCAACGGCACCGAGGAGACCGTTGTCGTGATGTATGCAGGCTCCACGAAGATTTACGCTATTTCCGTTTACTCTCAGACCGCAGCGGGAGTCAAGCTTCAGAGTGCGAATGCCGAAATCGGCATCAAGACTGTCGATGACCTTGTCATTTTCTTCGAGGCGGGCGCGGCAGGAATAAAGATTTGGATCTTCCGCGCTCCAGAGTGCAGGGGAATCCACATTGAATTTTAACTCAATGGTTTCGTTTCTGCCGCCGAGCAGACTGATGGGACAGCAAGCGGTGGATACAAGGCGTCCGGAGGGGTCAAAAATATCACAGACGAAGCTGAGGGAATGGCCGTTGAAACCTTTGTTGACGAGGGAAGCCTTGAGCTTCATGGAGGCATAATCGTCCTCGATATATTCGGTGGAGATCGCAATGCCTTCGTCGGCTATGCAGCACGCTTCGGAGCAGAGAAACCATACATCGCGGTAAATTCCGCTGCCGGAGTACCATCTGCTGTTGGGCATGCCGTTGTTTTTTACGAGCACGCGGAGCTCGTTTTTCTCCCCGTAAAGGAGATAGTCGTTCAGATATACTACGAAGGGGGAATAGCCGTAAGGGCGCTTTCCGACAAGCTGTCCGTTAAGATAGACGAGGGCGTTCATGTATATGCCCTCGAACTTCACGGCGACGAGCTTGCCACGCAGGCTTTCGGACGCGACGAATTCCTTGACATATACATAGTTTCCGCCGTCGCGGTAGGCTGTGTCACCGCCGTTGGGACTGTCGGGACGGGGAGAACGCTCGAGCATTGCGTCGTGAGGGAGACTTATGTCGCGGGCATTTTCGGGAATATTCCAGACGAGGGAGAAGGCGTTGACTTCCTCCCAGAACTTCCAGTCATTGTTCCAAAGCTCATATTTCATATGTTGTGCCTCCGGGAAATCAAAGAGAGTTGCTGCCGTAAAGCTGCATCATATCGGCTTTGTTGATGAAGAAGGATGCGCCGCCCCAACACACGCGGCAGAGTTTGTGCTCGGGGTCGCCCTGCTCGGCGTAGAAGTGGTTGAGCTTGTCTTCGATAAGGGCGTCGCCGGCATAAATATGTTCCACGAGGGAGATGTAGTCGTCGATGTAGGAATGGGCGATGGGAGCGCCGTTATGGGCAGGGAAGATAAGGTCGCTTTCGAGCATTCTGCTGCGGAGCCTGAGCGTGTTTGCGTGGTGGGCGCGCAGTTTTTCGTCGAGGACGAAGTCCACGCCGGGAATGGCCTCGGTCTCATACATGAGGACCTGGGCGCTCTCAAGCTCGTCCCCGACGAATATGAAGCCGTTTTTTCTGTCGATATAGGCGAGAGAGCCGTTGGAATGGGCGGAGATGTCCATAAGCTCAATGCTGCGCTCGCCAAGCTCGATGATGTCGCCGTCTTTGACGAACTTGCATTCGTAATCGGGATAAGGTAGGGCGCTGAGGTCAAAAGGCGCGCGGTGGCAGGTGTAGATATCATCTTTGCCGCCGGGGAGCATTATTACGCTGTCCCATTCGCCGTTGCCGCCGGAATGGTCGAGGTGGCCGTGGGAGTTGGAGACGATAAGAGGCTTGTCGGTGAGTCTTTCGACGTGAGCACGGAGATTTCCGGCACCCCATCCGGTGTCTATGAGGAGGGCTTTGTCCTTGCCTTCAAGCAGGTACATATTCTGAGAGCCGCCCATGAAGTTGATGACCCATGTATCGGCATTTATTTTCCAACTCATATAAGAGCCAAAAATCTGAACAGGATTGGGTTCCATATTGTTATCTCCTTTCGTATATCAAGACCCCCGTGGCTTTGCCTCGGGGGTCATATTGTGTCCGTATTATTATACGCTCAATTCTGTGTGGCGGCAATAGCGCGGGACTTCTTTTCTTTCCAGGCTTTGTGAAGTGCGAACTTATAACTGTTGGAGGTATAGACGAGGAAGAGCAGAACGACAACGCCGTCCATAACGGTCTTCATGGAGCTTCCGCAGCCCAGTTTGACAAGACCGGAGGTGAGGCAGGCTTGGCAGAATGCACCGATCATGGTACCGATGTTTCTGTCGGAATATCTTGCAAGAGCCTGACCGATGAACATGGGCAGGAAGGCGCTCATCATGTAAGAGGAACTGGAAAGACCGGCCTTGGGTGCGACCATACCGTTTTTGCAAAGGAAGAGTACACCGGCGCAGGCCATCATGGCACCCGCGATAATGTAGCAGATGAGAGAGTTGCTTTTTTCATTAACGCCGACCTCCACGGCATTTTTCTGGCCTGTCTGGAGGGAACGGCAGTTGTAGCCGAATTTAGTGAAGTTCAGAAGATAGATAAGAATGATAAGTACGACAAGGGTGAGCAGAATGCTGTAGACAGGCTCGCTCCAGATGAGGAGGTCGAACTCGGTCATAAGACGAACGCCCTTGGACTTATTGATGGAAAAGCCTATCGCCTCGAAGACCATGGCAACACCGAGAGAGGAGACCATGGGAGGCAGCTTGAGAGTAATATAGACGATGCCGGAGATAAGACCGCATACCATGCCTATGGCAATGCAGACGAGCAGCATCATAACAGGACCCATGCCCAGCTCTTTGGCGAGGTTGCCGCCGCCGATAACGGAGAGCAGCAGAACGCTGCCGACAGAGAAGTCGAAACGTCCGGAAGTGAGGTTATAGCTGAGGGCAAGGGCGATGAAACCCGAGTAAAGGGTGTTGTACAAAATGGTCTTGAGGTCTCCACCGACGCCGAAACCGGCCTCTCCGAAGAGATTGGTAGCCAGCATGAAAAGAAGATAGACGATGATGGCGGGAGCGACCGTGATGAGAGAATTCTTCAGTATACGCAAGAGTTTGTTCATAAGCGCACCTCTTCTTTCAGGGTGAGGGGCGGGCGGTTTGTCCCGCCCCTGCCCCTGTTTAGCGTAGGGTTAATATATTGCTGTAGGTATGAAGCTTAGCGACGAGCCTGGATCTCCTCTGCGGTAACAGCAGTGTAGAGAGCGGCATAATCTTCAACAGTGACGTCGGGGTTGTAAGCAACGAGCAGCTCGCGGATATCGTCGATGTCGAATGCCCAGCCGTTGTCGCCACCCTGGATGGAGCCGTAGTAACCGGCCTGCTCAACGCTGGTGACCTTCCACCAACCGGAGTCTATCAGAGGAGCGGTGCCGTCAGCATTGCGGATGGGAGTGCCCTGAACAGCGTTGATGATGAGGGGAATGCCCATGCCGAAAACGTCGATGATCTCGGTAGCGGTACCGACATAGAAGCCTGCGCCGAACATGCCGATAGCGGCTTCACCCATGGTCTCGCCGGCAGCAGCGACCTTGACCTGGCCGAACTTGCCTGCATCCTGCATGGGCTTGATCCACATGAGAGCGGTGAGGGTGGAGTAGATACCGTCAACCTCGTCCATGCCGAGAACGGTGGTCTGGCCTGCCTCGAAAGCACCGTCGGTGCCGGGGAAGCCTGCTACTTCGTAAACGAGCTCGATGTCAACGCCCTTTGCCTGGAAGTCGGCAATAGCGTCCATGGCGCCCTGCCAACGGTCTATGAACATCTGAACGCCGAAGTTCTTACCGCCGGAAACGCCAGCGATCTTGTGGCAGCCGGCTTCGACCAGCATCTCAATGCAGCCGTAACCGTACTCATAGTCAGCATTGCCGACATAGAAGGAACCGAGGTAGTAGGGGTTAGCCATGATCTCGGGGTTCTCTACGATGGCCTTGTTTGCGCCCTGGCCGAAGTAGTACATGCCGTACTCAGCAGCCTTCAGGAGAGCCTGTTCGTTGGAGACGTTGTAGTAACCGAAGATGGCGTCGCAGCCGGCAGCGGCGCAGGCGTCGATGAAGGCCAGCTCGCCTTCTGCGGAGTTGAGAGCTTCGGAAGCCATGATCTCAATGTTGTAAGCCTCAGCGAGATACTCGAAATAGCTTTCGAGAACCAGCCACTGCTCAGCGGTGGGGTCATAGTTTACAAAACCGATTTTGATGGTCTCTGCGGGATAGCGACCCTTGGAGTCGGTCTCGGGCTCTGCGGGAGCAGCGGGCTCAGCAGGAGCGGCGGGATCTGCGGGAGCAGCAGGCTCTGCGGGAGCAGCGGGCTCTGCGGGAGCTGCAGGCTCGGCGGGAGCACCGCCACAGGCAGCAAGGGCGAATACCATTGCCAGAGCCAGCAGCAGGGAAATAAGCTTTTTCATAATGTTTCCTCCTTAGTAATTTAGAGACTAACTATCTATGCATACGGGCTGTTGCTCCGATACATACAGGTGTTGCCCGGACTTACCTGGGCAGAAGCTTGGTGCGATAGGTCATGCTTGCTACATATACAACGGCGATAAACACGATGGCGCGGAATATCTGTATGGTGGCGGTGGAGAGATTCATCATGGTAAGACCCATGTTCAGAACGGTGATGGTTGCGGAGCCGACCAGACCTGCGCTGATGCGGCTGCGGGGGCCGCCGGTGAGAGGCATGCCGCCGAGAACGAGAGCGACCATAACGTCGGTACCCATGGAGCTGCCGGTGGCGGAGCCTGCGGTGCGGGTGCGCATGAGCATTACAAATGCGGCAAGGGCAACGCCAAAAGCTGCCACGACGAAAGCGAGGATCTTGACTTTGGCGGGCTTGAGACCGGTCTGACGGAAGGTTATGGGGTTGCCGCCGAGAAGCTTTACTTCGCGGCCAAGTCTCGTGTAGTTGAAAAGGAAAAGGCAGACGAGAAAATAAATAACCAGAACGGCCAGATTCAGCCAGGTGAGCTGCGTGTCGTTGAGGGTGATGATGGGTTTGACGGCGTTGGAGAAGAAAATGGTGGTCTCGGTGCCCATCATAACGAGAACGAGTGCGCTGAGGATGGAACCCAGAACGATGGTGACTATGAAGAGGGGAACCTCGACGTAGGCAGCGAAAAGACCCTTGAGAATATTCAGCACAAGGGAGGTGGCCAGACAGCCGACAAAGACCATGAAAGCACTGCCGGTGGCGATGCCGACATAGCAGCCGACAACGGCGCTCATGCAGAGAGTGCCGCCCATGGACATATCAAAGCAGCCGGAACCGAATACGAAAACGGAGCCGATACTGACAAGTGCGGTCAGCATGACTGTTGCCAGCATACCCTGAAGCGTGGACACGGCGAGAAGCTTGCCCTTAGTGAGTATGGCAAAGACGATCACCACAAGAGCAAAGCCGATTATGGGGAAATAATTTTTGAGACGGTCAGCGAATTTTTTCATTTCTTTTCCCCTCCTTTTAAATCATGCAGTCAATGATCTGACTGTCGCGGAGCTCGGGACTGCGCATAAACTCACCGGCCAGACTTCCGTCTTTGAGGATAAGAAGACGGTCTGCCATGCCGATTAGTTCAGCGAGCTCCTCGGAGATCATGATTATTGTTTTTCCTGCGGCCTTCATGTCCTCAATGAGTTGGTACATGGCGGCTTTTACGCCGATATCGACGCCGCGGGTGGGACAGTCAAGAATGAGAATGTCGCAGTCCTTGCCGACCCATTTGCCGAAGACGACCTTCTGCTTGTTGCCGCCGGAGAGGTACTGAACGTTCTGTTCGATGGAAGCGCACTTGATGGACAGTGACTCCACCTGAGTGTTTACATATGCCTTTTCGGCTGCGGGGGTGATAATGATACCCTTGTTGATCTTGTCCAGTGCAGCGGAGGCGATGTTGTCTCTGATGGACGCTGCGAGGACGAGTGCTTCCTTGTCACGATCCTTGGAAACATAGCCGAAGCCGAGGGAGGTGGACTGAGCGGCGCTCGTGATGCACTGACCGGAGGGAACGTGCAAAACAGAGCCGGTGAGGAGTTTCTCGTCGCCGAAAAGCACTTTGCCGAGCTCGTGCATACCGCAGTGGGAAAGTCCGCCGATGCCGAGGATCTCACCCTTGTGGACCTGCATCGAGAAGTTGATGAGCAATCCGGAGCCGGAGGTAACATCCTTTACGTCGAGCACTATCTCGTCGCTGAGCTCGCAGTTGAAGTCGCTGCGGTAATACTTTTCGCCCATTTCGCGTCCGACCATGTGCTTTTTTATGAGGTTTGAGTCGAATTCGCTGCGGTCGAGAGCGGCTATGTAGTTGCCGTCGCGGAGGACGACCATGCGGTCGCATATCTCCATGAGTTCTTCAAGGTCGTGGGAGATGAAGATAACGCACTTGTTTTCGTCGCGCATCTTTTTCATAATGCTGTAAATGATGTCGCGGCCTCTCTGGCTCAGTGCGGTGGTGGTTTCGTCGACGACCAGAACTTCGGGTTCGGCAGCCATGACGCGGGCAAGCTCAAC
This sequence comes from Oscillospiraceae bacterium, assembly GCA_045596005.1. GTDB lineage: Bacteria > Bacillota > Clostridia > Oscillospirales > Oscillospiraceae > SIG459. The sequence goes on from JAZOBQ010000016.1 coordinate 56,016, forward strand.
GAGCTTTCTGTCCTGTATGTTGAGGTTGTCGATCACCTGTGCGGCGTTGATGTCGCTGCAGCCGATGTCGTTGAGTGCTTTCTGCGCGGCGCGGTTCATGGCGCTGCGGGAAATACCGGGGCCGCGGCGGAACTGACCTTCCTTGCCGAGGAAGATGTTCTGGGCAATGCTGATGCCGGGAACGTAACCCTGTTCCTGAACTATCATGCCGATGCCCTTTGCGGCGCCTTCAATCATGGTGGACACCTTGTGGAGCTGTCCCTTGTAGTAGATCTCGCCGCTTGTGGCGGGCTGCATGCCGGCCAGAATGGAGGTTATGGTGGACTTGCCGGAGCCGTTTTCTCCGATGAGTCCGGTGATCTGTCCGCGATAGATTTTCAGATCAACATGGTTCAAAGCTATGGTGGGGCCGAAATTCTTGCAGAGGTCTTTGGTTTCTATGATCAGCTGTTGTTCGTTCATGGCATGGTCACCCCGTAAATTTAGTAACTTTGACATCCGAAATTGAATGAAATAGCCTTTATTATATTAAATATAACAAAACTGACCATTACAGTACACACACGATTCGGCTTGAAATCCGACTTTTTTTGATACATGCATTGACAGTATCTATGCTTAATGATTATACTTGTATCAAAAGAGGGGAGGGCGCGAATTGTGAGCAATGACAAAATTTACACAACTATTGGACAAATCTATGATTATCTCGTGGAAAAACATGAGGAAACCGGACGATTTTTCTCTTTCCCCGAAGCGGTGGACAGCCTGAGGGCGGAGGGGAAACTATCCGCGACACCGCCTCCTTTTCCGCCTTTTAGTTCCAATATGTCCAATGAGGACTTTCTGGAATTTATGCGCGGACTTTGCGTATATGCAGATTCCGTGATCATGCAGGCGCACACATATATGTCCGACCCCACAATGGAGGAAAAGAACCTTTTTCCCGACGGGAAAGATGTTTTCTGCCTTCTTAACATGCCGTACATGGTAGAGCTGCCTCATTTTCATAAGTTCTTTGAGATCACCCATGTGCTGAAAGGAAAATGCACCTTCGCTTTTGAGGGAGAAAAGGTGGATCTTTCCGAGGGGGAATTCTGCATTGTTTCTCCGATGTCCGGACATAGTCTGCCGCTAGAACCCGGCTGTATAGCCGTGTCCGTTGTCGTGCGCCGAAGCACCTTCGACAGCGTTTTCCATAATCTCCTTACGCAGAAGGATCTTATGAGCATATTTTTCCGCAACAGTCTGTATGAATCGCGCAGAGCCAACTATATTCTTTTCAAAAACGCCAACGATCCGCTTGTGAATCAGACACTTAAAGAGCTGATATACGAATGCAATGTAACGGACGCATATTCTAATGACTGCGCCGTCAGTCTTCTTAATCTCTATCTGGCCAGACTGCTGCGTGCGTCAAGCAACGCGGTCACGCTTTATCGCCACGAGGGTTATTCCGAGCGCGACTTCGATTTTTCCCTGGTTCTGAACTATATCCAGCAAAACTACCGCACGGTCACATTGGCATCGCTTGCGCATACTTTCCATTTCAGCGAGAGCTACCTGAGCAAGCTGATACATAAAAAGCTTAATCAAAGCTTCACAGACATTCTCAGAACGTTGAAAATGAACAAAGCCATCGACTATCTGATGAATACTCATATGAAAATTAGCGAGATCGCAGACGCGGTAGGCTATGACAGCGTTGACCATTTTTCGCGAACATTCCGCAAAGTTTACGGTATGCCGCCGCAGGAATACAAAAAGCTCCACAGCAAGGAAAGCTTCAGACTGTGAAGCGACAGGAGATAAGAAAATGAAGATCAATTCTTTCAAGATAAACGGCCGCGCCAACATCGCCGCGACCGACAGCCGCAGTCTCCATTTCTCCATGCGCAAGGAAGGAAAAAACGAAAATATATGCTTTGAAATATTTGCTGGATCTGAATTATGCTGGTCAAGCGGAATGCTGCCATGGGAGCCGGAGATGCATTTCGAGGATCTTCCGCTTGAGCCGCGCAGTAAATATACTGTGAAAGCAAAGCCGGAAAATGGAGATGCCGCCGAGCTTAGGCTGTACACAGGCTTTATGGGCGAGGAGTGGGAGGCCGGCTGGATAGAGCCGGAACAGGATAATGCCATTCCCGAAAGGGACATAATGTTTTTTGAGCAGTTCGTGCCCATGCCCGACCATTTTGGAGGACACGGCAGACTTCGTCCGGCTCAGGGGCTGCGCCGCTGCTTCGAACTTGACAGCATACCCGAAAAAGCGCTTTTATTCTGCAGCGCACACGGCGTTTACAGTCTGAGCGTAAACGGAAAAACTGTGGATAGCCGCCGCCTTGCCCCCGAGACGAGTCCTTATGAGAGAGTGCTGTACTACCAGGTATATGATATCGCCAGACTGCTGAAGAGCGGCGAGAATACAATAAGTGTACTGCTGGGTGACGGATGGTGGATAGGCCGCATCGGTCTCACGGGGCACAGCTGCCAGTACGGAGACCGCCTTGGTTTTATCGCCCAGCTTGAGCTTGAGACAAATGGCGAAAAACGCAGGATAGTCAGCGACGCTTTGTTCGAGTCGAGAGAGTCGTTTATCAAATATTCCGACCTGATGATGGGCGAAAAGTGGGATCTTCGAGAGACGGACGAGAGCTGGAAAGCCTGCGTCGAAGTGGAACACGACAAGGGTATTCTCGCGATACAGGAGGCAGAGCCAGTGGCCGCGTGGAGTGCGATAGAGCCGGTCAGACTTTTCAGAAGTCCGAAAAATGAGCTGATCGCCGATTTCGGTGAATGCCTTGCAGGTGTTGTTGAGCTTCGTGTAAACTGCCCGGAAGGCAGGGAGATCACTCTTGACCACAGCGAGACTCTGGACGCGGAGGGAAATTTCTTCCGCAACATTCTCGGCAGAAACAAAGACCAGCAGGATAAGCTGGTATGCGGTGAGGGCGAAAGCTTTTTCTGCCCGCTGTTCACCTACCACGGTTTCAGATATCTTCGCATCGAAGGCGCGTCCGAGAACGAGATAATGTCGCTCAGAGCGCTCAAAATCGGCACGCCAATAGACGAACTGGGCGATTTCGAGTGCAGCCACGAGGGACTGAATCTGTTCCAGCGCAATATCAGAAATTCCACACGAAGCAACATGGTTTCCGTTCCGACCGACTGTCCGCAAAGAGAAAAGGTGGGTTGGACAGGAGACATTCAGGTGTTTGCCGAAACCGGTGCTTTCAATTATTCTCTTGCCGATTTTCTGCGCCACTGGCTTGGGCAGATGCGTCTTTCTCAGGAAGCCAACGGCAGCGTTCCTATAGTCATCCCCTCATATCCGGAGCAGACGAAAATGCAGCTGAAGACCAACGGCTGGAACAGCTCGTCCGCATGGTCGGATGCCTGCGTTCTTGTGCCGCTGCGCCTGTATAAAGCGACGGGGGACAAGAGACTGCTTTCGGATAATCTCGAAATGATGGAAAAATGGATGGAGTATATTGCCTCCATGTCTCATGATTATGTCTGGTCTGAGGGTTACCATTTCGGAGACTGGATGATACCCAGCCATGAAAATGACATAGAGGGCGGCTCTGCGGTGACGGCACCCGTTATTGCCGCGTGTCAATACGCGGTCACCGCCGCTGCCTATGCGGAGGTTTTGGAAATACTCGGCGAGAGCGAGGAGAAAATTGAGCGGGGCAGGGAGCTCGCTGAAAATATCCGCCGTGCTGTTCGTGAGCGATTTATTCATGAAGACGGCAGCGTGGAGGGCGGATTGCAGGGACTTTACGTCATGGCTCTGCATTCCGGCGCGGCCTCGGGCGAGCTTGGCAAAAAGACAGCCGACAAACTCGCGGCTATGATAGAAGAAAACGGCGGCGCGCTTGATACCGGCTTCGTGTCCACACCGCATCTTCTCGATGTGCTGACGGAGTATGGTAAAAAGGAGCTTGCTTACAAGCTGCTTTACCGGGAGGACTGCCCCTCGTGGCTCTATCAGGTGAAAAATGGGGCCACAAGCATATGGGAAAACTGGAACGCTATTCGCCCGGATGGTACAATAACAACGAGTTCCTATAACCATTACGCCCTCGGCTGCGCAGGAGACTGGATCTACCGCAATATCGGCGGACTGAAATCCAAAGCACCCGGTTGGAGCGGGATAGAGTATTCCCCCGACCTTGACTGCGGCCTTTCTTACGCCCGCTGCAGCCATGCAACGCCCTATGGCCTGGCCGAGTGCAGTTGGAGCATAGCCGACGGAAAGACGAAAGTTTGCATCACCGTTCCCCACGGTGTGAAAGCGTACTGTGTACTGCCGGGTATAAGCAAAGAGCTTTCTGCCGGAAAACATGAGTTTTGTCTGTAAAATAATAAAAATAAAAGCCTGAAATCATTCGATTTCAGGCTTTTATTTCGTCTTATTAAGTTTACATAACGCAAAATCAGCCTTTGCGGCAGTCGACGAGCGAGACATTGGTGATGCCTGGGAGAGCCTTGATGGTGGCACCAAGGGCCATGCTCTTGGAGGGGATGCCAAGCTCATAGATGACTTCTGTGTATTCTTCGCTCTGCATCTGGGAAGACAGACTGTATTTCAGACCACTTTTTTCGAGAAGCTCCTCAACACGGACAAAGGCGTCGATATCCTTTCCTCTGACAACGAGCAGAAAAGGTTTCGAGCTGCGGTCAAACATGAGAACCGCCACAAGGCAGATGAGACCGACCACGAGACAGCCGAGCAGAGTGAGCAGGTAGAAACCTGCGCCGGCGGTGATGCCTGCGGCGACAGACCAGAAAAGGAAGGCGGTGTCGGAAGCGTCCTTGACGGCGGTGCGGAATCTCACGATGGACAGAGCACCGACCATACCGAGAGAAAGCGCGAGGTTGGAGGTGATGGTCATGACCATCATCGCGCTGATCGAGCAGATGAGCAGGAGGCTGATGCAGAAGCTGCGGTTGAGGCTTACCTGCTTTGCGGTGCGCTGATATATGAGCAGAATAAACAGGCTGGCGAGGAAAGCCACGCCGAGACCGAATATGATATCCACGCCGGAGATGCTGGTGTCAAAACCCTCCAGTACGGATTTTTTGATTGCGTCGAATATACTCATGGTTTGTCCCCCTAAATAATTTCTCTTTCGCGGCACAGCGCATATTTCGAAACGGACAGCTGCTTTGTGCAGACCGCCGTCATTTTTCTTGCAAAGACGGGAATATGGCTGCCGTATTTTATCTCCATTATAACGCTGCCTCTGCTGAGCGCAGGAACACCGCTGACAAGCGGAGAAAACAGCGCTTCCGGATCGGGTCTTATGGATTCTATATTAGTATCAAAGGTGAGACGGAAATCCGAACCGGCGTGGAAAAAGGCATCGCGTTTATAGCGCACAGCCACAACGGGTCTGAGGTCGCCCGCGCTGATCTGGGCGGCAAGATCGTAGGCCTTGCCCTCGAAGCGATCGAGTTCGGTGTTGACACCTTCAAGAAGCGCGATCTGTTCACGGCTGATGCCGGCGGCGTACTTTTTTGTCAGCAAGCCGTGTTTGTCCTTGCGCTCTAGCTTTATTAGCGCATCGTCATAATCGTAGCAGCGGATGCGGAACTTGGTATGTTCGGCGAGACCGTCGAGCTTTTCGTCCAGCGCGTGGTTGAAATTGTCGTCAAAGTACAGCGAGGTGATAACATAGCTGCCGTTTATGCCGTGAGAATCCGGTGTGAGAAGCTGCATCGCACGGCTTTTGAGCAGGAGATAGCGGCTGTAGTCGATTATGTATTTTTCTTCGTGCCGTGAAGCCAATGCTGCACCTCCTTTTTTGTCAGATGTCGAATCCGTAAGAGCGCATTTCTTTGTCTGTGAGGTCGAACCACTCCTGAGCGAATTTGAGCATATATTCGTTTCTGTTTGCGGCGAAAAGGCGCAGCGACTCAACGCTGTCCTGCCACGCCTTGTAGCTGTTGTTCCAGCGCTCGCATTCTTTGGGCATATCCTCGCCGATCATGGTGATTATTTCATCGATACGGGCGTTGATGTTTTCCTCTGTCCAGATGGTGTTCATCTGCCATGCCATGCGGCTGAGGAACTTATCGCGGAATAACTCATTTTTAATCATCTTGGCGCCGAAAGTCTTTGCGGTGGTGTCGGCTGCACCTATGTTGTTCGGAAGGAAATAGGTAGGGAAGGGGTTGTTTTTATACTCAAGGAAAGCCAGATCCGTGTCGTAGAGTATCCAGGTCCAGATCCCCTCCGGGTTCAGAAAGTACTTAACATTGCCGCTGTCCATGTTTGCGATCCACATTTCGGCGATGAGAAAGTCAATGTAGTTATCCACATCTATGCGCGAACTGACATACTCATACTGCTCCGGGTCGCTCATATTGTGTTTTGCGGTGTATTCCGCGAAATCGACATAGTCGGGATTTGCCCAACCGCCGCCTTTTACGACGTTGAGCGTATCCGGCTCGACATTGTAATGCGCAGCGAGGTAGTTGGTATTTATCTTCTCGCGGATGTAGTGCAGACCCCAGTACTCGCCGTTCAGGTAAACGACGACAGGTTTATATTTTTGCACAGGAACGTCGGTATAGTCGCTGAAAAGCGAGGTGATCAAAACGTCGCGCATTCTCGCGCGGGTGGAGTCCTGCCCTCCTGTGCGCAGAACGAAGGACTCGTAGGTGTCAAAGCTGTCCTCGCCGAAGAGCGGGTAGGCAAGTTCACCGCAGCCGTATATGTCGCGGAAATGGCAGGCGAGGGATTTTTTCGGCATTGAGCGGGTGAAGCCGCCGAAAATCTTTATACCGCAGTCAGCGGAAAAACCGCTGCCGTCAGTCTCAAAAAGGGTGATATTGGCGATCTTTTCCCAGTCATTCCAGTAGTTCGCGCCGAAATGCGGAGGTTCTTCGGAGGCGTCAGGACCGGCCACATATATTCCGTTTCCGGGATCCCAGAGATTGCCGGGATCGGTGACGACGCTGACAATGGGCAGGGTGTCATTCTCATTGATAATATAGCTGAGGTTAAGAAGTTCGGAATCCTGCTTTCCGCTTGAGCGGCATTCGGCGCGGATAACGGTGGTCTCCGTGAGGCGGATGGGGCCGGTGTAAAGCTTTGCGGTCGAGCCGGGTGTAGCGCAGCTCGTGGTGTAATATATCTCGCCCTCGCCGCTCAGCTCAATGTCGAGATAGTCGATGCCGTCATAGCAGCCCTGCGCAACGGAAGCTGTGGGCATAGCGCATTTTTCGGCGGAAGCTGAATTGCCGTAACCGGGAGTGGGGGAGGCGAGCAGAGAAAAGACGGAGCTTTCCTTAGCGCGGCCCCAGCTTTCATCCGCAGCAAGCTCGGGGAGCATAACGTAGTCGACAACGCTGCCGTTTTTGCTCAGATAAAGCTGTTCACCCTCGCTTGAAAGGTTAAAGGGAAGGGATTCGTAATGGGAATTGAGATTGGTGGGGTCGGACTTCAGAAGCAGCACGCAGTACTCGCCGGCTTTGAGCGTGATATCCGGCAGAGGATAGCGGTCAGTATCCGAACTGCGGTCGGACAAATAATAGTCGGCTAGTTCGACGGTGGAATCGGAGGTATTGTGAAGCTCGAGCCAGTCGGCGGTCGTGCCGTAAGGCCCCTTGAGATAGCTTCGGTTTGCGCTCATGACCTCGGAAATGATAAGGCCGTCAGCGCTTCGAGCTGCAAAATAGCTCTCGCGTCCGTCTGCGGTGTTGGGGTATGCGATTGATACCTCGGCAAAGCCACAGCTTATCTGGTCGGAGTCGTAATAGATGTTGATACTCTTTCCGCTCTCACCTTCATTGCAGCTGACGGTGGGCGCGTGACAATGGTCGGGAGCGGTGAGGCGCAGCGTCTCACCATCTGAAAGGGCAAAGCCGCTCGTCTGAGCCGAGCACTCTACAACAAGGTATTCGCCGGGAGCGAGAGTCTGCTTTGGGAGCGGATACTCATATGGATCGCCGCCGTCGGAGAGGTACCAGCCTTCTGTGCTGACAGATTCGGCGCTTCGGTTGAAAATTTCCACAAGGTCGGTAAACATGCCGCCATAAGGTACACCGGCGGAGGAGAGCAGTACCTCGCTTATCACAAGTGCGGACTCGCTGTTTATTCGCTCCGAGGCGAAAAGTGCGGAGCCGATCTCGCTGTTTTCAAAACCGAGGGAAACGGCTGCGGCAGCATATCTGCTGTCATCAGTCAGAGCCAGGGAAATATCGTCACCGAGGAACTGTGCCTCAAGGATGCTGTATTCCCCAAGTTGGTTTGTAAGTGTGAGCATTTCTCCGTGAGATATGGCGAAATTCGCGTGTATCTCGCCGCTTTCGGATATGTAGTTGGCTCCGTCGCAGAAAATGAGAATCCTGTCATCGGGGGCGAGCTCTCTGTCGGGCAGGCGGAAGCGGTGACGCCGGCTGCTGTCGTCGGAGAGACAGTAATGGCGTAGATTGACGCTGTCGCTGCCGATGTTGTGAAGCTCAATAATATCGGAGTAGAGGCCGTTTTCATCGGGGAGCGAGGACTCGTTGCCGATAAGAACTTCGCTGATGACAAGCTCGGAGAAGACAGTTTCGCTGCCTTTGAGAAATGCGGAGATACCGGCTGCGCTGTTGGCGTAACCGGGACTTGCATCGTAGGAGTTTTCGTAGATGCCTCCGTTGAAGAGCATTACCTGGTCGCTCAGCAGTGCGGCCGTGGTGGCCTGCGCAACGATGCCGCCTTCGCTGTCGAGCAGCTGTATGCAGTCTCCGCCGGAAGCTCCGAGGGCGAAACCGGTGAGCTCGTCGCCGAGAAAGACGAGGAGATACTCGTCTTTTCCAAGTATCATAGAGCCAAAGGGAGAGCAGGAGACCTTGCCGTCATTTAGCGTGAAACCCTCAAGGCATACAGCCTCGCCGGAGTTATGAAGCTCGATATAATCGCGGAACTTTCCTTCGTTATCGGCGATGATACTGTCATTTTTGCTGCATATTTCATTTATGCTTATGGAATATCGGCTCTGCGAAGAGTCAGCCGTATCCGGATAGCTGTCGGCAAAAAGCACGGCCGAGCACACCGCGGCAAGAGCTATGAAAAGGCAGAGCGTCAGAATAAGGTTTTTCTTTTTCAAGTGCATGCCTCCAAAAAGCAGCATTTTTCTGTGAACTATAATTAATTATTTTATCAATATTTTCCTTTAATTGCAAGTGCTGGAGAAGGATAGAGCTTTACTTGAAAGAAAAAATCGGATATAATATAATGGTAAAACACAATAAAAACAGATGGAGATATATGCTATGATTATTTCGGATAACGTAAAATACATAGGCGTAAATGACCGCAAGATAGATCTTTTCGAGGGGCAGTTTGAAGTGCCCGAGGGCATGGCTTACAACTCCTACGTCATCGTCGATGAAAAAATCGCTGTTATGGATTCGGTGGGCGGTGAGTTTTTTGACGAGTGGCTTGCAAATATACGCGAGGCTATTGGCGAGAGAAATCCTGACTATCTCGTGATTCAGCATATGGAACCTGACCACTCGGCAAATATTCTTAACTTTGCGAAGGAGTTTCCCACCACAGTCATCGTTTCTTCGGCAAGATCCTTCCAGATGATGCAGAACTTTTTCGGTACTGATTTTGCGGACAGACGCATTGTGGTCGGCGAGGGCGACAGCCTCAGTCTGGGAACGCATACGCTGAGTTTTCTTTCCGCTGCTATGGTCCACTGGCCCGAAGTAATTATGAGCTATGAATCGAGCGAGCAGATCCTGTTTTCTGCCGACGCATTCGGCAAATTCGGTGCGCTTGATGCCGACGAGGATTGGGCATGCGAGGCAAGACGCTATTATTTCGGCATTGTAGGCAAGTACGGCGTGCCTGTTCAGACGCTGCTGAAAAAGGCAGCGGGGCTTGATATAAAATGCATCTGCCCTCTGCACGGCCCTGTGCTTAGTGAAAACCTCGATTATTATCTCGATATCTATAACACATGGTCTTCCTATGAGCCCGAGGACAAGGGCGTTACAATTGCCTACACATCTGTCTACGGGAATACCAAAAAGGCAGTTGAGCTGCTGGCTGAAAAACTTGAGGAACTGGGCTGCACCGTCGCCGTTCATGACCTTGCCCGTACCGATGTAGCCGAAGCGATCGAGGATGCTTTCAGATATTCTCAGCTTGTTCTTGCGACGACCACTTATTGCGGCGATATTTTCCCGTTTATGAGAAGCTTTATAGAGCAGCTTACCGAACGCAATTACCAGAACAGAAAAATCGCTCTTATAGAAAACGGAAGCTGGGCGCCGGTGGCGGTCAGAGTGATGAAAGGCCTGCTGGAAAAGAGCAAGAATATCAGCTACGCGGAGAATTCCGTTAAGATCTTGTCTGCGATGAGCGAGGAAAACCGCTCGCAGATCGAAAAGCTTGCAAGAGAGCTTGGCTGCTGCATCGATCCCGAAAAATGTGAGTTCAAAGAGAGCGGCAAAGCCAAATATGTCTGTGACATCTGCGGCTGGGAATATGATGAGGCTGCGGGTGACCCCGATAACGGAATTGCACCGGGCACAAAATTCGCAGATTTGCCCGAAGATTTCGGCTGCGCCATTTGCCGGGCCGGAAAAAACGAATTTACAAAAGTATAAGATGAAACACGGAAAATCTCCCGGTCTGTTGGACCGGGAGATTTATTTTATCTTTATTGTCAGATGGCGTACTTTTCGATAAGGCTTTCGATACTCTGCGTCGCGATGTCCTTGTAACCCTGGAAGAAAACATTCAGAGGATCGACCATTCCGTCTTTTGCCCAGATCATTATCATGCCGGCAATAGCACAGGTGTAATAGTTCTGAATGAAATTGCGGCCTACATCACTTATGCTCCTGCCCCTGAGCAGACCATCTATCTGGACGCTTCTGAACTTTGAAATATGGTTGAAAAGACACATATAAATATGGTCGTTTGCGCCGGAGTTGAACAGATTTATGTACAGATGTTTGTGCTCATACATATGGTCAATGATCTCGCGGATATAAAATACGCGTCCGCTTGCGATCTCTTCGCTGTCCGGAATGGGAAATTCGGAGTTGGCGAACTGCTCGAAAGTCCATTTGACGAGAGCAAACTTATCCTCAAAATGGTAATAGAAGGTATGGCGGCTTATACCGCATGCATCAGCGATATCACCGACGGAGATCTGATCAAATTTTTTGCTTTTCATCAGTTCTGTAAAAGCGTCAGATATTAGTCGCTTTGTATGTTCGACACGCATGAAGTACTGTCCTCCAGTGTTACAATTAGGGTGTTTTGTTACAATATTCTACACTCAAACTCTTTTGCCCATTTGCGGGGAAGTCGTTCTCGGATATATTGATAGTGTCAGCATTATATTATACTTTTATCATTTTTTCAAGGTTTCAAAAATGCATAGGAGGTGGAAAATGAAAATACAGGACAGCAAGCCATCCCGCGGGCAGCGGATTTGGAATTCGCTCAGAGATCTCAGGGATAACGCCCCGGTTTGTATTGACAGGGCGAGGCTGATAACCAGAGCTTTCAAAGAAACGGAAGGTCAGGCTCTGATAATAAGAAGAGCACACGCCTTTGAAACTGTTATGCGCGAGATCCCGATTTTTATCAACGATGAACAGCTGATAGTCGGAGACTTCGGATCAAAGCCAATGGCTCCCGAGTTTTTCCCGGATCTGGCTGCGAGCTGGGTCGTAGACAGCAGCGAAAACGCCAGAGCAATGTGGAATTTCGACGACGACAAAATCGAAGAAATAATCAAAATCTGTGAATACTGGGACGATAAGTCCAATCAGAATCTCTATAGCCGTTTCGTCGGTCCCGAAGAAGAGGCACTGATGAACGAATACGGTGAAAAAGGCTCATGGATTTTTGCCACAATTACGGAAAACCAGACAGGCAAAGGCTGGAATGTTCCCGATTTTGAACGGATAATCAAACGAGGATTTGAGGGCATTATTGCGGACATCGATGAGGAACTTAAAGACCTGAATATTATCAGCTATGAGAGCCATCGCAAAAGGAATTTCCTGCATGCGCTGCGTACAATGCTGAAAGCCGGCGTGGTCTATGCCAATCGCTACGCCGACCTTGCGGAGGAAATGGCAAAATCGGCATCACCGGAGAGAGCGAAAGAACTCCTTACAATAGCGAAGACCTGCCGCACTATTCCGGAGCATCCCGCTGAGACTTTCCAGGAGGCGCTGCAATGCGTCCAGCTGTGTCATGTTATGACATATTGGGACACTTTCTTCACAGGAGTTTCCTTCGGTCGCGTGGATCAGTATCTGTATCCGTATTACCGCAATGATATTGACACAGGTCTTATTGACCGCAACTATGCTACTGAACTCATCGAGTGCTTCCGCGTTAAGCAGTCCGGCAAGCGCAACTTCTTCAACGGAACGATAAAGAAGGCTCTCACGGGTGAGACGCATATGCACAATGCCACACTGGGTGGCATAACGGTTTCCGGCAAGGACGCTGTGAACGAGCTTTCATATGTCTGGCTCGATGCGGCAGAGCGCGCCATGGTCGCGCATCCGACATTGTCTATACGCTGGCACGAAAAGATCGATTTCGATTTCGTAATGCGCGGTCTCGAGGTCTGCAAGCTCGGTCTCGGTTTCCCTGCATGGTTCAGCGACACCGCGGCAATAGAGTATCTTATGAGTCAGGGCGCAAGTCTTGAAGAGGCACGTGAGTGGGCGGTAGGCGGATGCGTACTGCATACGCTTGTCGGAAAAACTCCCTCTACAATTCCATGCGTAATGAATCTGGGCAAGGTTTTTGAGGTTACGATGAATAATGGCCGCGATCCGCTCCGCGATAACTTCCAGATCGGATTGAAAACCGGCGAGATGAAAGACTTCGAAAGCTATGAGCAGTTTTTGAAAGCTTACATCACCCAGCTGGAGCACTTCATCGAACTCGGAACTAAGCACAATAATCAGGTCAGAGTGCTGCGTGCACAGAATTTCCCGGAGACCTTTATTTCGTCCATGTTTGATGACTGCATCAAAAAAGGTGACACTATAATGGGAACCGGCGGCAGATACCAGATAAACTGCCAATATCTTCTTACCGGCGGCTGCGTAGATGTAGGTAATTCTCTTGCGGCGATAAAAAAATGTGTGTTCGAAGACCACAGCCTGACAATGGAGCAGGTTGCTGAGGCAACGGCGGCCAATTTTGAAGGCTATGAAGATGTCCACAAGCTTTTGTGCGCCGCACCCAAGTTCGGCAACGATGACGACTATGTGGACTATATCGTGGCCGACCTTTATGAGCATCTTGTTAAGAAACTTGCGGCTACGGAGGGCGCTTTTGGAACGCACTTCGTGGAATCTCCTCACAGCCTGAGCTGGCACGGAAGCATGGGTAACTCTGTCGGAGCTCTTCCGAGCGGACGCAAGGCTCATGTGGCTTTGGCTGACGGAGCAGTATCGCCTTGTCAGGGCACCGATGTCAGCGGCCCGACCGCGTCGATAAACTCCGCAGGCAAGATAAATCAAACCCCCATTTTCGGCACACTGTTCAATATGAAGCTTGCTCCGTCGTCGCTTAAGACGCCGGAGGATATGCTGAAACTTGCAGCCCTTGTGAAAACCTATTTGGGAGACTATAAGGGCAAACACATTCAGTTTAATGTTGTGGACCGCGAAGTGCTTTTGGATGCGCAGAAGAATCCCCAGAACCATCGCAATCTGATAGTGAGAGTTGCCGGTTACAGTGCACTTTTTGTTGAACTGAATAAAACTATTCAGGAAGAGGTGATTTGCCGTACAGAAAATGTACTTTAATGCAGCAAGTCCTAACATCACAGCAAGTCCTAACATTCGTAGAAATAAATTATTTGAAAAATGAAAGGAGTCCATTATGAAAAAGATCACCTGTGTTATTCTGGCAATGCTTATGCTGTTCTCTCTTGCCGCCTGCGGCAACGCACCTGCTGAACCCGCTGCACCCGCAGCTCCCGCAGCTCCCGCAGACCCTGCTGCACCTGCAGCTCCTGCCGACGGAGGCGAGGTTACCGGAGACAAAATCGATATCAGCTATGCTTCTCAGGTAGGTACGACCAATAATACCGCAATTCTTGAGCAGGCATTTTTCGATGATGTTGCCGCACGCACAAACGGAACCGTAACCTTCACTCCTTATTGGTCCGGCTCTCTTGTAAAGTCCGCATCTGCATGGAGTGAGGTAACTGCAGGTACTGCCGACGCCGTTACCACCGTTCCCGGCAATGAGCTTGACCACTTCATCGTTGAGTCCACTTCCAGTTATTTCACCGCATCCAACCTCCCCTTTGACAAGGCAATAAAGGTCGCCGAAGACCTCTGGAACATGACTCCCGAATGGCAGGCAGAGTTTGAAGACCTGATTCCCATTACCTGGGACTCCTCCGGCGGCGAGCTTTACATTATGTCCAATGTTCCCATTACCAGCCTTGAAGATATCAAGGGCAAGAGCTTCCGCTGCGTTGAGCAGAACATCGTTGACCTCGTTGAGGAGCTTGGCGGCGTAGCAATCAAGATGCCTCTGTCCGAAGTTGTTGACTCCATTTCCAAGGGCATTATTGATGGTACCATTCAGGGTATCCATAACATGACCAACAATAAGTTCATTGATGTTTGCGACTATGTTACCGGCCTTGATATGATCGCCCCCATTGGCACCCTGCGCTTTATGAGAGCAGACAAGTACCAGGCAATGAGCGCAAGCCAGCAGGCAGCTTTCGATGAAGCAATCGAGGCATTCCAGCAGAACTGCGGCGCATCCAAGATCCAGATCGAACAGGACGCAATTCAGGAATGCAAAGATGCAGGTGTTACTTTCTATGAGCTGTCCGAAGAGGATGTAGCCACCATCTGGGAGATCAATGCCCGCCTTGCCAAGGAAAAGGCAGCCGAGCTTGATGCCAAGGGCTACAACGGCACCGCTATGTACGAAAACGCTCAGAAACTTATTGCAGAATACTCCAAGTAAAACAGTATTCTTGTCCGAACTGGAAGGCGGGCATATTATGCCTGCCTTCCGGCCGTTAGACTTCAGATAGGAGGGACGAGATTTAATGATTAACAACAAAGTCTCGAATCTTATTCAGCGCATACTCGAAGTTGTAAGCGCGATATTCTTTATCGCCATTATAGTTGTGGTTGTGCTGAATGTTATTTTGAGATCATTTTTCAACCTGCCGATAGCCGGAACTTATGAGTTGGTTCAGATCGCGGCATGCGTGTTCGGTGCGGCGGCTATAGCCATATGCGCACTGCAGGACGGCCATGTTTGCGTGGATATAATTACGAGCAAGCTTGGTAAAAATCCGAGAGCGGCACTTCTTTATTTCGCGCACGCAGTTGATTTGCTTTATTACGGTGCAATTTGTTTCTGCGTTGCCAAAATCGGCATAGAGAAGATACTCACCGGTGAGACCAGTGATACTCTCCTCGTGCCTCTGGCACCGTTCCGCCTTTGGGTGGCGTTCTGCTTCCTTTGCGGAGTCGTAATAAAGATAATCAAGATCATCAAAGTTAAAGAGGTGCTCCCGACTCTGCAATCCAACAGAGAGAAGGAGTTGGAGGAACTAGATCCCGACAAGCTTCGGGAAACTGATGTATGAAAAGGAGAGTGAACTGATATGAGTCCGATATTAATTGGTGCGCTCTCATTTGTGCTGCTTCTTGTTATGCTTTTGATGGGTATCCCGGTATCCACCGTAATAGGTACCATAGGCGTTATTGGCATGGTAGTACTTAGCAGCGGTAAGGTCTCCATGCTGAAGACTGGAATAGAGTCTTTCAGCACGCTCTATTCATATAACAATACGGTTGTTCCGTTATTCTCGCTAATGGCGATGGTCATATGTCATACAGGCGTTGGTTCAAAACTATATGACGCATTTTATAAGCTGGTTGGACGCTTTTCCGGAGGCCTCGCAATGGCGACCATTCTCGCCTGCGGTGTGTTCGCAGCAATCAGTTCGTCGTCCTCTACCACTGCTCTCACTATCGGCCTGATCGCGCTTCCCGAAATGAAGCGTGCCCGCTATAAGGATACGCTGTCTACCGGCGCTGTTGTTGCGGGCGGAACGCTCGGACCTTTTATTCCGCCTTCCAGTATTGCAATTTTGTACTGCATTACCGCGCAGCAGTCTATTATTACTCAGTTTGAGGCAGGTATTGTTCCGGGACTTATACTCATATTGCTGTATTGCATTGTTATCAAAATACGCTGCATCCGCGATCCCGAAGCCGGTCCCAAAGCTCCCAAGTTTACCACCAAGGAAGTTCTTGTGGCCTTCTCCAAGTGCGGTGAGATCCTGCTTCTGATAATCATAGTTCTTGGCGGTATGTTCGCGGGATTCTTCACCCCGACCGAAGCAGCCTCCATCGGCGCTGCCGGTTCCATACTTATTACTCTTGCACGCCGTGCTCTTACATGGAAGAACTTCATCGCAGCTGTAAAAGGTGCGCTCAGAAATGCCGGTATGATCTATGCGATGCTTATCGGCGCCGCGATAATGAACTATTTCATGGCGTTCTCTCAGCTGCCCACCACTATCGCAAATATACTGGTCAACAGCACCATTCCTCCCAGACTTATCGTAGCTTGCATGGTAATTATTCTCATGTTCCTTGGCATGATCATCGACTCTCTGGGTATGCTTATTCTGACCCTGCCCGTATTCTATCCCATAATTGAGGGATTTGGTCTCTCTCCTGTGTGGTTCGGCGTTATTATGGTCACCTGCGTTGAAATGGCTGTTGTCACTCCTCCTGTTGGTCTTAACCTCTTTGTCACCAAGAGTATTGACCGATCGATACCCATGTCGAGTATATATAAGGGTGCATATCCTTTCTTTGCAGCACAGATACTTTTGGTAATATTGCTGCTGTGCTTCCCACAGCTTACAACGTTCCTTCCCGATTTGCTCGCGAAGTAAACGAATTACATTACTGAAGGAGGTTTGGCTATATGAGTAAGAATCTGACGAATGACTTTACGAGCGGTAGCATACCCCGTCATTTGCTTAAGTTTTCAGTTCCGTATTTGATGTCAAACCTTCTTCAGGCCTGTTATGGCGCGGTTGACACCATCGTGGTCGGACAGACGGTCGGAGCGGCCGGCACGGCTGCGATAGGTGTCGGCGCGCAGCTCATGGTGGTCATCACGGCGGCCTGCTCCGGACTTTGCATGGGCGGCACGGTCACGCTCTCGCACCATAAAGGCTCCGGAGATACGGAAGGCCAGATAAAGACCATCGGCACATTCTTTTCGTCGCTGCTTATTGCGGCGGTTATCCTGTCCGTGCTCGGCGTATTGTTTTCCGGCACTGTTGTCGAACTTCTGAACACGCCGGTGCAATCCGTGGATCTTGCAAATTCTTATCTTCGAATTTGCTGCTGCGGTATAGTTTTCATATTCGGATATAACGGCGTTTGCGCCGTGTTCAGAGGACTTGGAAACTCGCGCTATCCTCTTTATTTTATTACTATCGCGTCTGTACTCAATATAGTGCTGGACATAGTTTTCGTGGTCATTCTTAAAATGTCCAGCTACGGCGCTGCCCTGGCAACGGTTATAGCTCAGGGATGTTCTTTCCTTCTTGCACTTATTTTCCTCATCAGACAGAAAAACTTTATTTTCAGATTCAAGCTGAAGCAATTCAGAATCGTCAGTGAAAAACTAAGAATGATACTCAAAGTCGGCATCCCTTCCATGATGCAGACTATGATCGTACATATGTCGCTGCTGATAGTGGGTTCCATGATAAATGCATACGGACTTGCGGCATCGGCGGCGAACAGCATCGGAACAAGAATCAGCAATTTCTTTATACTTCCCCGTCAGGCGATCGCTTTCGCCACAGGCAATATTGTTGGACAGAACATGGGAGCCGGAAAGAGTGACAGAGCCGCAAGCACGGTAAAGCTTGGGGTCGTGTTCAGTCTCTCCGTCGCGATCGTATTGTTTGCCATAATAAATATTTTCCCGGCAGTGGTGACCTCGATTTTCGACAGGACTCCGGAAGTCATAACGGAAAGCGAGCGGTATATCCACATTGTGTCCATAGCGTACCTGTTTATGGCTCCCATGACTGTTTATAACAATCTTGCCATAGGTGTGGGCAATTCCAAACGCTCAATGATAAATTCGATTACGGACTCGCTTATCGTGCGTATACCCGCCTGCTATCTGCTTGGTGAGCTTTTTGGACTCGGACTGACGGGTATTTACTGGGGCATGGCAATTTCTCCGATAGCGGCGGTGTTTATGGGGTGGCATTATTTCCATTACGGCAATTGGAGAAACGTTTCGCTTCTAAAAAAGGTGAAAAAATGATCAAAGGTAATATTTTTAATATCCAGCGTTTTTCAACTCATGACGGACCGGGTATTCGGACCACAGTATTTTTTAGCGGCTGTCCGATGCGATGTTACTGGTGCCAGAACCCGGAATCGCAGACGCTTGAACCTGTGCTGATGCATAACGAGAGTCTCTGCGTTGGCTGCGGATGCTGCGCAGAAGCCTGCAAATACGGTGCGATTGAGATGGAAAACGGCATTGCACGTATTGACAGAGAAAAATGCGTGAAGTGCTTTGAGTGTGCAAAAGTGTGCCTCCATGACAGCCTTACAGTTTCGGGGCGTGTTGTATCGGTCGGAGAAGTAATGGACGAGATACTGAAAGACCGAATGCAATATCTGAGTTCCGGCGGCGGAGTGACTCTGTCCGGCGGAGAGGCGGCAATGCAAACCGATTTCGCTGTTGCTTTGCTCGAGGAGTGCAAAAAAAAGTACATTCATACGGCTCTTGAGACTTGCGGATATATTCCCGAAGATAAACTCACGCGCCTGATACCTCTTGTTGATCTGTTTTTCTACGACATAAAAACCATGGACAGCGAGAAACACAAAGCGGGTACCGGTTTCGGCAACGAATTGATACTCAGAAATGCTGAGATTATTGCGTCCTCCGGCAAGGAAATGCATATAAGAATGCCGCTTATTCCAGGGTTCAATGATTCGCCGGAAGATGTTCTCGCGCTTCGCGACTATGTCGTGAATACGCTTGGACGTGAGCTCGAAAACGTCGAACTGCTGAAGTATAATCCTCTGGGAGAGGTGAAGTATTCCCGTCTTGGTATGATAAGTCCGCCGCACGGTGAGCCGCAAAGCGACGAGTACTATAATATGCTGTGTTCGCTCTTGAAGTAATCAATTAACCCCCGAAATGCACTATGCTTTCGGGGGTTAATTATTCCGGTTGAAGGTGCGGAAATGTGAAATGCTTTTGCACATAGGGTTTTCAGAGATGGACTTTATTGCAGTAATATGCTAGTATAAACAGTAAAGATCGGCGCTGTGCGTTGGTATGAGGAGGTAAGAAAATGACTGCGGTAGGAATGATCCTGATGATACTTGGCATCATCATAATTGCTGTTGCCTGGAACTCAAATCCGAGAAGCGGAAAACTCATCGGAATAGGAGCCATGTTGACACTTGCCGGAATGTTGATCGGAATCGGCGGCAATCCCGCAAAAGATATGCCAAACGGAAGTCCCGGTATGGTGGCTATGGGTTTTGCCCTTGCCATATTCGGAATCGTTTTGATCGTTATGCAGATTTCTGCAGGTAAAAAGGCTCATAATATCCGAGCTGCGCAGATATTGAACAATACCAAGATCGAGTTTTACAAAGACTGTGTGCAGCATGGTATAACGGAGTGCGTCTCCGAAAAAGAAATACAGAAAGCGACGCTGATAGCGCAAAAGAGAAGTATTCCTTTCAGCGATATTTCCGCGCTTTTCTATGAGTCCAGGGCTTTGGTAGATAAGGACAGCGAAAATAAGAGACTTGCCGCATTGAACGAACAGCGAGAGAAGGAGAAGTCGGCTTGCGCTGCTCTCGACAGATACGCGGAGTACAGCGGACGGGACAAGCTTATTGCGATTTTGACCGCTGAGAAAAATGAGGCTTTGTCCAGCGCGCAGACCCTGCGCAGCGGAGCATCGGCTCTCATAGGCGCGTCCCAGCAGAAGGAGCATGACTGGGCCGTCCTCGGAGGCATAGCCAACGGAATCGCCGGTCCGGCTGCCGGCGTAGCTACAGCTATGGATATTCAGGCGAAGAATGCGCAGATCCGCGCGCAGAATCAGGCAAATCTGGAAGCTTTTGCACCGATAATGCTGACTTCATATGAGGGCGCGGCAAAGCACGAACAGAGGGCTGCAGCGATCGGACGCGAGATAGAAGAGATCAAGACCAAGCTTATCGGCAAAGAGGACGCGGCTGCCTGCCTTGAGTATCTGACATTTACGAATACAAACATTGAGGTTTCTTCGACCGGTTCCTGCACCGTAACGGCAACAGCGGCACTGAAAAAGCCGGTAACTATATTCGGTGACGTGGATGCATTCGTTGACGGTACTGTCATCGCCAAAATATACGACGGTAAAAACTTTGTCGGTGCGGCGAACATGGTAATTCCCAGATACGGTATCCGCTCAAGTGTCAATCTGAAGGGTGTGTGCCTGTTCTGCGCCCAGCCCGGCAAAAAGTACACTGTCAGTTATACTGCGAAAAATATGTGGACGATGGAGAAGTGAGGCTTATGAAAAAATCAAACTACAGCGCTGCCGCTCTGATTTTTGGACTATTGCTGCTGTACCGTCTGTACGGCGCCGTTGGACTGCTCCGCAGTTTCGTATATCAGGCTCCGGTCTCACTGATGAGCAATATTGCAGGACTGCTGCTTTGCGTTATTCCACTTGCGATACTGCTGAATAATGCGCTCAAACACAAGGTAAATCCGAAGACCAAGACCACACTCGCGGCAATGTACATTCTGGGTATAATTTTGCCCTGGGTGCCGAGTCTGATGCACATCGGCATTCCTCCGATCACGGTGCTTGTCATACCCATCGTTTGTATCGTGCTGTTTTGTGTGGCTTTGTTCAAACTCATGGGTGGAGCGGAGGAAAAGACCGAAGCGGCTGTGGATGCTGCAGGACAGGAAAGAATCGCCTACTACAAAGACCTGCTCGACAGCGGAGTAATTACCAAAGAAGAATATGAGCAAATGAAGAAGAACATAGAGCAAAGGAACTGACACGCAGTGTCATCCAGACAGTAAAACAGATCTTGAAAACCCTTTATACAGTAAACCCCCCCGCCTTAAAGCCGCGCTCTTTTACTGTATTTACTGAATCTGATTTATGCGAGAAGGTTGGTCTCAGTCTCTGCATCAAAGAAGTGCATGACCTTGCCTTCGAAGGTGATGTGCATATTTGCGCCGTAAACAAGACCCTTGCGCTGCTCGTCCTCGAGAACGATGGTGGGGATACGGACGATGAGCTTATCGCCGTTGTCCTCAACAACGTGGAGGTGCAGCTCGCTGCCCATCATTTCGTTGACTCTGATGGTGCAGGGGATAGCGTCGGGGCTGTTGGGATCGGCCATGGTGATATGCTCGGGACGTACGCCGAGGATGATCTCACGGGAGTCGATGCCCTTTTCGCGGAGCATGTCTGCCTTCTTGCCGGTGACTTCGATCTTTGCGCCGTAGGGGGTGACATAGTACTTGTCGCCCTCGCGAACCAGATTGGTCTTGAAGGTGTTCATCTTGGGAGCGCCGATGAATTCAGCGACGAACAGGTTGACGGGCATATCGAAAACTTCGGTGGGGGTGCCGACCTGCTGGATGAAGCCGTCCTTCATGATGACGATACGGTCGCCAAGAGTCATAGCTTCGGTCTGGTCATGGGTGACGTAAATGAAGGTGGTGTCGATCTTCTGGCGGAGGAGAATGATCTCGGCGCGCATCTGGTTGCGGAGCTTTGCGTCGAGGTTACTCAGAGGCTCGTCCATCAGGAAGACTTTGCTGTCGCGTACCATGGCGCGGCCGATGGCAACACGCTGGCGCTGGCCGCCGGAGAGAGCACGGGGCTTTCTGGTGAGATACTCGGTGATGCCGAGGATCTCTGCGGCGTTGGTGACTCTCTCGTATACTTCGTCCTGAGGAACTTTCTTCAGGCGGAGAGAGAAGGCCATGTTCTCGAAAACGCTGAGATGGGGGTAGAGAGCGTAATTCTGGAAGACCATGGCGATGTTGCGGTCGCGGGGCTGGAGGTCGTTGACGACGACGCCGTCGATCTCAACAGTACCCTCGGAGATGTCCTCGAGACCTGCGATCATACGCAGGGTGGTGGATTTGCCGCAGCCGGAGGGGCCGACGAAAACGATAAATTCTTTATCAGCGATGTCCAGATTGAAATCCTGAACAGCTACGGTGTCCTTACCGTAGATCTTTTTAACATTAGTAAGTTTTACACTTGCCATATTTCTTTACCTCTTATCCCTTAACTGCGCCGCCGGTAACGCCTTCAACGTAGTACTTCTGAAGCATCAGGAAGACTGCGGTGACGGGGATGGCGACGATAACGCCTGCTGCGCAGAACATAGTGTAGTTAGTGTTGACCATGGTCTTGCTCAGCCACTCGAACATACCGACGGCAACGTTCATACCGGCGGAGTTTTCGTGGATGATATAGCTTGCGAGCATGAAGTCGCCCCAGGGAGCCATGAAGCCCATGAGAACGGTGTAGATGATGATGGGCTTACTCAGGGGCATAATGACCTTGCGGAACACCTGCCAGCGGGTGGCACCGTCCACTCTCGCAGCCTCGTCAAGGCTCTTGGGAATGGTGTCGAAGAAGCCCTTGGACACATAGTAGCCCATACCGGAGCTGGCGCAGTAGACGATGATCAAGCCCACGGGAGCCATCTGCATGGTCAGGTCCAGATCAGCGAAGACCTTGTAGATCAGGATCATGGTCAGGAAGCCCGGGAACATACCCAGCACCAGCATGGCGTTCATCAGGAACTTTCTGCCCTTAAAACGCAGACGGGACAGAGTGTAGCTCATGGACAGGACGAAGAAGGTCTGGAAGAATGCGGTCAAAACGCCCATGAAAGCGGTATTGCGGAACCAAATCAGAAAATCGGTTTCTGTAAAGAGCCGGATATAGTTATCCAGGCCGAACTGTTCCGGCCACAGATAGCTGACCTGGGAGGTTTTTTCCACACGGAAGGATTCCAGTACAATGCCGAAGAAGGGGAACAGCCAGACGACGGTGATGACGATCAGCAGAATATAAACGAGGAGATTGCTGAGGTTTCTGGCCGTCCGGGCGCCCATACCGGTCTTTTGGATTCTATTCGGAGACTTCGTATTCATCACTTGAAATCCTCCTCATTCTTGGTAGACGGGATCACATTGTAGACGATCAGGGACAACACGGAAACCACCAGGAACACCATAATACCGATGATGGAGGCGCTGTAGTATTCGGTTTCCGCACTGTTCAGGGCCATCTTGTAGAGCCAGGTGATCAGAAGATCCGTATGGCCGAT
>JAZOBQ010000017.1:0-16327 GCA_045596005.1 Oscillospiraceae bacterium
GCCGCCGACCTCGCCCACAACGAAGTTCGCGTGCGGCTTTTCGGCAATCTGGAACTGGAAAACAGATACGGCAAGGTGGACGACAAAGCCGCCCGCCGCCATGCTCTCACATGGATAACGCTGAAATATATATTGGTCAACTCCAACCGCGATGTCGACCAGGACGAGCTGATGGCCTTCTCCTTTGAGGGCAAGCCGATAACCGAGCAGGACATCGCCATGCGCACCCGTTTGCAGCGCACGCGCAGCCTTCTCGCACCCCTCGGCCTTGAGGGCAGAAACGGTCTTATCCTGTTCAGTAACGGAAAATTCCGTATCAATCCGGATTATGAGCTGCTCACCGACGAGAATGAGTTCGCCAAAATAATGGATCGTCTGGACAATCTGCCGGCAGACGAGCCGGAGGGACTCGAAAAGTGCATCGATGCGCTTGAGCTTTGCCGCGGCGAGTTTCTGGCCTACACCGAGGACAGCGGCTGGCTGCGCGCCTATCGCAGCCACTACAGGCGAGAGTTTGGCCATCTTTGCACCGACACTATGGAGCGCATGAGGGCGCTCGGCGACAACCGCGCCTCGGAGCTGCTGTGGCGGCGCGCCATCGCGGTCGTCCCGGTGGAAGATGCGCTGCATCAGGACATCTTCCGCTTTCTGGTCGAAAAACGCCAGCGCCACGAGATACCGCGCTATGTCAGCCAGCTTTACCTCAAGGGTGCAAGCTGGGTGAATGATTTTGAATATTGACGCTTTGAGCGACAGTCATAGAGTGATAGGCAGCAAAAGGGTGGTGCTATGGCGCCGCCCTTTTGCTTTAGTTGCATTGACAAAATAAACCGGGCATTATATAACAGTATTTATCCCGGCGAAAAGCCCCGGGCTTGAGGAACTTCGTAGAGAGCGGATGAAAAGTATGGCAAAGGCAGAAGACAAGACAATGCAGAAAAATGACAAAACGGCTTTGTTTGAAACGGTACCCGTTGGCAAGGCTCTTTTGACAATGGCGATTCCGAGTATATTCAGCCAGCTGATAACGATGATATACAACATCGCCGATACATTTTTCATAGGTTTGACGAACGACCCCTACAAGGTCGCCGCGGCAAGCGTTGTCAGCATACTGTTTTTCGTTCTCACGGCGCTTTCCAACCTCTTTGGCGTCGGCGGCGGAAGCTTGATGTCAAGGCTGATGGGTCAAAAGCGAAATGATGAAGCCAGGAGTGTGGGCGTATTCAGCATTTACGGTTCGCTCGCCATCGCCGTGGTCTATTCGTTTGTGTGCTTTTTGTTCACCGAGCCGCTTGTCAGACTGATGGGCGCATCCGACAACACGATCGGCTACGCTTCGAGCTATCTGTTTTGGGTCGTGGTCGTGGGCGCGATCCCGTCAACGGTCGGCATGACGATTTCTTTCCTGCTTCGCAGCGCAGGTTATTCCAAGGAATCCGGCTTCGGACTCGCCCTTGGCGGCGTGGCGAACATTATTTTGGACCCCATATTTATGTATGTGGTCCTGCCTGCAGGCAATGAGGTCACGGGCGCAGCTCTCGCGACTATGCTGTCCAATGTGATCTCCCTGCTGTATTTCCTGCTTGTCTATTACAGACTGCGCGGCAAAACGATTCTCTCGATCTCGCCGAAGTACATACATATATCCCCGAAGCTGTTTTATGAGATACTTGCTATCGGCTTGCCCTCCGCGATCACCGGAATGCTCGCCAATATTTCGCATATCGTCAGGAACAATCTGACTTCCGGTTACGGCGATATTGAGCTTGCCGCTTACGGCATCGTTCAGAAAGTGGATATGCTTCCGCTTTACATCGGAATGGGACTGTGCCAGGGTATGATGCCGCTTGTCGCATATAACTACGCAGCGCAGAATTATCCCCGTATGAAAAGCTTCACCAGAACGGCTCAGCTTTACGGAATGGTCGTCGCGGCGATTTGCATCGCGGCCTTTGAGCTGCTTGCACCTCAGGTGATGTGGCTGTTCATCAAAGACGAAGCGACAATCGCCTACGGTACGAATTTTATTCGTATTGCCTGTCTCGCGTCGCCTTTTATTATCACAAACTTCCAGAAAATTTACTGTTTGCAGGCTATGGGAAAGGGCAAGGAGTCTCTTATCCTAGGTATATTCAGACAGGGAGTTTTTGCGATCCCGATCATCTTCATCATGAACCATTTCCTTCAGCTTTACGGTGTCGTTTCCGCCCAACTTATCTCGGACGGCATTACGGTTATTTTCTCCACGCTGATCTATCGCCGTGTATATAAGAAACTTGAAGAGAGCATATAGAAAAACAGCAGGAAGTTTTCTAGCTGCCTGCTGTTGAATGTCTGATGGTCAAGGAACTCCTTCCGGGCGGTCTGGACGGCATTTGCGGTCAGTTTTTGATGGTTATTTTCAGTCTGCTCTATGGAATTATTTCGTATGGCTTTGCATATTACGGCGAAATGATCACATATCTCGGAATGACTATGCCGATGGCGGTATTCGCTCTGATATCCTGGCTGCGAAACCCTTACGGGGGAAACAGGGCAGAGGTCAAGGTGAACGTTCTTGGAAAGAACGAGACTGCTGTGATGTGGGCGGCAACGGCGGCGGTCACGGTTTTGTTCTATTTTATTTTGAAGCATTTTGATACCGCGAACTTAGCGCCAAGCACATTGTCCGTGACGACAAGCTTCGCCGCCGTTTATCTCACATTCAGACGAAGCCCCTATTTTGCGCTTGCCTATGCCGCGAACGATATCGTTCTTATTGCTTTGTGGGTGCTGGCAAGCATAAGCGACAGCAGATATATTTCTGTGGTCGTATGCTTCGCCGCTTTCCTGGTTAACGACCTGTACGGATATATAAACTGGCAGAAAATGAAGCTCAGACAGAGCGCAGGACGCTGACGCATCGATAAAATGGGCAAAAGCACCGATTTTTTAATATTCTGAGAGCGTTTTTGCTCCAAATATATGGTTTTTACTGTTTTATGCCAATAAAGGTTGATTTTTGCGATCAAAGCCAATAGAATAAAGAATATATGAAGAAAAGGCGCATTGTGCCAAAAAAGAGAGGTTTTTCGATGAACAAACAGGCTACCGCAAAAGGCAGCTGGCGCAATAACAAATGGCTGAGAGCCGCTATACCCGCCCTGCTTATTCATTGCAGTATCGGCACGGTTTATTGCTGGTCCATATTCAGTCAGGACATTGCGGACTACATAGGTTTTTCAAAAGGTGCCGCCGAATGGGCGTTCAGCTTTGCCATTTTCTTTCTCGGCATGAGCGCAGCCTTCCTCGGCAATATCGTGGAGCGCGACATACACAAATCGTCCCTTATTGCTGCGGTCTGCTTTGCGGTGGGTATGGCAGGCACCGGTGGATTCATCTATTACGGCGGACTGCATAAGGGCAGTATTCTCGCGCTCGTCGGTATATACGTCTGCTATGGCTTTATTATGGGCATCGGCCTCGGCACGGGATATCTTTCTCCGGTAAAAACGCTGATGCTGTGGTTTTCTGACAGGAAGGGACTTGCAACCGGCCTCGCGGTGGCGGGCTTCGGCGCGGCAAAGGCAATAGCCAGTCCGATCATGCAGGCTATGCTGGACGGACTCGGCAATGGCGGAATATACAAGATGTTCCTCATTCTCTCGGCCGTATATTTTGTAATGATGATCGCCGGACACCTCCTGCTGAAGAAGCCGGATGACTGGCACGAACCCCAGCTGAATGAAAAACGCCCGAGCATTCTTGAGGTTATCCGCACAAGACCCATAAGCAACTATATCGGCATCTGGCTGATGTTCTATATAAACATCACCTGCGGTCTCGCTCTGATAAGTCAGGAAAAGATGATAATCAAGTGCATTGGCCTTGCGGGCTTTGTGGGCATTATTTCGACCGCTTCTGCCGTTTTCAATGCCGCCGGACGAGTTATCTATTCTGCAATGGGCGACAAGATGAGAGACCGAAATACAGTGTTTAAGATCATTTTCATAAGCTCCATCGCGCTCACTGCACTCGTCAGCCTGACCGGAGCGGTGGAAAAGGGTGCGGGAAATATGCTGCTCACAGCGCTGGTACTCATCATGATAATGCTGGTCAACGCCGGTTACGGCGGCGGTTTTTCCAACATACCGACCCTGCTTTCCGACCAGTACGGAATGGGCAGCATCAGCACGCTCCACGGCATCACGCTCTCGGCCTGGGCATTTGCCGGACTGAGCGGAAACCAGATGGCGAGCTGGATAGTCAAACGCTTCGGAACAGAGGTGGAGATGGCCGGAAGTATGGTCAACCCGACCGGTTATCAGACCGTGATTTATGTGACCATCGCGCTTTTCGCCATCGCTTTTGTCCTGAGCATGGTATTTGTCCGCCCTCCCAAAAAGGAAAACTGAATATAAATCATTATTTCAAAACCTGCAGTATGCTCTAAGAGTACTGCAGGTTTTTTGTCGCAAAAAGAGTAAAAATCTTTATACTTTATTAACAGCTTTTTTACATTATCTTGCTGGACTGGTTTGGGCATTGAGAATATAATAACAATTTATAATCGACTTTTTAAGGAGACTCCACGTGGAAAACAGGCTTAAACTCGGCATCGATATCGGCTCCACGACGACGAAGCTGGTGATGCTCGAAGGAGACAAAATAATATATCAGAGATATCGGAGACATCTGTCCAGAGTGCGTCAGACAACGCTCGAGATGCTGCGCGAGATGCAGTGTGAACTCGACCCCGGGTTCCTTCGCGTCACCGTATCCGGCTCTGCGGGCATGGGACTTGCCGAAAGCTCCGGACTTGCGTTCGTGCAGGAGGTATATGCCACCGGTGAAGTTGTCGCGGCAAAAGCACCGGACACCGGAGTTGTCATAGAGCTGGGCGGCGAGGATGCCAAGGTCATTTTCTTCCGCGGCGGCGAGGACGAGCGAATGAATGGCTCCTGCGCCGGAGGTACGGGCGCTTTTATCGACCAGATGGCAGTTTTGCTGGACATGAGCGTCGATGAAATGGACGCGGCCGGACTTAAAGCCGAGCGAATCTATCCTATTGCTTCCCGCTGCGGAGTTTTCGCGAAGACAGATATTCAGCCGCTGCTCAACCAGGGTGCCGCGAAAGAGGATATTGCCGCAAGCATATTCCAGGCGGTAGTAAATCAGACCATAACCGGCCTTATTCAGGGCAGGAAAATCGAGGGCAAGGTCATGTTCCTCGGAGGTCCGCTGTATTATTGCGAATGTCTGCGCCGACGTTTTTATGAGACACTGCATCTGACGGAGGATACCGCGATCTTCCCCGACTACGCACTTTATGCCGTTGCCATGGGCGCGGCGATGAGTGCCGAAGGAAGTGCCGAGCTGAGTTTTTCGGAGCTTCTTGAGCGCATTGAGCGCTCCGCTGCGAAGGAGACGCACGGAGCTGACCGTATGGCGCCGCTTTTTGAAAACGAAAGCGAGTATGAGAAATTCCGCAGCCGCCATGAGCGGGCGGCGGTGGCTATGGGCGACATAGCGAAATATTCCGGCAAGGCGTGGCTGGGCATCGACTGCGGCTCCACGACGACAAAGCTTGTGCTTATCGCCGAGGATAAAAGCATTCTTTGGAGTCACTATTCATCAAATCGAGGCAACCCTGTCAGCCTCGTGCGCGAAAAGCTGACTGAAATATACGCCCTTTGCGGAGAGCGCATCGATATTTGCGGAAGCTCTGTCACCGGT
Source organism: Oscillospiraceae bacterium (assembly GCA_045596005.1). GTDB lineage: Bacteria > Bacillota > Clostridia > Oscillospirales > Oscillospiraceae > SIG459. Next base: position 5,719 of record JAZOBQ010000017.1, read on the forward strand.
TACGGCGAGGATCTCATCCGCCATGCTTTTCATATTGACGAGGGTCTTGTGGAGACTATTGCCCACTACACCGCCGCGAGATATTTCTGCCCAGATGTGGACTTCATCCTCGATATCGGCGGTCAGGACATAAAATGCTTCCGAATAAGAAACTGCGCGATAGATTCGATCATGCTAAACGAGGCGTGCTCGTCCGGCTGCGGCAGTTTTATCGAAACTTTTGCAAAAGCCATGGGACACAGCGTTGAGGACTTCGCCGCTCTTGGTATCTACGCCAAAGCTCCCGTAAACCTCGGCTCGCGCTGCACCGTTTTCATGAATTCGGCGGTGAAGCAAAGCCAAAAGGACGGAGCGACGGTCGAGGATATCTCCGCCGGACTTTCGGTAAGCGTTGTGAAAAATGCCATATACAAGGTTATCCGCGCCGTATCTCCGGAGGAACTCGGCAAGCGCATCGTTGTTCAGGGCGGCACATTTTATAACGACGCGGTGCTTCGCGCCTTTGAGCAGGAGATAGGCGCGGAGGTCATTCGCCCAGCTATCGCCGGACTCATGGGAGCCTACGGTGCGGCGCTGCACTCCATGCGCGGCAGTGTATCCACGATTCTGAGCGCCGAGGAGCTGCAAGCTTTCGCACATAGCTCGAGCTCCGCAATCTGCCGCGGATGTGCCAACGCCTGTCACCTGACAATAAACCGCTTCGGCGACGGCGAACGCTATATCTCCGGCAACCAGTGTTCCAAAGCGCTGGGCATTGAGCGGACAGAGGATATTCCGAACCTGCACGCATGGAAACGCGACTATCTGGCCTCGCTCAAGCCGATTTCGGGCAAGCGCGGAAAGATCGGAATTCCGATGGCACTGGGGGTATATGAACTGGCTCCTTTGTGGCATGCATTGTTCAGCGAACTCGGCTATGAGGTGCATTTTTCGCGCCAGTCCAACCGTGCTACATATGAAAAGGGACAGTTCACCATTCCTTCGGATACGGCCTGCTACCCCGCAAAAATCATGCACGGGCACATGTTGGAGCTGCTTGAGTCGGGCGTGGACGCAATATTCTATCCCGGCCTTACCTACAATGTGGACGAGGGGGCATCGGATAACCACTATAACTGCCCTGTGGTCGCATACTATTCCGAACTGCTGCATGGCAATATGGAGGAACTGAAAGGCACCGTTTTCCTCTATCCATATCTTGGAATTTCCGATGAAAAGGAGCTTGCACGCACGCTCTATCCGGCAATGCACCGCTTCGACAGAAGCATCAGCAGGGCAGAGGTAAAAAAGGCGGCGGCAGCAGCTTTCGCGGCCTACAAGGCATATACCGCTGCGGTGCAGAAAAAGGGCGAGGCTGCGCTGGAATTTGCTCGCAGTCACGGAAAACGCATTATGATACTGGCCGGAAGACCCTATCACATCGACCCGGAGATAGGCCATGGAATAGACAAGCTGGCTGCTTCCCTCGGCTTCGTTGTGGTCAGCGAGGACGCCGTTGCTCAGCTTGCACCCGTACAGTATGTGAAGGTGCTCGACCAGTGGACTTTCCACGCCCGTCTTTATCGTGCTGCCGCCTATGCCGCCGCGCATGAGGACACGGAGCTTGTCCAGCTCGTCTCTTTTGGCTGCGGTGTGGACGCAATAACCACCGACGAGGTGCGTGCTATTCTGGAGAGAGCGGGTAAGTATTACACACAGATAAAAATAGACGAGATAACGAATCTCGGCGCCGTACGCATAAGGCTGCGCAGCCTGCTCGGTGCGCTGGAAGAAAGGAGCTGAGAGGCAATGCAGGATAAAAGCTATCTCCCTTTTACCGCGGAGATGAAAAAGGACTACACCATTCTGATGCCCAACATGCTGCCCATGCACTTCAAGCTCATAATCTCCGTCTTGCGCAACTACGGCTATAATTTCGAGCTGCTCGAGACGAGCGGAGCACATATAGCGGAAACAGGACTGAAGTACACCCATAACGACACCTGCTATCCCGCTGTGTTGGTCATCGGACAGTTCATGGACGCGCTGCTTTCCGGGAAATACGACACCCACAAAACCGCGCTCATCATGTTCCAGACCGGCGGAGGCTGCCGCGCCAGCAACTATATTTCGCTTATCAGAAAGGCTCTTGCGAAAGCTGGAATGGAATACATACCCGTCATCAGCCTGAGCTTTACGGGAATAGAAAAACACCCCGGATTTATGCTCAGCCCGGGACAGCTCTATAAAATGCTCTACGCCGTGCTTTACGGCGACCTGCTGATGAATCTCGTGAACCAGACAAGACCCTACGAGCTGACGAAAGGCGACGCGCAGCGCACAGCGGAGTTTTGGATAGAGCGGCTGGGACGCGAACTGGGCGCGGGAGGCGCGCCGAGCTATGCACACATCAAAGAAAATTACCGCAGCATGGTGCGTTCCTTCGCCGAAATACCCATGCAGCGCATGGAAAAGGTCAAAGTCGGCATTGTGGGCGAGATATTCGTGAAATACTCGCCGCTCGGCAACAACGATCTTGAGGAATTTCTTGTCAGTGAGGGTGCGGAGACCGTCGTGCCCGGACTTTTGGATTTCTGCCTTTACTGCGTTTTCAACATGAAGCAGGACTACGTTTTCTATAAGCGCAATCTGCATATCCACCTTGCCTTGCGGCCTGTCTACGCCCTGCTGTGCCGAAAACGGCGCGACATAAGCCGCGCGATTGAAGAAAGCGGGGTTTTCAGCGGCCTCACGCCCTTTGAGGAAGTTGTGGAAACGGTGAAACCGCTCATAAGTCGGGCGGTCAAAATGGGTGAGGGTTGGCTGCTTACTGCCGAGATGCTCGAGCTGTCCGAATCCGGATGCACGAACATAGTCTGCACCCAGCCTTTCGGCTGCCTGCCCAACCATATCTGCGGCAAGGGTATGATGAAGCCCATAAAGGAGATGTGCCCGAACACGAACATAGTGGCCATCGACTACGACGCGGGCGCGAGCCGCGTGAATCAGGAAAACCGACTGAAGCTGATGCTCGCGAATGCTAAAAAGAACATAAATGCGTAAAAAAAGGACTCCGAAAGGAGTCCTTTTTATTGTTTTATGAGGGTTTTAGTCTGCGAAATAGCGATAGATGAAGGTCACCATTTCGGCGCGGCTGCAGGGAGCGTCGGGACTGAAGCGGTTGCCGCCGGTGCCGGTGGTGATGCCGTTTTCAATTGCCCAGTTGACGGCCTCGGCGTAGTAAGCGCCGGCAGGAACGTCGGAGAAGCTGGGCTCGCCGGAAGCCTTTGCGCCGGAGAGACGGTAGAGCAGAGCGACCATCTGAGCGCGGGTGCAGACCTCGTCGGGGCTGAATGTGGTGGCGGAGGTGCCGATGGTCACGCCGTTTTCGGCGGCCCAGAGCACTGCCTTTGCGTAGTAGCTGTCCATATCAACGTCGGTGAAGGGGCAGCCTGCGCTCTCGGCCTCGGGGCAGCCGGCTGCGCGCCACAGAACGGTGACGATCATAGCGCGGGTGGTGTCGTGCTTGACGCCGAAGAGGCCGTTGCCGATACCGTCAACGAGCTTGTGGTGGTAGGCGTACTCAACGGCATCGCTGTACCACTTGCCCTCGGCAACGTCGGTGAAGCCGTGGGGCAGTATGCACTTATCTTCGCATGCAACATCGTCGCAGCTATCGTTGGTGCAGCCGCCGCAGACGGGGCAGACGCTTGTGCAGGTGTGGATGATCTGGTACTGATACCACTTTGCGTAGTAGGTCTTGTTGCCGGTCTCGGTGACGCCGATCTCGGTGACTTCGGGACCGGTGCAGTTTTCGTTGGCGTACCAGCCCTCGAAGCGGTAGCCGAATCTGACGACCTCATCGGGCAGAGCTGCGCCGACGCCATAGGTGTACTCGGTAACATCACCGCTCTTGATAGTGCCGCCGTTGGGAACGAGGGTGACGGAGTAGGTGTTGGGGGTGGCGGTGAACTGCGCGGTGTAGGTGGCTTCGCCGGTGACTGCGACGATCGCAGGATCCCAGCCGGAGAAGGTGTAGGTGTACTGAGCGTCTGCGGCTTTGCTTCCGTCGGCGTGGGTGGGAACTTCGCCGTAAGCTACCTTAACGGTGTCGTCCACATCGCCGTCGCCGTCGGTGTCCCAGCCGATGTCATACTTGTTGACAGTGGAGCTGAACTGTGCGGTGTAGGTAACGTCGCCGGTCACCGCAGTAATTGCAGGATCCCAACCGGAGAAGGTGTAGGTGTACTGAGCAGTGGCATCCTTGGTGGGAGTTGTGCCGGTATAAGCGGGAGTATCTCCGACTGCGACCTCGTCAGTATCAAGAACGGTATCGCCGTTCTTCCAAGTCACGGTGAAAGTGGTGGGAGCGGGGATATTGTTTTTGATTGCGACTGTCTGAGCTGCTGTTGCACCGATCAGCGTGACTTCAGCGGTGATAACACTCGTGTGGGTAAGTCCGGCAGCTGCGAGGAAGGTGATAACGGGTTTGAGGGGATTGGTGGTCTTGTCGATGGTGTAAGCACTTTTGTCAAGTTCCGTGCCATTTACAAAGACTACGATTTCGCTTGCCTCAGCACTAAGCTCGAGTTCAACGGAACCCGTTGCGCTGCTAATGCCGCCGCCCTTGAGTGCGGCAATAGCACCGGCTACATCGGAGTCCAGAGACATGAGGTAAGTGATGGTGACAGTTTCGCCGTGACCGATATTGCCACACATAAATTTGAGGCCGATACCTTCGTCGTCATATACAGAGGCGTTGAGCTTATAGGGGGAGGTGGTTGCGGTGACATCGGTGAAGGCGCTGTAGCTGCCCCAACCTACCTTCTGATGCACGGGTACGACAGTATAGTAGTTGGATTTGGGCGCTTTGAAAATGAAAGGAGCTGTGATACCGCTGGCAAAATCTTCAACGCTGGTAAATTCACCGGACTTGTTGGTGGGAGTCGCAACGATCCAAACAGTGCCGTCGGAGTCGGTATGATAGTAGTTGCTGGTAGAGGCACTACTTTTGCCCTGATCGGGGTCAAAGCCTCGGATGAATTCTACGCCGGAGAGGGTATCAGAGGAGTTGTTTTTGAGTGTGATGGTAACGGTGGCGAAGCCTTCATCGTCCTTGAAGCTGATATTCTGGCTGTATGCAAGCTTGCCGTTTGCGGTGCCGGTGGTGGTGGCGCTCAGAAGATTGCCGCTACTGTTGTTAACGGTGCCGTCAGCACTTTTCACATAGCCGTTGGAGCTTACTTCTCCAATATCACTGCTCTTAACATAAGCCTGCATGCTGCCGTTCCAGAAGAACACAAATCCTTCGTCAACGGTGCCGGGAAGGAAGTAGTCGCGTGCATCGCCCCAGGGGTAAGATACAAGACCGATTTTATTATAAGCTCCGCTCCAGGGATGGAAATTGGACGGTGCGTTGACGGTGGTGCCAAAGCTGCCGTACTCGTTTATACCAAGCTCCATCTTGTCGTTGCCGAGGAATACGTTACCGCCTTCTGGATGAGAACGGGCGGTGGTGGTAGGAACAACGGGAGCAACTGCCTTAAAGGTCACAGCAACGGTGACGTTCTTAGCGGGCATGGTGAAGCTGCGGGTGTTGCCGGTACCGTTCACAGTAACAGGCTGAGTGTCTGCATCGGTGACGGTCACGGCATCAACTTCATAGCCATCATCGGGGATGGCAGTGATAGTGACGGTCTCGTCGGCCATGGACTTGGCATAATCAACCTCGAAGCTGCCGTTTTCGGTGGCGGCCTTGCTTATATCATAAGTGGTTACGGAACTGCTGAAACCGGAAAGGCTGATGTACTTGTAGCTCGTCAGTGCGGTGCTGCCATCCCATACGGTTGCATCAGCGCCGGAAATGTCATTGCTGACGTAAACGGTATTGCCGCCGAAATTAGAGGCGAGCTTGTTCAGAGCAGCGTTTTCGCCCTTGATAACAAGGTTGCCGCCCAGAACTTCGAACAGACCGGTGGCACTGTTGTCGGCGGAAACGCCGTAGTTCTTGCCATAGATAGTAACGGTGGTTCCCTGCTTGATGGTCAGGCCATGGCCGCTTTCATTGGTGCAGATACCTGCCTGCTTGCTTGTGCTACCGTTAGCAAAAACATTCACAGTAGCACCGTTCTGGACCACAACGTCTTCCCACACCCAGATAGCAGAGGTACCTCCGGTCACGTTCAGGGTGCCCTTACCTTGAATGGTCAGACTGGGACCGCTGCCGGTACCGTTGGTGCCAGCGATGGCAGCCTGCCCCGGATCCTCCAGCTTGTTGACGGAGCCTTCCACCAGCTCAATCACCAGATCGTGCGCGCCGCCAATGGAATACTTCCATCCCAACGCACGCTGATTGGCATCGGCACCGGCGCCGCTATAGGTTTTATCCAAACCGTTCAGATACAGCACGCCGTCCTTGTACAGAGCTACGTAGTTGCCACTTGTGTAGTCAGTAACAGTGGCATCGTTGCTAACCAGACATTTGCCATCGGTTAGCTCCATTCCGCAAATATAGATTTTTTCCGGCGCGGTGCTGCTGCCAGCCGCAAGTACCCCCATGGGCATAAGGCTCACGAGCATGACGAGGCAGAGGACTATGCTCAAAATTCTTTTCTTCATATCGTATTCTCCTTTTCAAATAGGCTGAGCCGCTTCGGATATGTATGCGGAGCTCAGTTGAAATACTCGCGGAGCGGGTCGGCGTCGCCGTAGGCGGCGATGAGTTCGTTGTACTCCTCCACTATCCATGCAGCGGGGGAACCGTTGTTCACACCGCGGTCATAGCGCTTGACCTTATCGTAACGCTGAGAGGCCGCAGACCACAGGTCCAGCTCACGGGAGTAGGGGCCGTCGCTCATATAAATATCCTGCTCCATACGTTCGGCAATGACGGCTTCGATCTGCTTCAGCTCGGCGATCAGACGGGCATTGCTCATTTTGCTTGCGGGAGTCAGACTGCCGTACCAGTCGGGCTGGAGGGTATAGTCGAGGGGAGGCAGGGGGTCGAGCTTGCCGATGTCAGCGGGGGGAGCGGAGGGAGTGGAGGGCTTGATGATGCCGGCGATATAATCGCTGTTATCCAGAGGCTCCACGAAATAGCGGTGGAGGAAGGTGACGATCTGGCCGCGGGTGCAGGTGGCGTTGGGGGAGAAGGTGGTGGCGCCGGTGCCGTTGGTGACGCCGTAGCGCACCGCCCAGGAGACGGCCTCAGCCAGCTGAGTGCCGGAGCTCACATCGGTGAAGGGGACGTTTTCGGCACTTTTCCAACCGTCGTATTTCCAGAAATACTCCACGGTGGCAGCACGGGTGCAGGGAGTGTCGGGGCGGAAGTACATACCCTCGACCATGCCCTTTTCCTTTGCCCAGAGCGCGGCCTGATAGTAGTAGGCGTCCTCACTGATGTCCACATAGGGGTTTGCAAGGAAGACAACGGACTCGGGGGAGCCGGCCGCGCGCCACAGGAAGGTGAGTATCTGTGCGCGGGTGCAGGTCTGGTTGGGTGAGAAGGTGGTGGCGGAAGTGCCGTTTGTGATGCCCTCGGAAACCGCCCATGCGACGGGTTTTGCGAAATAGTCGCTCTCCGCAACGTCGGTAAAGCCGTATGCCGCCGCGGCGGGAACAGCCAGCAGAGACAGCAGCGTGCATAGGCAGAGGACTATGCTCAAAATTCTTTTCTTCATATCGTATTCTCCTTAATAACTCAGTCGCGCTTAGCGCAATGATTCATTATTTATAGCGAATAGGCTCGGGGTCGCCGTACTTGGCTACGAACTCATCGTACTCGGCCTGAACATCGGCGGGTACGGGTCTGCCTCTGTTCACATAGCTGTCGTATTCATCGATCAGCATGCGGCGATCCATGATCTCATACATAAGGTCGTTGTCGCGGACGAGCATGGAATCCGAGATATATTTGTCATTGGCTCTGTATTCTCTGATGAGCGAGCCGATGCTCTCGCTCTCGGCGGCGAGGCGTGCGTTGCTCATTTCATAGGGGAAAGTCAGGGTCATATACCAGTCGGGATGCTTCAGGTAGTCTGCGGGGGGCAGGGGGTCGAGCTTGCCGGGGTCAACGGGAGGCAGGGGTGCGGGAGTGACATTCAGAGGCTCCACGAAATAGCGGTGGAGGAAGGTGACGATCTGGCCGCGGGTGCAGGTGGCGTTGGGGGAGAAGGTGGTGGCACCGGTGCCGTTCGTTACGCCGTAGTTCACCGCCCAGGAGACGGCCTTGGAGATCTGGGCGCCGGACTGAACGTCAACAAAGGAGACCTCGGCGGACTTGGGGCACTTGGCATAGTGCCAGATATAGTCCACAGCGGCGGCGCGGGTGCAAAGGGTGTTGGGGTAGAAGAAAACGCCTTCAATGTCAACAATGCCGTTTTCCGTTGCCCATACGGCGGCTTTATAGAAATAATCGCTCAGCTGAACGTCGTAATAGGGGCTGAAGTCTTCGTAGCCTCTCGGCTCGGGGGAGCCGGCTGCGCGCCACAGGAAGGTGAGTATCTGTGCGCGGGTGCAGGTCTGGTTGGGAGAGAAGGTGGTGGCGGAAGTGCCGTTTGTGATGCCCTCGGAAACCGCCCATGCGACGGGTTTTGCGAAATAGTCGCTCTCCGCAACGTCGGTAAAGCCGTATGCCGCCGCAGCGGGAACAGCCAGCAGAGACAGCAGCGTGCAAAGGCAGATGATAATGCTCACGATTCGTCTTTTCATTTTCGTTCTCGGTCCTTTCTTAAATCTCAGGGTCAATCAATGGGTCTGAAACCCAGAAGTCGGGCGGGGAGCCAGTACCACGGCTTTCGCAGCGAAAGATTGTAGTTTTCCACTGCCTGACGGTAGATTTTGCAGCTGCGCTCGAGCACGGCGGCACTTTCGGGGTCGTCCCTCGTCCGCAGAGCCTTTTCGCGGCTTACCGCGAGCTGTGCGGCGGCGCTTTCAACGGTGCTTTTATTCTCCCGCATGACCCGCTTCACATCGCGGAACCACAGGAAAAAGCACAGCATTACGCTTATGGCGGCGACCAGCGATATGAGCCATGGCGCCATGGTCTTTCCCTCCTTTCAGTCACGAAATATATTGTTTGTACGCGGCGATTATACCATATATATTGTATTTTTGATTGAGCTCTGCCCGAATGGTATGGTTTTTCGCCCTCAATGGTAAAAGATGAAAAAATCGGGCAGGAGCTAAAGTTTCAAAGAAGTGGCCATGCCACTTCTTTGAAAAGGCTGCAGCTCGCCGCAGCGCACTCAACGCACGCCGACGGCGTGCATTTCGCACGTTTGCGAGCTGAGAAGTGTGCTTTCCGACGTCGGTGCGTAAAGAAAACAGCCCGGTGGACTGTTTTTAGCCACCTACCACAGGAGCTTTGCTCCGAGGAGGGAACTAAATGTCGCCGGAAAACACATATTTGATTTTATTCGCGTCTTCGGACGCGAAATCTGCGATGCTTATTTTGGACAGAATAATCGGGCAGGAGCTTTCGCTCCTGCCCGATTGAGGTGGGGTATGAATTTTTGCTTGTTGCCATCATGCGGTGCATGGGGGATCAGGAATAGAATGCGGCCGTAATCGTGCTAAGTTTAATGTCATACGACGTCGAACCGCCGGACATCAAGTTACCGGTTATTTTGCCAATATGGATGTATGTCTGATTGTAATGGCTCGTTCCGGGAATCTCGATTGCAAGATAAACCTTTCCATCCAATTCAGTATTTTCAATTATATTGACAGCTTCTTCCAAATTCCACTTTCCGGAAGAATTCTTCGGCAGGATCGCCCAGGAACCGTCCGGTTTCTTGCAGCGCACAACCAGACTGGCGCCAGCGGTTTCCTGACCGCTCAGTGTATAACTAATATCACCATTGCCAAAATCTGTTGTTAACGTAGGTCCTTCCCATTTTGCCTCATAATTAGTCAAACAAGCTGCCGTTCTGTTTGCCTTGGTAATCACGACCATGGAATTGCCGAACGCCTCGAATGCTTTGTAATACTCATCCATCGGGCGGGAAACTTTTACATTATATGCGCCGATTTCGGTGGGTTTCTGGGTAGTCCAATTTACATTTTCGTTATTGAGATCAGCGAGGGACAGATACTGAACCTTGAATCCGGTTGTGGGGCTTCCGTCCACAGAAGTAATGGTAACATCAGCAGCAACACCGTTTGTGCCTATATCATCAGAGTAAGGAACGGTTTTCTTTGTCAGGGTAACTGCGTCATAAGGTATATCTTTCAGCTTTCTCCAGTGCGCGTAAAGCTTCACGCCGGTGGTGCTCGTCACATCGCTGTCCTCGGTCACCTTGGTGGCGGTAGTGGCGTCCACAGTTTCGTCTGTGTCGGGCGCGTCGTACCAGCCGAGGAAGTGGTAGCCGGTTCTGGTCGCAGTGGGGAAGGCCACTTCTTCTCCGGCCACGATGCCGTAGGTGCTGTCATAGGTGACGACGCGGTTGTCGGTGCCGGACTTGAGCGTGCCGCCATCGAGGTCGAAAGTAACGTTTATAGTGATAGGAGTCCACTTTGCATAGAGGGTGATGCCGTTTTTGGGGAGAGTGGTGCGGGTGGCGAGGTCCCATACAGGCTCGCTTGCGGCAAGCGCGGTGGCTTCGGGTTCTTCGCCCTCGGAGCCGCCGCC
>JAZOBQ010000018.1:0-3037 GCA_045596005.1 Oscillospiraceae bacterium
GAATGATGTATTATATTTAAGTTGATTACTAAAACAGCAAAGGAGCCTCATTATGAAGCATCATCGTTTTCACAAGGCGGTCTGGGCTGTTCTCCGCTTTGTTCTCGGCCCTTATCTGAGATGCCGTTTTAACTATACATACGAAAAATGCCGTCTGGACGGCCCCTGTCTCGTCATGGGCAACCACGACAGCAACTGGGATCCCCTTTTCCTCGGCCTTGCATTCCCAAATCAGATGTACTTCGTGGCAAGCGAGCATATTTTCCGCTGGGGTATAGTCTCCAGGCTGCTCAGCTTCTTTCTCGCCCCCATCTCCCGCATGAAGGGCACCACCGCGAGTGACACCGCGATGACCATAATCCGCCGTCTGAGAAAAGGTTATAACGTCGCCATGTTCGCAAACGGCAGCCGCTCTTTCAACGGCATCAGCGAGGATATACTCCCCTCCACCGGCAAGCTCGCCAGAGTCAGCGGTGCCACACTGATAACCTACCGCCTTGACGGCGGCTATTTCACCGAGCCCCGCTGGAACTTCTCCGGCATACGCCGCGGCAGAATAAACGGCAGAGTAATGAATGTATACACCCCCGAAATGCTGAAAAAAATGAGCGTAGACGAGATAAACGAAGCCATCAACCGCGACCTTTATGTGGACGCCTATGCAGTTCAGCGCGAGCAGATGATCCCCTTCCGCGGCTCCCGTCCTGCCGAAAGCCTTGAGAGCGTGCTCTGTCTCTGCCCCAAATGCGGCAAAGTCGGAGATATGCACTCAAAGGGTGATAAATTCCGGTGTGATTCCTGCGGCTATGAGGTAAGATATAACGAGTACGGCTTCTTCGAAGGCGAAGAGCTGTTCCACGACAGCGTCACCGACTGGGATATTTTCCAAGCCGAACGCTTCAGAGCCTTGGCCGACAGCGCACAGGAAAACGAGCTCATCTTCTCCGACGACAATTTCGAGCTGAGCATAGTCAATCCCGACCACAGCGTTGAAAAGGCCGGCTCCGGCTCCATCGCGCTCTACCGTGACCGCTTCGAATGCTGCGGCAGACTTTTCCCCATTTCCGAGCTTGGCGGCTTCGCCCTCCACGGCCCCATAGTCGTCAATTTCTCCCACGACGACCGCAGCTATGAGCTAAAACCCAAAAACATCATCTGCACCAGAAAATACCAGACCGTTATACACCATCTCCACTCAAAGCGCACCGCGATGCAGTCCTGAACGCGGCGACAACGAAAAAAAGAGGAATCGAAACGATGAACAAGATCGGCTTTGACAACGACAAATATCTGGCCACCCAGACCGAAAATATCCGTTCCCGCATTCAGCAGTTCGGTGGAAAACTCTATCTGGAGTTCGGCGGAAAGCTCTTTGACGATTACCACGCCTCCCGCGTTCTCCCCGGCTTCAAGCCCGACAGCAAAGTTCAGATGCTCATGCAGATGCGAGACGACGCAGAGGTTCTCATCGTCATCTCCGCCAATGACATCGAGCGCAACAAGCGCCGCGGCGACCTCGGTATCACCTATGACGAGGACACCCTCCGCCTTATTGACGCTTTCCGCGGCATAGGACTTTACGTCGGCAGCGTGGTCATCACCCAGTACCAGAACCAGCCTGCCGCAGACCAGTTCCAGAAGCGCATGGAAATGTTGGGTCTGAAAGTTTATCGCCACTATATCATCCCCGACTATCCCGCAAATCTTCCCCTTATCGTCTCCGATGAGGGTTACGGCAGAAACGACTATATCGAAACCAGCCGAAGCCTTATCGTCGTCACCGCTCCCGGTCCCGGCAGCGGCAAAATGGCCACCTGCCTGAGCCAGCTCTATCACGAGCATAAGCGCGGCATCTCCTCCGGTTACGCAAAATTCGAGACCTTCCCCATCTGGAATCTGCCCCTCACCCACCCCGTAAACCTGGCCTATGAAGCCGCCACCGCCGACCTTGACGATGTAAACATGATAGACCCCTATCACCTCGAGGCTTACGGCGAGATGACCGTCAACTACAACCGCGATGTCGAGGTTTTCCCTGTCCTCAACGCCATACTCGAGCGCATCTGGGGCAAGAGTCCCTACAAGAGTCCCACCGATATGGGCGTAAACATGGTCGGCAATTGCATTATCGATGACGAAGCCTGCCGCCATGCCAGCAAGCTCGAGATCATCCGCCGCTATTATTCCACCGCCGTCTCCGTCCGTCAGGGACTGAGTGACCAAGGCGAGCTGCGCAAGATCGAGCTTATCATGAACAAAGCCGGCATCACGAGCGAGTACCGTCCCGTTATCGCCGCCGCCATGGCTCGCGCCGAGGAGACCGAGAATCCCGCAATGGCACTCGAGCTGCCCGACGGAAGGATCGTCACCGGCAAGACCTCCTCCCTGCTCGGTGCCGCATCCGCCTGCCTGCTCAACGCCCTCAAAGAGCTCGCCGGCATGAACAAGGAGCTGCTGCTCATCTCCCCGGGCGTTATTGAACCCATTCAGCACCTGAAGGTCGAGCACATGGGCAACCGCAACCCCCGTCTGCACACCGACGAAATTTTGGTCGCGCTGAGTATCTGCGCCGTCACAAATCCCATGGCCGAGATGGCTATGGAACAGCTTGACAAACTCCGCGGCTGCGAAGCTCACTCCAGCGTCATTCTCTCCCGCGTGGACGAAAACCTGTTCCAGAAACTCGGCGTCAATGTGACTTTCGAGCCCAGATATCAGGTAAAGAAGCTCTTCCACGGCTGATATTGTTTCCGCATCCTATCACTCGCCCCGAAAAAGGGGCGGGTGATTTCAAAAAAACTTCTCCAAGCCTATTGACAAGGCAGAAATATTATGGTAAACTTTCTAGGCTTGCGGGTGTAGTTCAATGGTAGAACACCAGCCTTCCAAGCTGGATACGAGGGTTCGATTCCCTTCACCCGCTCCAGCTTTTCAAAAGAACTACAGCAAGAGATATGCGCCAGTAGCTCAGCTGGATAGAGCAACTGCCTTCTAAGCAGTAGGCCAGGGGTTCGAGTCCCTTCTGGCGTGCCATTTT
>JAZOBQ010000019.1:0-11685 GCA_045596005.1 Oscillospiraceae bacterium
CCGGTATCGGCGGCATCCTGACCCCCACCGGCGTTCACACCCCCATGGAAGAAGGCAAGCAGCTCATCGAATGGCGCGAGGATCTCGGCAAGTACGTCTTCGTCGAAGCCGATGAGCCCGAAGTCGGCAAGCGCTACATTCTCGAGCGTCCCATCCGCGCTGACGTTTGCTTCATCCACGCATGGAAGGCCGACAAGATAGGCAACTGCTACTTCCGCCACACCGCACGCAACTTCAACAACGTTTTCGCCAACGCCGCCGACCATGTCATCGTCGAGGCCGAGGAGATCGTTGAAGTAGGCGAGCTTCTCCCCGACACCATCTTTACCCCCCACTTCATCGTTGACGCCGTGGTTCAGGGTAAGGCTCCCACCGACGTCTGATTCAGGAGGTACAAAAAATGGCTCTTACCGGAAAAGATCTTATTGCTTACCGCACCGCCCGTTTCTTCAACGACGGTGACATCGTAAACCTTGGTATCGGCATGCCCACCAAGTGCCTCGACTTCCTTCCCGAGGGAATTGATATCTGGATAGACTCCGAAAACGGCGTTGTCGGTCTCACCGGCGCTCCCGGTCCCGACGAAGAAGTCAACCCCTACATCGTTGACGCAGGCGGACGTCCCAGCAAGATGCGCGTCGGCGCAGTCTGCTTCGACTCCTTCCGCTCCTTCGGCTTCATCCGCGGCGGTCACATTGACACCACCGTTCTGGGTGCATACGAAGTTGACGCTGAGGGTAACCTCGCCAACTGGATGATCCCCGGCAAAGCTGCCGCAGGTATGGGCGGTGCCATGGACCTCGTTACCGGCTCCAGAACCACCATCGTCATGAGCACCCACACCGACAAGGCCGGCAACCCCAAGATCGTTCAGAAGACCCAGATGCCCCTCACCGGCTATCACTGCGTTGACTACATCGTCACCGAGCTCGCTGTTATCCACATCACCGAGGACGGCCCCGTTCTCGAGGAGATCAGCCGCAACACCACCATCGACGAAGTCATCGCAAAGACCGGCGCAAAGCTCATCATCCCCGAGAACGTCGGCTACATGGAGGACGTTAAGTAAGTCCCCCTTTATAAATCAATAAAAATGACACAGTCAAAACGACTGTGTCATTTTTTGTGCTCAGTCCCTCCCTCGCTCTTTGGGTATGCGCACCGTGAGCACGAGGTCGCGCTCGGTCTCCGCGCGGCTGAGCGTCGCGTCTATGCCGCCCTGGCGCACAAGGTCGAGACTTCGGTTGAGAGTGTTCATAAACACCCTCAGATCCTTCATCACAAACAGCGGCTTGCGGCGTATGGGTTTCGGCTCCGGTTCATCCGGCGCAGCGGCGAGACGGGCGATATAGTCCTCCGCGGCGGCGACGTTCATGCGCTGGTCTATGATGAAATCGAGCGCATCGCTCTGCTTCTGCGCCGAGTCGAGCCTAAGCAGGGCGCGCGCATGGCGTTCGCTCAGTCCCTCTTCCCGGAGCCGTTCGAGCACAGCGTGGTCGAGGCGCAGTATCCTCAGCTTGTTCGCCACGGCGCTCTGACTTTTGCCGAGCGCGCGTGCGACTTCCTCCTGACTGAGACCGAAAAGCCGGATAAGCCGGCTTATGCCCTCGGCCTCCTCGATGAAGTCAAGGTCGTGGCGCTGGATATTTTCGATCAGGGCGATAATGCCGCTCTTTTCCATGTCCACGTCCATGATTATGCAGGGGACTTCGTAAAGTCCGGCCATTTTTGCCGCGCGCAGTCTGCGTTCGCCGGCTATCAGCTCAAAGCGATCGCCTCGTGTGCGCACCGTGAGCGGCTGGAGCACGCCGTGTTCGGCTATGGAATCGCGCAGTTCCTCCAGTCCCTGGCGGGAAAAGTGGCGGCGCGGCTGCATCTGTCCCGGGAGTATATCCTCCACGGGTATGTAGGCCACGGAGCGCATCAGTCGCTTGCTTGTCTTCGTGGGCATGATCGAGCCTCCTTTTTCCTTTTGTTTTGTGGATAATATACACCCTTTCGCATCAGAATTTGGGCGAAAACAGGCGGGTGAGGGAAGTTTTTTGTCTCCGACGGCATATTCTTTTCGGACGGACGAAAAGTGCCCCGTCGGAGACATATATCACGAGCAAAAAGAAAGCAGCCGCCCGACCGGGCAGCTGCGTATCTTTATTTCCCCTCGTCCACCAGTCTGCCTCTGAACAGCAGAGTGATGCACCAGATGGCCGCGAGACCCACGAGGGTGTAGATCACACGGCTGACGGTGGCAGTCTGGCCGCCGAAGATGTAGGCCACGAGGTCGAATCTGAAAAGACCCACAAGACCCCAGTTGAGGCCACCGATTATGCCGAGGATAAGGGCGATGCGATCCATAAGCATATTTTAACCGCTCCTTTTTGTTTTGGAATACGCGATTAGCATTCCCATCCTCCGGCTTTTTATGCGGAAAATTTTTTATTCGTTATTTTTGCTGAAAAGACAGCCGCAATAATCCTGGCGGTAAAGTCCCCATTCGCGCGACAGAGCTATGCTCCGCTGGTAGCCGCCGCGCTTTTTAAAATCCGAGGGCAGCCACTTCACGCCGTACTTCTCGCCAAAGGCCTCGCCCAGAGCATTGATGCGCTGAGCGTCCTTATGCGGCGAGACCGAGAGCGTCGTGCAGTAATACTCCGCGCCGATCTCCGCAGCGCGGCGGGCGGTCTCCTCGATGCGCAGGGCAAAGCAGCGGGTGCAGCGCGCTCCGCCCTCCGGCTCGGTCTCATATCCAGCGGCTATCGCGTCGAAGGCTTCGCCCTCATATTCGCATTCCACTATCTCCACCGGGATTTGCTCCGCCACCCGGCGCTGGTGGGCAAGGCGCAGCTCATATTCCTCGCGCGGCTGGATGTTGGGGCCGTAAAAAAGCAGTTTTATCTCAAAAAAACGGTTCAGATACTCCAGCACATAGCTGCTGCAGGGGCCGCAGCAGCTATGCAGCAGAAGCAGCGGCTTTCTGCCGTCGAGAGCGGAGATGAGCGCGTCGGTTTTCAGCTGATAGTTTTCTTTCTGCAAAGCTTTTTGCTCCTTTGCTGAAACAGCCGCGCTTTGGCGCGGCTGTTTTTTGTTCTCTTATTGTTCCTCCTCAACCGTTTTCGATACGGGAGAGGCGTTGTGGATGATCACGTACTCAAACAGCAGCATCGCGGCGGCGATCATGGCAAAAAGCAGCGTCTCCGCGCCGGAATGCTCGTCCATCAAAGTGCAGATATTCAGGTAAGCGGCCGTCTGCAGCGCCACGAGGCAGCGCGCAGGCTTCGCGCGGCGGAAGAAGTATGCGGCGATGTAGTAAAAGGCGATGAGTGCGGCAATGATCGCGAGGATAGCGGGGGCATAGGCCCAGACTTCGGGGTTTTCGGACTCAACGCGATAAGCGGTGATGAGCCAGAGGCTGCCGAAAAGCACGGGGAGAACGGCGGCGATGGCGGCGCTTTCCTCAGCCTCGCTCTTGCGGACGAATATGAAGGGCAGGCTCAGTCCGGCAAATATGCCCAGGGCGCTCATGATGCGCTGCATCGTGGGGAAACGGGCAAAGTCGGAGGAGAACATCAAAACGAGGCAGGCGATGACCGTACCCACCGCGATGACCCACGCCAGAGCGGTCACGATGAAACCGGGGCAGTGCAGGGCCTCGGCAGCCGTTTCGCCGCGGCCAAGCTTGCGGAGATACACGCGCTCTTCCAGCAGGAAGGCGAGGAACACCAGAACGGAGTAGACCAGAAAGGCAGTGGTGATGCCCGCGCCCGGAATGGCGAGGCCGCCATCGTCAAAGCCGTTGAGATTCTGGAGCCAGCGGAGGAAGAAGCCGAATATTCCGACCACAAAGGTGGCGACAGTCAAATAAAAAGCATTGTTTCGCATAAAATCAAAACCGTCCAAATAAGATAGTAGCAAGTGGTTTTATATACCGTACCGAATATTTTATACCTATACACCTGTTCCGTCAAGAGATTTGGAGGTTTTGAAGCGTGAAGCGAGCCTTGCTGTTTTCCCTCATGTCCGTGCTGCTGACTATTTTGTTCGCCGTATTCGTCTCTCCGCCGCCGGAAAACTCCCCGTCGGAAGATGCGGTACAGTCCCCAACGGAAAGCGCGGAAAGTCTCGGCGAGACCGGGACGGTCTCCGACGGAACGCACTCCCACACGATAGGCGACAGAGATATCACGCTGCGCGTGCTCATGGACGGCGAGACGCTGGATATGAGCATGGCGGAGTATCTGCCCATGGCGCTCGCGGGCGAGATGCCTGCCTCCTTCGAGCCGGAGGCGCTCATGGCTCAGGCCGTCGCGCTGAGAAGCTATGCGCTTTATTACCGCGCCGCGCCGAAAAGCGTCCACCCCGAGGCCGACATCTGTACTTCCAGCGCCTGCTGCGCCGCGGCGGTGAAAACCGAGGACATGGCGGCGAGCTGGGGCGGTCGAGCCGACGAGTACGCGGCGAAAATCTCCGCCGCCGTTGAAAACACGGACGGGCAGTACCTCAGCTACGGCGAGGAGGCCATTCTCGCCATGTTCCACTCCTCCTCTTTCGGCGCTACCGAGGACAGCGGCGAACTGCGCACTCCTCTCCCCTATCTGCTCAGCGTACGGAGCCCGGAGACGGGAGAGGATGTGAAAAACCTCGTGAGCAGCGTGGAGGTCAGCGCCGCCGACTTTCGCGAGAGCATACTCCGCACCTTCCCTTCCGCCGCACTCGACGGAGAGCCGGGCGGCTGGCTCGGCGCAGTCACGCCCTCGGCCGGTGGGCGCGTCGGTAGCATCAGCATCGGCGGTCAGGAGATAAGCGGTCTGAGCATGAGGCAGATGTTTTCGCTGCGGAGCACGGATTTCCAGCTCAAGTGGACGGGCGAGAGCTTTCTTTTCACCGTGTCCGGTTACGGTCACGGACTCGGCATGAGCCAATACGGCGCGAACACCATGGCGCGCGAGGGTCTTGGCTACGCGGAGATACTCGCCCACTATTACCCCGGCACCCAGCTCGTCGTCGCGGTAATAAGGCCATGAGCGTCTTGACAAATCGCGCGGACGGGTTTAATATTGATTCACAACTCAAGAGATGGGGAGCTGGATTTTTCCGGCTGAGAAGATGGCAATTGAGCCTGAAGACCCTTGAACCTGATACGGGTAATGCCGGCGTAGGAAAACGATGATGTCCGTGGGCCATACTATCCGTGCCCGCGGGCATTTCGTTTTCTCCGGGAAAAGAAAGGAGAAAACAAAAAATGAAAAACAAAAATCTCAGAGTTTTGACCGAAGGCGCGGTGCTCACCGCCCTTGCACTCGCACTAAGCTACATAAAAATACCCATAGGCATCGGCTTCGGCGGCTTTGGCGGCAGCGTTGACCTCGTTATGATACCGCTCATCGTCTTTGCCGTACGCCGCGGCTGGCTCTGGGGTCTCGGCGCAGGTCTCGTTTTCGGCACGCTCAAGTTTTTCTTCGCAGGCGGCGTCGCCGTGAACTGGCAGAGCATGCTGCTCGACTATTCCGTGGCCTATATGTTCGTCGGCTTTGCGGGTCTGCTTCGCAGCACACGCTATGAGCTGCCGCTCGGCGCTCTCGTCGGCTGCTTCGCGCGTTTCCTCATCCACTTCCTCAGCGGAATCACGATCTATAAGATCATCGCTCCCGAGGAGATACTCGGCATCGTCACCGGCAGTCCTGCCATCTATTCCATCCTCTACAACGGCAGTTACATGCTGCCCAACACCGTCCTCGCGATTGTGCTCTGCGCGCTGCTGGCAAAACCGATAAAAAAAGCAAAGCTGTAAAACCAGCGCCTCCGGCGGACACAGTCCTCGCCGGAGGTTTTTTTGTTTGCAGTAATGGCGGTGGTCAAGAGCGCCCTGCGGACGGTGCATCGGTTTTGGCTGCTGTGCAGGATTTTACCCCGCATACAAATTTCGCCCAAATTTGCAATCAATATTTTCCCGCGACAGGATAAAATGTAATTCCAATTATCGCGCGGCTGTGATATATTCAACAGGTACAGGTTTTTTATCCCCAAAAGGGGCATGATATATTTACACACACAGAAAAAAGGTGGAACACATGAGAAAAACTAAAGTTATCTGCACCCTCGGTCCCGCTGTGGACTCCGTTGAGGCTATCTCCCGCCTGCTGCGCCTCGGCATGAACGGCGCACGCTTCAACTTCTCCCACGGCAGCCACGAAAGCCAGCTCGCCACCCTCGACCGTCTGCACTCCGCCATGCAGGAGACCGGTCTCTCCGCCGCGATAATTCTCGACACCAAAGGTCCCGAAATTCGCATAAAGACCTTCGAAAACGGCCCCGTTGAGCTGTGCGAAGGCGCTGTCTTCACGCTGCGCACCGACGATGTCAGCGGCAATGCCGAACATGTTTCCGTTACCTACCCCGGTCTCGCCGGGGACATCGCACCCGGCAGTCTCATCCTTGTGGACGACGGCCTCATCTCCCTCAGAGTTGAGAGCATCGAAGGCAAGGCCATAGTCTGCCGCGTGGAAAACGGCGGCAAGCTCAGCAACAACAAGTCCATCAACATTCCCGGCGCAGCCATCAAGCTGCCTGCACTCACCGAGCGCGACAAGGGCGACCTGCGCTTCGCCGTTGAGCAGGGCTTCGACTACATCGCCGCCTCCTTCGTCCGCTCCGCCGAAGACCTCGCGGAGATACGCGGCTATCTCGACAGCTGCGGCGGTCAGGGCATTCGCATCATCGCCAAGATCGAAAACCAGCAGGGCGTGGACAATCTCGAGGACATCGCCCACGCAAGCGACGGCATCATGGTCGCCCGCGGCGACCTCGGCGTGGAGATACCTGCCTCCAAGGTGCCCTATATCCAGAAGAAAATGATCAAAAAGTGCCGCGAAATGGGCAAAACCGTCATCGTTGCCACCCAGATGCTCGACTCGATGATGCATAATCCCCGTCCCACCCGCGCCGAAGTCAGCGACGTTGCCAATGCCGTTTATGACGGCACCTGCTGCGTGATGCTCTCCGGCGAGACCGCAAGCGGCAAGTATCCCTTTGAAAGTCTCAAGACCATGGTGGACATCGTAAACGAGGCCGAGGCCGGAATGGACTACTGGAAAAAGTTCCAGCGCGGACTCGCCGCAAGCTCCAACTCCGGCATTTCCGACGCCGTCACGCGCACCTGCTGCCTGATGGCCTCCGACCTCAGAGCCGCCGCCATCCTCACCGCCACCCAGAGCGGCTACACCGCCCGACTCATCAGCCGCTTCCACCCCGCCTGCACCATCATGGCGCTCAGCCCCGACGCCCGGGTCTGCCGCCAGCTGAGCATCGTCTGGGGCGTGCAGGCCTTCCGCGTGCGCGAATTCACCAGCACCGACGAAATTTTCATCCGCTGCGGCGACATGGCGCTGGACAAGGGCATCGTCAAAGAAGGCGAGACCGTAGTAATCACCGCAGGCGTTCCCGTGGGCCGCACCGGCAGCACCAACCTCATCAAGGCCGAAGTCCTCTGAGCGCTGGCAAGGCCACGATGAGAACAACTTCCGATTACTGCCGCGAAATCTTCGGCGAGAAGCTCTATAAGCTCAGCCTCGACGCAGGCTTCACCTGCCCGAACCGCGACGGAACGCTCGGCACACGCGGCTGCATCTTCTGCTCCGCGGGCGGCAGCGGCGACTTCGCCGGAGACCGCCGCGAGGATATCCACAGTCAAATCGAGCACGAAAAGACCCGCGTTGCGGCGAAGTTCCGCGGCGGGCGCTACATAGCCTACTTTCAGGCCTTCACGAACACCTACGCCCCGGCGGCGGAGCTTGAAAAGCTCTTTCTGCCCGTCGCCGAGCGCGAGGATATCGCCGCTTTGTCCATCGCGACGCGCCCCGACTGTCTGCCCAAAGATACGCTGGAGCTGCTCGGACGGCTGAACAAAATTAAACTCGTCTGGGTCGAGCTGGGACTTCAGACCATACATACGCAAAGCGCGGAGTATATCCGCCGCGGCTATCCGCTCGGAGATTTTGACCGCGCGCTGGAGGCGCTGAACGCTCTCGGCATTCACACGATAGTCCACCTCATCCTCGGTCTTCCCGGGGAGACGCGCGAGGACATTCTCGAGTCCGTACGCTATGTGGGCGGGCGTGGCGCCGGCGGCGTGAAGCTGCAGCTGCTGCACGTGCTCGAGGGCACAGACCTCGCGGACGACTACCGCGCAGGGAAATTTTCCTGCCTCGCTCTTGACGAATACGCCGCGCTTGTGGCAGACTGCATAGAGAGTCTGCCGCGCGACACGGTCATCCACCGCTTCACCGGCGACGGGCCGAAGCGCAGTCTCATCGCTCCGCTCTGGAGCGCAGACAAAAAGAAAGTTCTGAACACAGTCAATGCCGTGCTGCGCGAGCGCGGTCTGCTCTGAAAAAATACGAAAAAGGTTGAAAATATGGAAAAAATCATCGCTTATCTCAAAGAAAAATACCGCCTCAGCTCCATGATAGTCAGCGGCGACTACGCTCTCGGCGAAGTCGGTCCCGACAGCGTTTTCGAGGCCATCGCCATGGGTGCGACGAGTCCCTATGCCCACGAGACCGAGACCGTTGAGGGTGTGAAGCTCGACGTGCTCGTCTATCCCCGCGAGATATTCTACGGCGAGATAGCTCTTGACGAGTTTGAACAGGCTCACGAGGGTCTTGTCGTGCTCGACGAGGACGGCATGGGCAGCTGGCTCAAGCGCATGATCGCACAGCAGATAGCCTCCATACCCCTCAAACCCGACGAGGCTGTGCTCGACGCGCTGCACTGGTGCCGCGCCATGGCCGAGAGAGCCGAAAAGTGCGACGCCGAGGGTCTTTTCTGCCGCCACTGGCTGCTCACCGACAGCGTGGAGGTCTATTCCGACGTCTGCGGTCTGCCCTTCCTCAGTCCCAAAAAGACCATGAGCAAGATGGCGAAAAGCGATCCCGAAGCCGCGAAGATTCATCTGCACGCCATGGGCAGCATGGACAGTGAGGCTCTCACGGCATGGGTCGAGCTGCTCGAAAAGCGCTTCGAGGAGAGGAAAAAGGGCGAATAAAAATCAAAAGGAGACGGAAAACCGTCTCCTTTTTCTTATTCTCTCATTTTTTCAAAGAATCTTTTCAATAATTCGCGGCTTTCGTCCGCGAGGACGCCGCCGTAGATGGCGGTATGGCCGGGGTAGGCCTCCTCGAAGAGGTTCAGGATGCTGGCAGCCGAGCCGGTATGTTCCTCGCGCGCGCCGTAGACCAGAGTGCCGAGGCGGCTCATTATCATCGCGCCCGCACACATGGGGCAGGGTTCAAGCGTGACGAAAAGCGTGCAGTCGTCCATGCGCCAGTCGCCTCGCGCGGCGGCGGCGGATTCAAGCGCCTCGATCTCCGCGTGACCGGTTACGCTTCTGCGCTCCTCGCGGCGGTTGCGTCCGCGGCCTATTACTTCGCCGCTGCCGTCCACCACGACGCAGCCGACGGGTATCTCGCCATCCGCAGCCGCCTCGGCCGCCAGAGCGAGAGCCTCACGCATATATTGTTCCATGTCCACGCTCCGTTCACCGCCTTTCTTTTTCTTTATTCTAACCAAGCCGGACGGATTTGTAAAGTCCGCAGTCATTTGTCTTGACAGCTTCCGACAATTTTATTACTATATTTAAAAAAGTATGCGGAGGTCACGGACTATGGACAGAACCAGCAAAGAAAACTACTATCTCGGCATTGCGGACGCCGTTCAGGAGCGCAGCACCTGTATGCGCAGGAAGTACGGCGCCATCATCGTACGCAACGACGAGATCATCTCCACCGGCTATAACGGCGCGCCCCGCGGCCGCAAAAACTGCAACGATCTCGGCTACTGCGCACGCGAGGCTCTGCAGATACCCTCCGGCGAGCGCTATGAACTCTGCCGCAGTGTCCACGCCGAGGCCAACGCCATAATCTCCGCATCCCGCCGCGACATGATCGGCGCGACGCTCTATCTCGTCGGACGCGACGCCAAGACCGGCGAGCTGCTGCACGACACCACCAGCTGCTCCATGTGCCGCCGCCAGATCATCAACGCCGGTATCGCCAAGGTCGTCGCGCGCATCGGCACCGATGATTTCACCATCACCAATGTGGACGAGTGGATTCTGAAGGACGACTCGGTGCCCAATAAGTAAATGTATATTCGTAGGGCGGGGTGCCTTCACCCCGCCCTTTTTATTTTCGTCTTGCGGCGCGATGAGGGCATCGCGCCCTACGATGCAGCGAACGACAAGGTGCGCAGCAATATCCGACAGCGGGCCGGCCGGTGTCCGGCCCCTACAAAGCTCTTTTGCCCGACAGGCAAAAACCCCCCGCCCATGGGTCGGGAGCTTTTGGTTTATGTATGAGATTTTTTCAGGTCGAAAGGACTTAGGCCTTGGCCATTCTTTCCTTGAGAGCGGCCATCTTCTGCTCCTTCTCGGCGCGCTCCTCAGCGGAGGGTTTGAAGATGAAGGAGAAGACCAGAGTTGCAACGACAGCGACAACAGCTGCGGCGTAGGTCTCGGTGAAGCCGGGGATCAGGTATGCGCCCTTGATGAGCTTGATGGCGACCCAGCCGACAGCGACGATACCGGTGCACCACATGCTCCAGATGGAGGCACGCTGAGAAGCGAACTTGGTGTAGATACCGAAGAGGATGATGATGAAGATAGCGCCGCGGAGAGAGTATGCGGCATAGACGAGGTCGAGGATGGCGGATGCGTTAACAAGAGCCATAGCGGCAACGCAGCAGATGATGCCGGAGATAGCGGTGGTCAGACGACCCATGAAGAGAATTTCCTTGTCGGAAGCGTTCTTCTTCAGAACAGCCTGATAGATGTCCTTGGTGAACATGGTACCTGCAGCGAGGATGATGGGAGAAACGGTGGAGAGAATTGCAGCCAGGAGAGATGCGAGGATCAGACCGCCGGCCCAGCCGGGGAGGTTCATCATGAGGGTGAACAGAGCCTGCTTGCCGTCAACAACATTGTTGCCTGCGAGGTCGAGGAGCTGGCCGTTGAAGGAGAGAACCTTTGCGCCCATGCCCATGAGAGCGGTGAAGAAGCCGAAGGGAGCAACGACGAAAGCGGTGATGATGCAGGCCTTCTTTGCAGTGGGAACGTCCTTAGCTGCGAGAACGGGCTGGATACCTGCCTGAGCGGTGCAGGCGCCGAAGAGGGAAGCGATGAGCCAAGAGGAGATCTTGGTGCCGCCGATGGTGAACATGCTGAAGTAGTTGGTGTTGCTGCCGCCGTTTGCAAGAGCGTCAGCCTCAACAGCCTCGATACCGGACATGAACTCGCCCCAGCCGCCGATCTTGCCGACGACCATGAAAACGCCGAGGATGGCGCCGAGGTACATAACGCCAAGGTGGAGGGTGTTGGTTGCGGCAACGGCGTTCATACCGCCGGCCAGAGTGTAGACAATGAAGATAATTGCAAAGATGATGCAGGTGACGTTGAAGTCAATGCCGAGAATGGCAACGCCGAGCTTACCTGCGGCGACCATCTGGGAAAGACCGACAGCCAGCATAACGAAGATCAGCAGAGCGGAAGAAACGGTGCGGGCCTTCTTGCCGAAGAACTGCTGGATAATGCCGGGAACGGTAACGGAGTCAACGGAGCGGTAGAGCTTTGCAAAGCACAGGCCCAGGAACATGGTGCCGACAGCGTTTGCAATGGTGTACCAAGCGCCGGAGAGACCG
>JAZOBQ010000020.1:0-16088 GCA_045596005.1 Oscillospiraceae bacterium
GCTCCCTGATTCCCACCCTGTCCCTCGGTATCCCCGGAGAGAGCGTTACCGCGGTTCTCATGGGCGGTCTTATCATTCAGGGTCTCCAGCCCGGTCCCGAGCTCTTCACCAAGCACGCCGACATGACTTACACCTTCTTCGCCGGCTTCGTTCTCATTCAGTTCTTTATGCTGGCCATCGGTATGCTCGGCTGCCGCGGTTTCGCTCAGATCTCCCGTCTGTCCGACTCCATACTGATCCCCTGCGTTACCGTTCTGTGCTTTGTCGGTTCTTTCGCTATCCACAGAAACCTGCTCGACATCGTCGTTATGCTCGTTTTCGGCGTTATCGGCTATCTGATGCGTAAGTTTGACCTGAACACGGCGGCGGTCGTGCTTGCCTTGATACTCGGACCAATCGGCGAAAAGGGACTGAGAAACGCACTGCGCGCCTCGCAGGGCGACATCGGCGTCCTCTTTGCCTCCCCCGTATGCTGGGTTCTGATCGCTCTTTGCGTTATCGGTATCTTCTCTCCCATCCTCATGAGCAAGTTCGAGAAGAAAGTTACCGGCGGCGAGGAACTCAAATCAGACGACGCTGCCTGATAAATTGGCACAGCCTTTTCATAGCATTAAAAACCGGTGCATTTCTTCGAATGCACCGGTTTTTCCGTTGCCTTAAGAAGGTCTTGTAAGATACAAAGAGAAGTGGTAAAATAATACGATATTACTATATCTTGGGTCTGAACGGTGTTTTTGACCCGGGAGGAGGTCGCTGTGAACAAGATAGCATTCATCGGCTGCGGAAATATGGGCGGAGCAATTGTGCGCGCTGTGTGCAGAAGTGTGGAGCCCGGAAAGGTATATATCTCCAACAGGGGACGCGAAAAGGCTTTGAGCCTCGCTGCGGAATGCGGCTGCAATGTTTGCACGGACAATCTTTCTGCTGCAAAGGGCGCGGACTATGTCTTTCTTGGCGTGAAACCCTATCAGATTCTCGATATTATCCGCGAGATAGAGCCCATTCTCGACGGCAGCGAGGTCATTGTGTCCATGGCGGCGGGAGTTCCCGGATATGCGATGAGCGAGGCACTTGAAAAGGGCAATAGAGTTGTTCGTATCCTGCCCAACACTCCTTGTGCGATCGGACGCGGTCTTGTGCTCATAGCTCCCGGAGAGAATGTCGCGGAGGAGACGGTCGCCGAGCTGGAGGCGATACTGGCAGACTGCGGTATGGTAGCACGCAGCGACGAGGAACATGCCGAAGCCGGAATGACAGTGGGCGGATGCACACCCGCGTTTACCTATATGTTTATTGAAGCATTGGCAGATGGCGGCGTAAGAGCCGGACTGAAACGCTCCGACGCTATGTTCTGGGCGGCTCAGGCGGTTGCAGGGGCGGCACAGATGGTAATTGAAAGCGGCAGACATCCCGGCGAGCTCAAGGATGCGGTATGTTCTCCCGGCGGCGCGACCATAGAGGGAATACGCACTCTGGAAATGAACGCCTTCCGCGGCGGAGTTATCGATGCAGTCACGATAGCTGCAAAGCGCAGCGCGGAACTCGGCTGAGCAAAATACTGAAAGAGGTGCCTTGGTTTGGCAACAAGAAAAAAACGAAAAGCAGCGCTGCTGCAATATAACGCCCCAACGACGCTTACGTTTACGCTTTTGTGTCTTTTTGTGCTGTTTCTCGATCTTATAACGGGGGGCAACTCAACGCTGAAGCTCTTTTGCGTGTATCGCTTCGAGCTGGGAGATGTTCTGGGGTATATCAGACTGTTCACCCATGTGCTCGGTCACGCGGATTTTTCGCATCTTACGGGCAATCTGGTCCTGATGCTGGTTATCGGCCCTGCGCTTGAAGAACGCTACGGCAGCGGCAATATGTGGTGGGCGATAGTCGTGACAGCGCTGGTGTCCGGAATCATTCAGTGTCTGCTGTTCCCTGATGCTGCGCTGATGGGCGCGAGCGGAATAGTATTCATGATGATAATTATGTCTTCTCTCGGCGGTATGAGAGGCGGCATACCGATCACTCTTATACTTGTTTTCATCATCTATATCGGCGGAGAGATATACGACGGCATAATGACGAGCGACAATATTTCCCAGCTGACCCACATCGTCGGAGGTATCTGTGGCGCATTCATGGGCGTAGGTATGAGGCTAAGGAGAAAAAGATAAGAACTTGCAGGGGCGGCATGAACTTGCTCCGCCATATAACAAATCCACCCCTTCATGGGGTGGATTTATTATATGGCGGAGATGGAGGGATTTACCCTGTCGGGCATAAACTTCGAATCCCAGCATGATGTAAAAAAGACATCCCATGAAGGAATGTCTTTTTTACATGGCGGAGATGGAGGGATTCGAACCCCCGGGCGGTGTGACCCGCCAACTGATTTCGAGTCAGCCTCGTTATGACCACTTCGATACATCTCCGTATTTACTTTTATATCTGCAGCCTATATAATTTAACATGTAACACCGCATAATGTCAACCGAAGAAAAAACGAAAAAAATCTGCGCGGCAATGAAACTTTTTCCCCTTTTCTGCGTCATAGGATTATATAAGGACAAAACATCAAAAACGCGACAAAACAATAATCAAAGGAGGACAAAACGATGAAACGCAGCATATCCATCATTCTCTGCTTTATTCTCGCACTTGGACTTCTGGTCGGCTGCGGAGCTTCCGCTCCCATGGCCGATATGGCTATGCCGGCCGAACCAGCGGCACCCGCGGCTCCTGTGGAACCCGTAGAAGCACCGATGCCGGAAGCTGAAATGTACTACGGCTATGCGAAGGACGACAACTTCGCAACGTCCACAGACGTAAACGAGAGTCAGACTGGTTTGCCAGCAAACACCAAGCTCATCTATAAGGCATGGCTCGAGCTTGAGACCACCGAATTCGACTCCGCGATTGCCGGACTCGAAGATATTGTCGACAAAATGGGCGGCTATTTCGAGAGCAGCAATCTCAACAACTACGGCACTTATCGCAGCGGAAACTATACTGTGCGCGTCCCGGCAGCGAATTTTGACGCTTTTTGCGGCGCTGTGGGTGAGCTTTGCCAGCTCAACTCCATCGAACGCTCCGCACAGGACGTCAGCGAGGCCTACTACGACACCGAATCCCGACTCGTGACCCAGCAGACTAAGCTAGAACGTCTTCAGAACCTGCTTGCAAAGGCGGAGAGCATGGAGGACATCATCACTCTTGAAACCGCCATCAGTGATACTGAGTATGCCATAGAGCAGCTCACCGGCACCCTCCGTAAATATGACTCCCTGGTAGGCTATTCCACCGTCAGCATCTACTTGAACGAAGTCTATGAGCTGACTGAGGTTGAGGAACCGGTCATCGGCTTCGGAGCAAAGCTCGCAGAGGCTTTCAAGCGCGGCAGCTCCAACTTCGTTGATTCCCTCGAGCGCACGATGCTCCGCTTTGCACGAAACTGGGTCGGCTGGATAATCTGGATAATCATTATCGCTCTCGTCGTTTTCTTCGTCGTTCGCAGCGCACGCAGGAAAAAGGCCGAGCGCAGCGCCCTCAGACGCGCCGCTAAGAAAGAGGATAAGGACAGCGAAACTGACAAAAAGTAAGGCAAATTGAAGTTTAACATTTTTCCCACCGTGATTTTTCGGTCACGGTGGGATTTTTGCGTTTTTGGACTGTTTATCGGGCGGAAACTGTGGTATTCTTATGATTAGAATACAGTTTTTGTGCGGGAAAGGGGAAGTTTTATGGAAAAAGATAAACAGCTGCAGGAGGTGCTCGAGCGTCTCGACAAGTCCAACCACGAGCAGGTGAAGTATGCAAAACTTCAGAGCATTCTTGCGATAGTGGCGGCAGTATGTTTTCTCGTCCTCGTTATAGCGGTTTTGAGCGTTGTGCCCACGGTGATGGACATCGCGGGTGAGGTTCAGCTTCTTGCCGGAGAGGCCGAGGGACTTATGGAGCAGGCGGAAGTGGTGCTCGGCAATCTTGAAAAAGTGAGCGAGGAACTGACCGAGGTGGGACTTGCGGACATGGTGAGCAGCGTCGATAGCCTCGTGGACGGCAGCAAGGAAAACCTTGAAGAGACTTTCAAAAAAATCAGCGAGATCGACATAGAGAAGCTGAATCTCGCTATAGACAGCCTTGCCAAGGTGATCGAACCGCTTTCAAAGTTCTTTGGTATTTTCGGAGGCTGAGGGAGAACTTCCTTAGCGCACTTTTTCCCTTGACAAGGACAGAGGGAAATTATAGAATATAGTGCTCCGGAATATGGAATAAAAGTAATTTTCTTCCGGAAGAAGGCTCCTTGAAAGGATAATAGATGAAGAAATATATGTTCAGAAAAATTACTGCGCTGCTGTTGGTGACGATTATGCTTACGGCAATGGCACCCATGGCCTCGGCTTATTATCACTGTGAGCAGACGGTGATCACTTCCGCTGCGGACGGACATGTGGACAAGATCATGGCAGATCTCGACAGGCAGAGCTTTGAGAGCGAAGCTCAGCGCGAGAGCGCCAAAGCGGCTGTGCGCCATTTGCTCAGCGGCAGCTCCTATGCGGCTCTCAGACAGAGCAGCTTTCCGTATCCCAACAGAAACGGCTACGCAGAAACTGTCAACGACGGAACTTACAGCTTCACTGTGCGCGCATCCGGCTGTTATGCCTATGCCAAGTGGGCATCCCAGGTGGTTTACGGCGCCGGAAAGACCGGAGTTCAGACCTACGTCAAGGACGCTTACGGCAACGATATCACCAGTGTGTGGGGACTCACTTCCGCACAGTTCAAGGACTTTGTCCGCGATTACTGCCAGGCCGGCGAGCATATGCGCATAGATTACGTGCACTCCATCTGCTTCCTCGCCTGCAGCGATGAGGGCGTTTATTTCGTAGACTACGCAGGAGACAGTAAACCCGTTATCCGCCTGTGCTACGCAAGCTACGATGCATTGTTCAACGCGGTACGCACCGGTTCGAGCTTCTGGCTCAGCGATGTTGTGACTATGAAAAACGGGGACAAGACTCCCGAAGCGGGCGAAAACGCAGATGTCAGCATCAAGCTCAGCATCGACAAGCCTGACATCTATGTAAACGGCGAGCACCGCTACATAGATGCGGAAGGTACCACCCCCATCATATACAATAACCGTACCATGCTTCCCATCCGTGCTGTGGTCGAGGCTATGGGAGGAGAAGTAGGCTGGAACGGCGAAGCGAGAATAGTGAGCCTGACTCTGGGTGACAAGCAGCTTTTCCTGAAAATAGACAGTTATCTGATGTGGGACGACACGGCTGCATACAGCCTCGATACCCCTCCGATTATCTTCAACGGACGCACTCTGGTGCCCGTCAGAGCTGTGGTAGAATATTTCGGTGCAATTGTAGGCTGGGATAATGATACCAGAACCGTTACGATTGACTATTACGCCGAATAAAAATAATTATGTAACCGCTCCGGTGAAAACCGGGGCCGCTTTTTTATGCCAAAATGCGGCCTGATTCGAAAAATGATTACAAAAAATTGTACAAAATGCGAAAAAACGGTTGAAATTTCACGCGTGTGGCTATATAATGAGTCTACATAATACGGGTTACATAACTCGCGAATGAGGGGCGCAAATGGACATCGCAAAATGTACCAAGTATATATTGACGGCAGCGGTGCTCATTTCCGGTTTTGTTATGGGAAGCTGCACTTCCCAGGCTCCGGCCGAGGTGCATGTTGCGGCCACAGAGCCGACAGCTGCCCAGACCCATAGCTATGACGTGAGCTTTGTGGTCGAAGGCAGGGAGGTCAAGCGCATGCGCTGTGATCTCGGCGAGTTTCCTGCGGTACCCGAAGTGGAGGATATCGAGGGCGCCCGTTTCGCCGGATGGATAAACGAAAACGGACGAAAGGCGCAGCCGGCGAACACCCCGATCAACGGTGACACAGAATATACGGCGGTGTTTCTTCCGATTCTGGACGGAGATGCTCCATACCTCTTTAGCGGAAGCGACGGACTTCTTCGCCCGGACGACATTCTTGACAGTACGGATCTGGTGACAGCGCTCAATGCCCTTGCCGGAGAGGCGGCGAAGGCTCGTTTTCCCGATCTTTCCGCGGCGGAAGATGATGTAACGGTTGATGAACTCAGAGCGGTGCTGTTAAACTTCTATACCTCCGAGGAACTGGACAGAGTTATTCTCGGTCATGACGGGGCGGAGAAAATCAGCCGCAGCTCTTTTGCGCTTATTATGAACCAGCTTTTGCAGCGTGATGCCGAGGCGAGAATATTGGTGGCGGAGGACACCTACTGCATTCCCGATATTTCGCCGGTAAGACAGGATTTCGATGAACTTCTGGAGGCCACCGTTGCACACACTCATTCTGAAAGCGGCAGTATATGGCGTAAGACCCAGCTGCCTGCACTGTATGAGGAGGGCTATGTACTGGTCGATGGCGCACTGTACTGCGTCGGAGCCGAAGGATACTTCATCTGCGACACGGTTATAGGAAATCTTACATTTGGGTATGACGGACGCTTCACCAGCGGCGACGCTATGCTCGACAGCTACGTTTCCGCGATTATTGCGGATATTGCCGAGGTCAATAACTATACAAGACCGGGTGAATTGCTCGAGGCGGTATATGATTACTGCTGTGAGAATTTCACCTGCACAAGAGGCAATATATACGAAGTCGGTGCCCGCGGATGGGAGATGGCCGAGGCGGTCACGATGTTCGAGACGAGAAGCGGCAACGGCTGCAGCTACGCCGGAGCTTTCTGGGCGTTGGCAAGAGGTATCGGCTATGAGGCAACGGCGGTTAACGGTACCGTTGGTACTGACAGGCTGCCGCACGCATGGGTTGAGATAGAAATTGACGGCAAGACATACATCTTCGATCCCGGTACAGAGGCCGGAGTCCGCGAGGACTTTGGGGCGGGACGCGATATGTTCATGATAAGCGAAAAACTTGCTGAAAACTGGAAATATTTCAAAGGATAAAACAAAAAAGCCTGCGATATTTTTTCGCAGGCTTTTATGGTATCATTCGGGTTTCCCGTTCGCTGTGACAGGGACGCGGGAGCAGAGTTCGAGCTCGGGAAGCTCACGGAGCTCTCCGGCGATGAGGCGGAGCTTCTGTGCTCTTGTAAGGCGCTTTATGCATGCTTCAAGCCGCGAGGCGGAGGAGCGGTCTGGGGAGCGAAAGGCACATTCATAGGCCAAAGGAGGGTGAGAAGCGGTGTATTTCGCGCCCAGCTTAGGGTCACCGGAACTGTGTTCGGCAAAACGGCGGACAAGGTCGGTGGTGATGCCGGTATAGAGACTGCCGTCCGAGCAGCGAAGAATGTATGTATAATAGGCCATTTTACACCCCCGAAAACATATATGGCGCGATAGCGGTACGGCTTTCACGCACCGATTTACGCTTCATTATACCACATGGAGAAAGCCTTTTA
The DNA here is from genome assembly GCA_045596005.1 of Oscillospiraceae bacterium. Classification (GTDB taxonomy): domain Bacteria; phylum Bacillota; class Clostridia; order Oscillospirales; family Oscillospiraceae; genus SIG459. The sequence continues at coordinate 7,430 of JAZOBQ010000020.1, forward strand.
CAATCCGAACAGAAAAAGACGAAAAACAAGCCCGCAATTTATCAAATTAGCACTTTACTTAATTAGCAAAATAAAGTATAATGGGCAAAACGGACGTATATGCCCGGCGGAATGATACCCCGTTCGGGAGAAAAGGAGGCAGAAAAGATGGACGCGGAGTTTGCAATACTCGACAGGATCGAGCTTATGGCGCTGAGGCTCAGAGCTCTTTATGAAAAGGCAGGGTACAGAAAATATCATATGAGCCGCTTCGAGGAATACGCCCTGTATCAGGCCAATCGCCGATTTCTGGCCTCGGAACAGCTGATATCATTTACGGATCTGGACGGTAGACTTCTGGCGCTCAAGCCGGACGTTACGCTCTCCATCGCGAAAAATGCACGGATACCAGACGGAGGCTGCGCGAGATATTATTACTCGGAAAACGTTTACAGACCCAGTCAGGAAAGCCATACGTTCCGCGAGATAAGCCAGATGGGACTTGAGTGCATAGGGTGCGTCGATGAGGACGAGTGCATCAAGGTACTGAATCTCGCCCAGCAGACACTCGGTATGTGCGGAGAGAAGACCGCTTTGGAGATAAGCCACATGGGATATGTGGGAGCTTTTCTCGATGCCTTCGGACTTGGCGAAGGAACAAGGCGCGGGATTCTTGACTGCATAAAGGATAAAAATAGCCATGAGCTGCGCGAAAAAGCTGTCGCCGCCGGACTCGAACAGGAAAATGCAGACGCGCTGTGCAGCCTCATAGAATTGAGTGGGGACTGGAAAGAGCTTGTCAAAAAAATGAGAGAGCTTTGCCGCAATGAGTCCATGACTGCTGCCGCAGCGGAGCTGGAGCGGATATGTATGGGATTGGGCGAGAGCGGAGAAGTCCGCATCGATCTCTCGCTTGTGAACGACATAGACTATTATAACGGTCTGGTATTTCGCGGCTATGTGGCCGGCGCGCCTAGAGCAGTTCTCCAGGGTGGGCGCTACGATCCTCTGGCGGCGCAGTTCGCCCCCGGTGCGGAGGCTATCGGCTTTGCGCTGTACATGGATGAACTGGAGCGCATTGAAAACATGGGGGGCGATGAGAGCGAAAGAAGAATGCTGAACATCGCGCTGCCAAAGGGCAGACTGGGCGACAAGGTATACGCCCTGCTTTCCGAGGCAGGTTACGGCTGCAGCGAGGAACCGGGGGACAGCCGCCGTCTTGTGGTTGAAAGCGCTGAGGCAGGCATACGCTATTTCCTCGTGAAACCAAGCGATGTTGCCATATACGTTGAGCATGGCGCAGCAGATATCGGCATTGTTGGAAAGGACATACTCGCCGAAGCGAGAAGTGATGTTTACGAGCTGCTCGATACGGGGCTCGGACGCTGCCGTATGTGCGTGGCTGCAAAAAACGATTTTGTTGATGAGCCGGGCAGAAGTCTCAGAGTGGCGACGAAGTTTGTGAATATCGCAAAGGCATACTATGCCGCACAGGGCAGAGATATTGACATTATCAAGCTCAACGGTTCGATAGAGCTTGCTCCGCTGCTCGGACTGAGCGATGTTATAGTGGATATTGTCGAGACCGGCACCACGCTGAAGGAAAATGAGCTTAAGGTGGTCACGGAGTTTATGCCCATATCCGCGCGCTTTATAGCCAACAAGGCCAGCTATCAGTTCAAGAAAAAGGAGATAGACGCCCTCGTGGATTGTCTTTCGGAGGTCAAAAAATGATCAGTATACTCGATTTTAATGATATAAGTCCCGAGGAGATACTCTGCCGCGACATTCAGGCGGAGGAGGACGTTTCCGCAGCGGTGGACGCTGTTATTGCAGATGTGCGCGCAAGGGGAGACGAGGCTCTGCGCGACTACACACGCCGATTCGACGGAGCGGAGATAGACTCTCTCGCCGTGAGCGAGGCGGAGATGGACGCCGCGATGGAGCGCGTGGGGAAGGACTTCCTCACCATACTCCGTGCCGCGGCTGATAATATCCGCGAGTTTCACACCAGACAGCTTCATAATTCATTTGTAATCACAAAGGAAAACGGAGTAGTGCTCGGACAGCGCTACACGCCCATTGAAAAAGTGGGCATCTGCGTGCCGGGAAATACCGCCGCATACCCTTCGTCCGTACTGATGGATGCTATTCCTGCAAAAATCGCCGGGGTCAGCGAAATAGTCATGGTGACTCCCCCGGACAGAGAAGGCAAGATAGCCGATGCTGTGCTGGCGGCTGCAAAGATCGCCGGAGTTACGAAGATTTTCAAAATCGGCGGAGCGCAGGCGGTCGCGGCTCTCGCCTACGGCACTCAGAGCGTGCCGAGAGTAGATAAAATTGTGGGACCGGGCGGAATTTTCGTTGCAACGGCAAAACGCAAGGTCTTCGGCAGAGTTGCCATAGACATGATAGCAGGGCCGAGCGAGATACTCGTACTCTCCGACGGATTGAGCGACCCTCGCTTCGTGGCGGCGGATATGCTCTCTCAGGCGGAACACGATGTGCTGGCAACGGCTGTGCTCGTCACAGACAGCGAGTATATGGCACTTGCCGTGCAGCAGGAGATAGAAAAGCAGCTTTCTGAGCTGCCGAGAGAGGACATCGCGCGTGCGGCGATAGAAAATAACAGCAAAATTATTATCACCGACAGTCTCGAAAAGGCTGCCGAGGCGGCGAATATCATCGCTCCCGAACATCTTGAGCTTTGCGTTGAAGACCCCTTCGCGCTTATGGGTAAGATAAAAAATGCGGGCAGCATTTTCCTCGGACGCAGCACTCCGGAGGCTATGGGCGATTATTTTGCAGGGCCGAACCACACCCTTCCCACCAGCGGTACGGCGAGATTTTCAAGTCCGCTGAGCGTTGACGACTATGTGAAAAAGTCCAGTTTCATATATTATACGCCCGAGGCGCTGAAGGCTGTTGCACCAATGGTGTCGGAGTTTGCCGAGCGCGAGGGCCTGCACGCACACGCGCGCAGCGTAACGATCCGATGCGAGGATGATAAATAATGAGCAGATTTTTGTCAAATGAGGCCGCCGCGCTGCAGCCGTACGTTCCCGGCGAGCAGCCAAAAGGCGGCATAATGATAAAACTCAACACGAACGAAAACCCGTATCCGCCCGCTCCGGGAGTGATAGAGGCTTTGAAAAATGCGGACGCCTCGGCGCTGCGACTGTATTCCGACCCCGACTGCACAGCGCTTTGCACAGCGGCGGCGGAGTATTTCGGGCTTGGCAGCGGCAATATTCTCGCCGGCAACGGCTCGGACGAGATACTCGCCTTTGCCCTGCGCGCATTTTGCGGCAGCGGAAGAAAGCTGGCTTTCGCGGATATTACCTACGGTTTTTACAAGGTATGGGCGGCGCTCTACGGCATAGAGAGCCTTATCGTGCCGCTGAGAGAAGATTTCAGCCTATGCGTGGACGATTACATGGATTTGGACTGTGTAGTGTTGATGGCAAATCCCAATGCACCGAGTTCGCTGGCAAATCCCGTAAGCGAGATCAGGCGGCTGCTTGAAAGCAATCGCGAGCGACTTGTGATAGTGGACGAGGCCTATGTCGATTTCGGCGGTGAGAGCTGTGTGCCGCTCGTGGAGGAATATGACAATCTTCTAGTGGTGCAGACATTTTCAAAGTCGCGCTCTCTTGCGGGTGGGCGGATCGGTCTTGCGATAGGCTGCGAGAGTCTTATTGACGACATGAAGCGGATAAAGTATTCCTTCAACCCCTATAACGTCAATTATCTGTCCGCGCTGGCGGCAACGGAAGCTATAAAGGACAAAGCCTACCACGCCGAGTGTGTGGTAAAGGTGCTTGCTGCCAGAGAATATGCGGCGACGGAACTCAGAAAGCTGGGTTTTGAGGTGCTCGATTCCAAGACAAACTTCATTTTTGCAGCATCGGATAAAATAGCGGGTGCGCAATACTGCGCTGCGCTCAGAGAGCGCGGCATACTCGTTCGCCGCTTCGACAAACCAGCGCGCATTGCCAATTACAGCCGCATAAGTATAGGCACCATGGAGCAGATGGAGACCCTCGTGAGGGCAACTGCCGAGATACTGGAGGGACGGAAAGCATGAGAAAAGCGTCTGTTGAAAGAAAGACCAAGGAAACTCAGGTGAAAATAGAGCTTTGCATTGACGGAAAGGGCAGAGCGGATATCGAAAGCGGCTGTGGCTTTCTCGACCACATGCTGGAGCTTTTTGCCCGACACGGAGATTTCGACCTCGAGGTGAAGTGCTGCGGCGACACAGAAGTGGATTACCACCACAGCGTGGAAGATGTGGGTATTTCACTCGGCCGCGCATTTGCAGAGGCTCTGGGTGAGAAACGCGGCATAATGCGCTACGGTCAGTTCTTTATGCCCATGGACGAGACGCTGATGCTCTGTGTCTGCGATATTTCCGGGCGCGATTGCCTCGGCTGGGGCGTAACTATGCCCTCGCCGCAGGTGGGAGACTTCGACAGCGAGCTTGCCAAAGAATTCTGGCTCGGGTTTATCAGGAATTGCCCGATGGCTATGCATTTCAGAATGTTTTCCGGCGACAACACCCATCATGTGATAGAGGCCATGTTCAAGGGCATGGCACGGGCGCTGAAGCAGGCGGTTACCACTGACCCGGCTCACGCCGACGAGATACCCAGCACCAAGGGAGTTTTGTGATATGATCGCGATAGTTGATTACGGCGTAGGCAATCTCTTTTCGCTCAAAAGCAGCCTTGCCGCGCTTGGCCTTGAAAGCATTGTCAGCGGCGACGCAGAAGTGCTCAAGGCGGCGGACAGAATAATCCTGCCCGGCGTGGGTGCATTCGGAGATGCTATGGCGAAGCTGCGCGAGAGCGGCCTTGTGCCTACGATACTGGCCGAGGCGGAGAAAAAGCCGCTTCTAGGCATCTGCCTCGGTATGCAGCTGCTTTTCGAGCAAAGCTGCGAGTATGGAGTTCACGAGGGACTCGGACTCATTCCCGGTCAGGTGAGAGCGCTGAAGGATGATCTTGATGACAAGAGCCTCAAGGTGCCGCACATGGGTTGGAACAGTCTTGAGATAAGGCGCGATGATCCGATCTTCAGATATTTTGAAAACGGGGAGTATGTTTACTACGTCCACTCATTTTACGCTGCAGACTGTGCGGAGAGCACCATAGCCTCCTCGGCATACGGAAATGTAGAGGTTACGGGAATAGTGCGACGTGGGAATGTATGGGGCTGCCAGTTTCATCCTGAGAAGTCCGGCGATGCCGGTCTGAGGCTGCTGAAAGCATTTTCTGAGATATAGGGAGAAAAACTATGATAGATATTTTTCCTGCCATCGACCTCGTTGGAGGGCGCGTGGTAAGGCTTTTTCAGGGAGATTACGATAAGGAGACCGTATATTCCGACGACCCTGCTGCTGTCGCCGGAGGTTTTGTGGAAGCAGGTGCGAAATTTTTGCATCTCGTTGACCTCGACGGAGCAAGGGACGGAACTACCGCAAACTTCAAGAGCATAGAGGCTATTGCACGGCAGGGAGGCCTTTACATAGAGCTCGGCGGCGGAATTCGAAGCGAGGAGGCCATTGAGCGCTATCTCTCGATGGGTGTGAAAAGATGCATACTTGGCACTATCGCGGTGAAGGATTTTGCATTCACGGCGGCGATGGCGAAAAAATACGGCGACAAAATTGCCGTAGGCGTGGATGCGCGCGACGGTTTCGTGGCGATAAACGGCTGGAAAGAGCTTTCAACGGAGACCGGATATGAGTTTTGCCTCAGACTGCGCGATGCGGGCGTGAAGACGGTGATATACACCGACATTTCCCGTGACGGAGCCGGTCGTGGCACAAATCTCGAGGTATATGAGACGCTGTCTCAGATAAAGGGACTGAGCATCACCGCCAGCGGCGGTGTGGGCAGCATGGAGGAGATAAGGCGGCTCGAGGCCATGGGTGTTTCAGCTGCAATACTCGGCAAGGCGATATATTCCGGACGGCTTGAACTTGCCGAAGTGATAAGGACTTTTACCCAACGGGAGGGATGAAAAATGCTTGCAAAGAGAATAATTCCCTGCCTCGACGTGCGAAACGGACGAGTTGTGAAAGGAACGAATTTCGAAGGACTCAGGGACATGGCTGACCCTGTGGAAATGACGGAGTTTTACAACGCATCGGGAGCCGACGAGCTGGTTTTCTATGACATAACAGCATCGGCAGAGGGCAGAGGGATATTTACCGACATACTCTGCCGGGTGGCGGAACGCGTGTTTATCCCACTGACGGTTGGCGGAGGAATAAACACTCTTGAGGATTTTGACCGCGAGCTCAAGTGCGGCGCGGACAAGGTCAGCGTGAATTCCGGAGCCATCCGCGACCCATCGCTCATAGCACGCGCGGCGAAGAAATACGGAGACCAGTGCGTGGTGCTGAGTATGGACGTAAAGCGCGTGGACGGACGATTCCGTCTTTTCGCAAAGGGCGGACGTGTGGACACGGGACTGGACGCCATGGAATGGGCCGAAAGAGGAGTCGGAAACGGCGCGGGCGAGATAGTTCTAAACTCCATCGACACTGACGGCGTAAGAGGCGGATTTGACATCGAAATGCTGACAGAACTTGCTTCACGTGTTGATGTGCCCATAATTGCCAGCGGCGGCGCGGGTAAGATGGAAGATTTCGCGGAGCTTTTCGCCCATCCCGGTATTGACGCGGGACTAGCGGCGAGTATTTTCCACACCGGCGAGGTCGACATCGGACAGCTGAAAAAATACCTGAAGGGACTTGGCGTTCCCATGAGGATATGAGGAGAAGATCATGGCATTGAAATTTGACGAGCGGGGACTTATTCCCGCGATAGTTCAGGATCACTACACAAAGCAGGTGCTGACTCTGGCGTACATGAACGCGGAGAGCCTTGCGATAAGCATAGACGAAAAGATGACCTGTTTCTGGAGCAGAAGCAGAGGAGAGCTGTGGCGCAAGGGCGAGACGAGCGGAAACCGCCAGCACATCGTGTCCATTACCGCGGACTGCGACGGCGACGCGCTCGTTGTCGAGGTCGTGAAGGACGGACCCGCCTGCCATACAGGGGTCGAGAGCTGCTTTTTCAATGGGATATATCTCTCCGACGAGCTCAAGAGTTTCAGCTATGAGGCGCTGTATGAGCTCATAAAGGGCAGAAAGGACAGACCGAAGGAGGGCAGCTACACCACGTATCTTTTCGAAAAGGGAATGGACAAAATACTCAAAAAAGTGGGCGAGGAGTGCACCGAGGTCATCATCGGCGCCGCAAAGGGCGACCGTGAGGAGACCGTTTATGAGCTCGCCGACCTCGTATATCACGCCATGGTGCTGATGGTGCAGATGGGCATTTCCGTAGAGGACGTTACAAGGGAACTTGAAACGCGCCATGTCATCGACCGCAAGGTAAAGCAGGAGCGTATGCAATGAGCGGCGGCAGCTATTTGCAGTGTTCCGTACACACGCACAGCTCTCTTTGCGACGGAAGAAATTCGCTGGCTGAAATGGCTGCGGCGGCCTGTGCCGCGGGTGTGAAGCATCTGGGATTCTCCGGGCACATACACACCGATATTCCGCACGATCAGGGGAATGTTCTTGCCTCCGGTGCGGAGGAATACTTTGCAGAGCTTGAGCGACTCAAGGCAGAGTACGCAGGGAAAATGGAGATACTGCGAGGAATAGAGTGGGATTCATGCTCGGACGACGCACTGCCGGAGGGGCTTGACTACTGGATAGGCTCCGTTCACAATCTGCGCGGAAAAAACGGAGAGTTTTACAGCGTGGACTGGCGCCGGGACAGTTTCTGCAGCTGCCGGGATACAGTATACGGCGGAGATATGATGGCTATGATACGCGGCTATTACACCGAGGTCGCCCGTGTGGCGAAAATGAAGCCGACAATTTTAGGACATATTGACCTCATAACGAAAATAAACGGAGACGGAAGTTTCTTCGACGAAAGCTCAAGGGAGTACAAGGCCGCGGCACTTTTCGCGCTTGAATGCGCCGATCCAAAGAATACGCTTTTGGAGATCAACACGGGTGCTGTTGCGCGCGGATACCGAAAAGTCAGTTATCCCGGAGATTTCCTGCTGGAGGCATGGCGGGAAATGGGAGGCCGGGTGATAATCACATCGGACGCCCATGCGGTGGAACAGCTGCTTTTCGGATATGAGGAAGCCGCAGCAAGGGCGAAAAAGGCGGGATTCGATTCCTACGCCATATTGACAACGAATGGCGTCAAAAACTGCGCATTTTGAAAGGAGAGGACTATGTTCACAAAAGGAGATATAGTTCAGCATTTCAAACGGACGATGCTCAGCGAGGAGGCACTTCGGGATGAACCCAACATGTATCTCTACGAGATAGTGGGGCAGGCGGAGCACACTGAAAGCGGTGAGCAGATGATGATCTATAGGCCGCTTTACGGCGAGAGAAAGCTTTATGCCCGTCCGCTGGAGATGTTCATATCCGAGGTCGACAGGGAGAAATATCCCGAAGTTACGCAGAAATACAGATTCGAAAAAGCTTAATAAACAAAGAACCAGAGCACACCGCGGAAAACATACGCGACGCGCTCTGGTTCTTTATTTGCAATTAGAAAGATTTATGGCGCGATTAGCATTTGTTGTTAAAGAGATAACGTTTTCAGGCTGAAAAAAGATTGACAAAAAGTGTTTT
>JAZOBQ010000021.1:0-2368 GCA_045596005.1 Oscillospiraceae bacterium
TCCGGAAGCCGTACTGTCGGATCTGATGGAGCATATCAAAGGTCCCGACTTCCCCACCAAGGGCATCATCATGGGACGCAGCGGCATCCGTGCCGCCTATGCCACCGGCCGCGGCAAGGTTGTGGTGCGTGCCAGAACCAACGTTGAGGAATTTGGTCGTGACCGCCAGAGAATCATTGTTTCCGAGCTGCCCTATCAGGTCAACAAGCGCCAGCTGCTCAAGAACATAGCCGAACAGGTCAAGGACAAGCGTCTCGACGGTATTTCCGACCTGCGCGACGAGACCGACCGCAACGGTATGCGCATGGTCATAGAGCTCAAGCGCGACGCAAATCCCCAGGTCGTGCTCAACAAGCTCTATAAGCAGACCGCGCTCCAGAGCTCCTTCGGCATCATCATGCTCGCTCTGGTGGACGACCAGAAGCAGCCCAAAATACTCACCCTGCGCCAGATAATCGACGAATATCTCGCCCATCAGCAGGAGATAATCCGCCGCCGCACCGAGTATGACCTTCGCAAGGCACGCGAGCGCGCCCACCTGCTGCAGGGTCTGCTCATCGCTCAGGACAATATCGACGAGGTCATCCGCATCATCCGCTCCCGCTACGATGACGCGAAGGAGGCTCTCATGGAGCGCTTCGGACTTGATGATGTGCAGGCTCAGGCCATTTTGGATATGCGTCTGAAGGCTCTGCAGGGTCTCGACCGCGAGAAACTCGAGCTTGAGTTTGCCGAGCTGCAAAAGCGCATCGCATATTTCCTCGAGCTGCTGGCTGACGAGGAAATGCTCAAGGGCGTTCTGAAGGAAGAACTCATAGCCATCCGCGACAAGTTCGGCGACAACCGCCGCACCGAGATTCAGGAAATCGAGGACGAAATAGACATAGAAGACCTCATCGAGGAGGAGACCTGCGCCTTCACCCTCACCCACGGCGGCTACATCAAGCGCCTGCCCGTCAGCGAGTACAGCGCCCAGCGCAGAGGCGGCAAGGGCATCCGCGCCATGGCCACCAAGGACGAGGACTATGTCGAGACCGTCTTCACCGCATCCACCCATGATAATATCCTCTTCTTCACCTCCACGGGACGCGTGTATGTCAAGAAGGGCTACAATATCCCCGAGGCAGGCAGAAATGCCCGCGGCAGCAATATCGTCAACATCATTCCCCTCGACCCCGGCGAGCGCGTCAGCGCCATGCTCCATGCCCGCGGCTTTGAGGAGGACAGCTTCCTTGTCTTCGTAACCCGCGACGGTACCGTCAAGCGTATGTACCAGTCCGCGCTCAAAAATATCCGCTCGAGCGGTATCCGCGCGCTCAAGCTCGACGAGGGCGACGAACTCATCTCCGTTCGCCAGACCGACGGCGAGCAGAATATCCTCATCTGCACCCACGAAGGCTATGCCATCTGCTTCGCCGAGACCGATATCCGTCCCATGGGACGCGACGCGGTCGGCGTGCGCGGCATAAAGCTGCGCGAGGGCGACTATGTGGTTGGCGCGGCCCGTGCCCGTGCCGGCGGCACCCTGCTCTCCGTCACCGAAAACGGCTACGGCAAGCGCACTCCCATCGAGGAATATGTCCGCGGCGGCGGCGAGCCCCAGCACCGCGGCGGTAAGGGTATGCGTGCATATAACTGCACCGACAAGACCGGCAAGGTCGCCGACTGCAAGGTCGTCGACGAGGTCGACGATATCCTCATCATCTCCGATGACGGCACCATTATCCGCATGGACGTCGGCGGAATCTCCATCTACGGCCGCGCCACTCAGGGCGTACGCCTCATGCGCGTACAAGAGGGCAGCCGCGTCATCTCCATCGCCAGAACCGAGAAGGAAGAAGGCGAGGAGGAGACTGAGACGGTTGAGGCTGAGGTAGTTGAGGAGTAAGAATTAGACTCTCCTAATTGATATGTCTCCGACGGCCATATTCTTTTTGAGTTTGCAAAAAGAATATGGAAAGAAAAACAAACCAAAGGAGGGGCTCGTCGAGTCGCCCCTCCTTTGGAAACCACCCCGGTCTTCAGCGTAACGCACAGGCATATGCCCGGTAACTTTTTTGCGTCATGCTGCGCAGCAAAACAATTGCACCGCAGTATGCCGCACTAAAAGCCGCTGCATCGCTGCGGCGGCAGAAAAGTTACGACACTTTCTGCACCAAGCAGTCATTACCGCTTCCATGCGAGCTTGAGTGTTGTACACTTGTCGGCATGGGGGGATTCCAAAGGGGGAACAACTTTTGTCCCCCCTTTTGCCGTGTTCTTTTGCTTCATTTTCTTGCACGAGCAAGAAAATGCAGGCCTGCCCGGCGAGGGAACACCACGAGCAAAAAGAAATGGCGCGTTCCCCACAAAAATGGACTGGGATTCA
>JAZOBQ010000022.1:0-8823 GCA_045596005.1 Oscillospiraceae bacterium
ATCCGACTTGGAGGTGAGCGCCAGACCGATTTCATTGATATCGTGGCATGGCGTCACACCGCGGACTTCGTTTCCAAGTATTTTACCAAGGGCAGCATGGCTGTTGTTTCCGGCCGTCTGCAGATAAGAGACTGGACCGACCGCGATGGTAACAAGCGCCGCAGCGCTGAAGTAGTTGCGGAAAACGTTTATTTCGGTGAAAGCAAGCGCAGCCGTGAAGATAACGGCTACAGCGCTCCTCGCAGCAGCTCTCGTGACGGTTATCAGAGCGCACCCGCTTACGGCGGATACCAGAGCTTCGACTCTGCTCCCTCCGGCAGCGCGTTCTCCGACCTGAGCGACACCGATGGCGAGCTTCCTTTCTAAGGTAGCTTCCGAAGCAATAGCTGCGAACAAAATTCTAAAAGGAGGATACAGCCTTGGCTTTTGATAAGAACAACGCAAAGAACCACAAGCGCAGAAAAGTTTGCCAGTTCTGTGCCGATAAGAGCACTTTTATCGACTACAAAGATACTGCTAAGCTCCGCCGCTACATGTCCGAGCGCGGCAAGATCCTGCCCCGCCGTGCAACCGGCACCTGCGCTATGCATCAGCGTCAGCTCACTGAGGCCATTAAGAGAGCCCGTCAGGTGGCCCTCCTGCCTTACGTTGTTGACTAATTTAAGCATTAAAAATCCCCGATTCGTCGAATCGGGGATTTTTTATTGCCGCCAAAGAACCCCGTCTCCCACCTCACTCAAAGTCCGTTAAATGGGACTCGCTCCGCTTTATACTTCAATCATAAAGCAAGTGAAAGGAGCGAAGAGCAAAGATGAAAGGATACTACACTCAGGCAGGTTATTGGGGATATTATGAGGGGAAATATATGCTCTTTGCGAGCGAGGAGGACTTCCGCGATTTTCTGGAGGATTGACAGTCCGGCTTTTCCGTGTTAGAATACACCGCGCAATTAAATAAGGGGCAGGTTTCCAAACACCCTCCCCGCACCATTGGGTGCAAACAGAAAATGGGACTGCGCGCAAGCTGTGCGCCTTGATAAAAAAGATGAGCCTCCGTTTTCCGTTTTGCCCGGTGCAAAAAAGAAAGTGGAGGTTTTTATTATGAAAAACAGGAGCTCTGTGCTGAAACTGGCGTTTTCGGCCATTCTGGCTGCGATTTACGCCGCGCTTACGATGGCGCTCGGCTTCATGAGCTATAACGGTATACAGCTGCGCGTGGCGGAGGCGCTGTGCGTGCTGCCGTTTTTCTTTCCCACGGCCACATGGGGACTGTTCATCGGCTGCGTCATCGCGAATCTGCTCAGTCCGGCGGGGCCGCTGGATGTTGTGTTCGGCTCCCTCGCAACGCTTTTGTGCTGTTTGAGCGTGCAGGCGCTCGGACGCGGCGGAAATTACCGCAGCTGGTGGAGATGTATTGCCGTCTGCCTCAGTCCCGTGGTCTTCAATGCGCTTATCGTCGGTGCGGTGCTGGCGTTTACCATTGCCGAGCCGGGAATGGCCTTTGGAACGGCTTTTGCCGTTTTCGGCGCTGAGGTCGCGCTGGGTGAGGCTATCGTGATGTTCAGCCTTGGTCTGCTGCTGCTTCGCCGTCTGCCGGGCACAAGTCTTTTCGCCATGATGCGCGAGAAGCTGTAAGATGCGAGGAAAGCAAAAAACAGAAAAACACCGTCCCGGATGTTGAAAAAACCGGGGCGGTGTTTTTTATTTTTCGAGCGCCATGGAGTAAAGCTCGTTTTTGGAAAAGCCGGTCTCGGCGGCGGCTTTTTTGCAGGCTTCCTTGAGACTGCAGCCCTCGCCGCGGTAGCGTTCGACAATTTTGAGAGCCTGTTCGGGCGTGAGCTCAGGCGCGCTTTCCTCGGGTGCGCCGCGCACGACGAGGACGAACTCGCCCTTCGGTGGCGTCTCGGTGAAGTGGGCGATGGCGCCGCTGAGTGTGGTGCGGAGGACCTCCTCGTGCAGCTTGGTCATCTCGCGGCACAATGCGATATCGCGCTCGCCGAAATGTTCGAGGAAATCGCTGAGCGTGCGCATGAGCTTGTGCGGCGCCTCGTAAAAGATCATAGTCCGCTTTTCGCCGCGCAGCTCCTCGAGATGCTCGCGGCGGCTTTTGTTGTTCGTGGAGAGAAATCCCTCGAAGCAAAAGCGCTGGGTGGGCAGACCGCTCATCGCGAGGGCGGTTACGCAGGCGCTCGGGCCGGGAATAGCGACCACGGTGACTCCGTGACGGGCGCATTCGCGCACGATATCCTCGCCGGGGTCGGAGATGGCGGGCATGCCGGCGTCGGTGACGAGGGCGCAGCTCTCGCCGGCGAGCAGGCGGCTGAGCAGCTTTTCGCCCATTTCGGCGCGGTTATGTTCAAAATAGCAGATAAGCGGCTTTTTTATCTCGAAGCGGTTGAGCAGCTTGAGCGTAACGCGGGTGTCCTCTGCGGCGATGAAGTCCACTTCGCGCAGAGTTTCGAGTCCGCGCGGCGACATATCGCTGAGGTTTCCGATCGGTGTGCCGACAAGGTAAAGAATTCCGGCCATGGTTTTCTCCTATCTGTGGTAAATGCTGCGCACTTCCTCGCTCTCGCTTCCGTCGGCGGCGCAGAGGATGAGCGGCTTTTCTATGTTCAGTCCGGGCTTGCCGCCGCGGCGTGCCTCGATGAGGACGAGGTTGGGGGCGTGGCCTGCTTTGTATTGTACCATGCGCAGGCGCTTCGGCTCAAGACCGTGCTTCGTCAAAGCGCAGAAAATTTCGGAAAGTCGCTCGGGGCGGTGCACAAGGGCGAAGGCCGCACCCCAGCGGCAGAGATACTTCGCGGCGGCGCAGAGCTGGTCGAGGGTGAGGCAGCGCTCGTCGCGTGCGATGGCGCGGCTGTCGGCCGGGGCGTTGTAGCCGCTGTCCACCGGGAAATAGGGCGGATTTGAAACGACGAGGTCGTAGTAGCCGGCCTTGAGAAAGCTGCGGTGCTCGCGCACGTCGCCCTCGATAACGGCGGAGGGATCAAAGCCGTTTTCCGCGAGGTTGGCGCGGCTGAGCGCGGCGGACTCGGCCTGTATCTCCACGCCCTCCACGCGCGCGGAGGGTCTTGCGTGGCTGAGAAGCACGGTGAGCACTCCGGCTCCGCAGCCGATGTCTATGATTTTGTTCGCGCGGATGCCTCCCGCGAAGTGCGCGAGGAGCACCGAGTCGGTGGAAAGGCGGAAGGAGTCCTGCTCCTGTCTGAAGCGGGGACCTCCCGGCCAGAGCTCGTCAAAACCGGTCATGGTGAAAATGTCCTTTCGTGTCAGGGCTTGTGTTGTTGAGTAATTCTGCGCCGCGTTGAGATGTTTTCACCGTCGTAGGTCAGTTGGGCTTGCTCCCACCGCAAGCCAGAACTGCGGCATACCTCCGGTGGGGTACTTTTCGAACGGCCGAAAAGTACCCAAAAGGCCGCCAAAGGGCTGCGGCCCTTTGGAAACCCATAGGGATTTTCATGTATCGCTTCGCTCTGCACCGCCGCGTCAAGCGCGGAAGTTTCGGCGGCTGGGCTTCGCAGCGCCGCCTGCTGCGGAGATGGATGGTGGGATTCTATGCTGTCTCCGTTCGCGCCTGTCGGGGACGGCGTCCCCGACGTACCGTTGCTTGAATTATTCTCCGCCCTCACGGCGTGTGTAGGGGCGACCATTGGCCGCCCTCTCCTCGCAGAGGACGTCGCCTACTTACTCTCCCAGAGCACGACCTCGCCCTTTTCGAGCGTTGCGGGCAGGTCGATAAGCCGCTGGTTGCGGCTGCCGCGGAAAAGCAGCGTGAGGTCGCGCTGGCTTTCGATGAATTCGCCGTCCACGAGTACGTCGATGAGACTCAAAAGCTCGTCGGTGACTTCGCAGCGTGCGCGCGAGGGACTGAGCAGGTCGCGCTCAAGCGTGTAGCCGGTGTAGCACCAGATGTCCTTGCCCGGGTATGTCTCGCGCACACGCCGCACGAGGGGCAGCAGTGCGCGCTGGTTGGATTTTTCCATAGGCTCGCCGCCGAGGAGCGTGAGTCCGTCCACATAGTCGGGCGCAAGGGAGTCGATAATCTTCTGTTCGGTTTCGGCGGTGAACTCCTCGCCGAAGTCAAAGTCCCATGTTTCGGGCTGGAAACAGCCGGGACAGTGGTGGCTGCAGCCGGAGACAAAGAGTGTGGTGCGAACACCCGGTCCGTCTGCTATATCGTAAAATTTTATGTTGCCGTAGTTCACTTCGTGTACCTCGCCGGTAAAATTTCTTAAATTATAATGTATATCAGCGCAGAAAACAAGGGATAGCAGAAAACTTCCCCGTCAGGATATCCCGACGGGGAAGTTTTCGACTTATTATTCATCAATCCGGCTGCTCATAACTGCTCAGCGCGAGAGCTCCAGCGCCAGATGGAAAATGGGTTTGTCCACCCTGTTCACCAGAGGCTTGGAATGGGGGACTCCGGCGGGGACATACAAAATGGTGCTCTTGTTTATAATGTGGCATTCGCCGCCGACGATAAATTCCATCTCGCCGCCCAGAGAATAGGGCTCATGGGGGTCGGAGCCGTAGTAGATGAGAAGCTCGTCGGTGTCGTGGACATGGCAGGGAAGCTCGCTTATGTCCTGCGCGCCCAGCTGTTCGGCGCGGTTGGGTTCAAAGTACCAGGAGCTGATGAGAAATCGGAATGCCGGACTGCGGCGCTCGTCGGAAAGATGCACGCAGCGCTTGCCCAGAGCCTCGTAGGCCTCGATGGAGTCAAGGCTGGGAAGATGACCCGCGGGGGCGAGATCCTGTATCAGCAGATGGCCGTATTCGCCGTCGGTGTTTTCGTAGCGTTTCATATGTGCAAAACCTCCTGAGAAAATGTTCTTTTAAGGCAGTGCCTGTTTCGGCCTGAAAAGCGTGGCGACCTCGCCGTTGGGGCCGATGTACTCTATGGGCGATACGCCGAATACTTTCGGGGGAACGTCCGAGACGCAGAACTCCTTTGAACTTCCCTCGAAGCAAATGCGCCCCTTGTCGAGAACGCAGATCCTGTCCGCAAGGCGGCAGGCCTCGGATATATGATGCATAACGACTATCACGGTGCGGCCGTTTTTGCGGGCATCGGCGATGAAGGCATACACCTTCTGGCGGAAGTCGGTGTCGAGATTGGCGGTAGGCTCGTCGAGGATGATAACATTGGCGTCCTGCGCTATGAGCATGGCGAAAAATGCCCGCTGGCGTTCTCCGCCGGATATTGACGAGAGCTTTGAATCTGCAATATCCGAAAGTCCGGTTTGGGCGATGATGCCGTCGGCAAGCTCGATATCCGAAGCCTGCGGAAAAGAAAAGGGACTTAGATACGGAGTGCGGCCGCACAGCACAAGTTCGCGGACACTCAGCTCGCTGCAGGGCAGAGTCTGCGGCATGTATGAGATGAGCGTGGCTCTGGTTTTTCCCGGCAAGGACTTGAGTTCGACGCCGTTTACGCATATCGAGCCTTTGTAGGGATGGGCGCCTGCTATGGCGCGCATGATTGTGGACTTTCCGCTGCCGTTTTTTCCGAGGACAACGGTGACCTCCCCGTCGTTCGCGGTCAGAGATACGTTTTCGACAACTTTTTTCTTCCCATATTGAATTGTGAGATCTTCTATCCGTATCATTTTCCGCGTTTCCTCAGCAAAAGGTATAAGAAAAATGGACATCCCAAAACGGCGCTTATCGTGCCGGCAGGGATCTCTGTGGGGGCGAAGGCCGTTCTGCCGACGAGATCGGCGGCGATAACCAGTGTCCAGCCCAAAAGCGCCGTGCAGCAAATGTTGCGCCGTATGTCCTGACCGCAAAGCCGGCGCGAAATGTGCGGAACGGCGAGACCGATGAAACCCAGAAGTCCGGCATAGCTCACCACCGCCGCGCAAAGCGCGCTGGCCAGAGCCACAGCCGCAAAGCGCAGCAGGCCGACATTGACCCCGAGCGACGAGGCTATGTCGTCCCCCAAAAGCAGGATCTTCAGCTTGCCGGAAAGAAGCAGGGAGACGGCAAGGCAGAAAATGATTATCAGGATCGGGACGTGCAGGGAGGCGGACTTGACGCCCTGGAAGCCTCCGATGGAAAAAGCGCTGTAGGTGCTGAGAACGTCCGGATATCTCAGCGAGAGGAAGGAAATGAAAGCGCTCAGCAGGGCGCTCACGGCGACGCCTGCCAGCACGAGAGTGCTCTTTTCAAAAATTCCGGAGCGGGCAAAGGCTATGCCCAGCACGAGCATCGCGGTGATAACGGCGCCCGCGAAAGCGGCGAAGGGCAGCGCGCGAAAATGCATGGGAGCAAAACAGAGAAACAGCATCACGGCGCAGCCGGCTCCGGCGTTTATTCCTATTATATTGGGTGCGCACAGCTCGTTTCCCGTGACGGTCTGCAGCAGCAGTCCGGCAACCGCGAGACCGATGCCGGCAAAGCCGGCGGCGATGGCTCGCGGAAGCCGCAGCTCAAACAGGATTATTCGCGCGTTTTCGTCCGCGCCCTTTATGGCCTCGCTCAGCTGCGACAGGGATAAATCGACGCTGCCGAAGGCAAGTCCCATTATAAATACGGCGAGGCAGAGCAAAACGAGTATGGCTACGGATAAAGAAAATGTTTTTTTCAAGGTCAATTCTCCGGATGCAGACATTGTATCAGAAAGCTGTAGGCCTCGTCCCAACGGGCGTTGGGCTTATAGTGAAACAGCTCCTTTTCGAGAAATACGTAGTTTCCGTTTTTTACGGCGCTGAGGCTGTTCCAGCCGCTTTGGGCAAACATATCCTCAACATTGGCGCGGGCGGCCTCCGCGTCGCCCATCGTGGAGACGAATATGTAGTCCGGATCGGAAACGAGGATGGTCTCAATGCTGAGGCTGTCGAGCAGCATCGGCGCGTCGTCCGCTATGTTGTGGGTCCCCAGCTCGTCCAGCATTGCGCAGACGAAGTTTTCGTCGGCGGTTTTGGCCTTGGTCGATCTGGCTGTTGAACCCGCGCGGATGAAAAGGATGTCCTTTTCGTCTTTCGGGACAGAGCCGAGAAGAGTGTCTATCCTCGCTTTTACCTCGCTGCCGTAAATATCGTAGTTTTCCGGGTGAAGCGTAAGCTTGGTGAAGATATTCAGCACGCGGAGGTAATCCTCAAAGCTCTCTACGCGGAATGCTGCGGCGGGGATGCCGTTTTCGGCGCAGATGCGCACGGCCTCGACCTGACATTCATAGTCCGCGGTGGCGATGACCAGGTTGGGTTTTGCGTCTATGAGCCGCTCAAGGTCGATGCTGGTGTGGCCGCTTCCCTCGTCCACCAGAACAGCGGTCGGCTCGGCATAGCCTCGCTCGAGGCTTTCTCCGACGGTGATATCCACCTGACCGCCGGCACTGCACCAGATGTCGGCGTAGGACGAAAACAAAACGGCGACGATTTCGGGGGCGCGGCTCAAAACGACTTCACTGCCGAGGTCGTCGGTGAAGCTGTACCATGCCGCGGCATCCTGTGTCTGCGGCACGGGGGCACAGCCGAGCAGCAGTCCCAGCATCAAAAGGGCGATGATAACTTTTTTCATTCGCCGATTATAGCTTTCTCGGCTACGTCAAAGCCTACGCGGGAGATGGTGTCTGCGAAGCGCTCGCCGGGAAGGCCGGTGTTTTTGTAGAATACGAGTGCGCGCTCGATGGCGTCGAGCACGGCGGCCTCGTCGTCAAAAATTTTGCTTATCGCCCTGCCGCGCGCAACCTGCTTGCCCCAGCGTCCGCCGATGTAGAATTTGTAGCCGTTTCCGGCGGCGCTCAGTGCGCCGAAGGGGCAGGCGCGGACGCATCTTCCGCAGCCGTTGCACTTGTCGGAAGGTATATGGAGCACATTGTCCACGACGCCGGAGATCTTTATCGGGCAAGCCTCGGCGGCCTGACATTTTCCGCAGCCGCGGCATACCCCGGCGTCAACGCTGACGGAGCAATAGCCGATGATTCCGATGTCATTGAGGTCGGGCTTTACGCAGTTGTTGGGGCAGCCGCCGACAGCGATCTTGAACTTGTGGGGCAGAGCGGTGCCGTGCCAGCCTTTGTAGAAGCGCTCGTGGATCTTTTCGCTGAGGGCGAAGGTGTCTATGATGCCGTACTGGCAGGTCGTGCCCTTGCAGCTTACCACGGGACGCACCTTGGGTCCGGTGCCGCCGCACTCAAGTCCGCCCTCCGCGAGAAAGGCGATCAGAGCCTCGGCGTTGTCATAGGAAACGCCCTGTATCTCGATCGTCTGGCGCGCGGTCATGGCAACTTCGCCGGAGCCGAAGCGCTCGCTGGCTTCCGCGATATGCTTTTGTTCCGCGGATGTTATTTTTCCGTTGCGGGTGATAACGCGGACATTGAATCTGTCCTCAAAACGCTTGTCTCTGAGAAAACCGAGACCTTTCAGGCGGTTTATCTCTTCCTGCGGTACTTTGCTCATATTATTAAACCTCCTCCAAATCGCTTGTTTATGATGTGTGTTCAGGCTCGATGAAGCACTTATTTCGCCATTTTTCCGCTATGTAATGTGCGGCTTCCCCCCCACGCGGACGCCCCAAGAGAGCGCCGGTCGGCAGAGCCACGGTAAAAATAATCGGGGACAGAAAACCCGGCACGCAGCAAACTTTTGAATAGTTTTTGAGCGCGGTCACCGTTTTTCGATCCCCTTTCAATACGGATTATTCAATTTTACGCCGAAACAGTCTGTCGGTCAAGAGTTTGCTTTTCAGTCATCGTCGTCCACGACGATTATCTCAAGGCCGCAGAGTCTCAGCTTGCCCAGCTCGGCGGGGTCGGCGGATTTGTCGGTGATGAGCATATCGATGTCGTTGATCTTGCAGCTTACGAAGCTGTGCG
>JAZOBQ010000023.1:0-7869 GCA_045596005.1 Oscillospiraceae bacterium
TAACAAAGCAAAAAAGAGACCTGCGAAAGCAGATCTCTTTCTTTGGAGGCACCACCCGGATTCGGACCGGGGAATCGCGGATTTGCAGTCCGCTGCCTTACCACTTGGCTATGGCGCCTTATATGAGATTTCCGGACAAAAGTCCGGAAATCTTTTTTGGAGCGGCTTACGAGGCTCGAACTCGCTACCTCCACCTTGGCAAGGTGGCGCTCTACCGGATGAGCTAAAGCCGCAGGATGGTGCCTCAGGCCAGAGTCGAACTGGCGACACGCGGATTTTCAGTCCGCTGCTCTACCAACTGAGCTACCGAGGCGAATTGTTTGGTGGGGACAACTGGACTCGAACCAGTGACCCCCTGCTTGTAAGGCAGGTGCTCTAACCAGCTGAGCTATGCCCCCAATCGGACGCCGCTTAAACAGCGCTTTGTCATTATACTAAAGGCAAAGCGCTTTGTCAAGCCTAATTTTTCATAATTTTGCGCAAATTTTATTTTCTTACAACAAACTTCGCTTTTCTGTGGAGAAAAAGGCGAACACAGACATGGCGAGGAGCACGGAAAACCAAAATATCATTCCCGGCACCCAGCTGCCGCTTGCGTCGAAGAAGCGACCCATCAGCACCGGACCCAGGGCTGCGAACACATAGCCGCCGCTCTGAGCAAAGCCGGAGATGGCGGAGGCCTCGCCCGGGGAGGAGGTGCGCGCGGAGAAAAGGAAGATGCAGGCGGAAAAACCGGTGCCGATGCCGAGGGCAATAAGCGTTATCGCCGTCCAGAACAGCGCACCGCCGACGCCGCTGAAATAAAACAGCAGCGAGCCGGAGATGTAGCAGGCGTTGCAGGCGGCGATGAGTGCTCGCCAGTTCATCCGTTCCATAAGTATCGGAACGAGGAGCGTGGTGCTCAGACTTATGATCTGCAAAACGGTGCTGACCGCCGCGGCGTCGCCGGCGTCCATACCGCGCGATTGGAGTATGGAGGGCAGCCATGCGGAGGTGCAGTAAAAGAGCATGGACTGAGTGCCCATGTAGCCGAGCAGAAGCCAGGCTCTCCACGAGCGCATCATTTTGAATATGAGTCCGTTTTTACCGTTTGACGAGCTGCCGCGGTTTATTTCAAGCCTCGACTGGGGTGCCCAGAGCACGATGGCGGGAATGGCGGCGATGACCCACATTCCGAGCACGCCCTGCCAGCCGATGATACCGGCGAGCGGTACGTTTATACCCATGCTCATGGCGGTGGTGAGACTCATGGTGGTGGTATAAAGCGCGCTGACGAGTCCGACGTGCTTAGGAAAACGCAGCTTGATAAGGGCGATCATAACGCTGTTCATAATGCCGACGCCTACGGACATCAGCGTGGTGCCGGCGAAAAGACCGAAAGCTCCGAACAGTGCGCGCAGACCCACGCCCACACAGATGAACACGAGAGCGAACTCGATCATTTTGCCGACGGAAAAGCGCTCGCTCAGACCCGAGGCCAGAGGGCAGACCACCGCGAAAACGATGAGCGGAATGGTCGTTATCATGCCTGCCGCGGTGCTGTTCAGACCGAGGGAGGCCTGAATGAGGTCGACAATGGTGCCGACGCCCGTGTAGCTTGCGCGCATATTGGAAGAAAGCAGGATGACCATAAGCACAAGCGGAATGTTCAGCTTGGTTTTTTCTTTCATGATCTCCCTGCTTTCTTTGTTTTATTTTGCTGTTGTCAGATAAGTGATCTTACGTCCTCGGGGGTGAATACATATACCTTGTCGCAGAACTGGCAGCCGACTTCGGTGTCTCTGCCGCCATCGGCTATCTCGCTGAGCGCATCGGAGCCTATGCTTCTGAGCGCCTCGGCCACACGCTCGCGTGAGCAGTAGCAGCGATACTCGACTTCGCTTTCCTCGAGCACTCTCGGTTCGAGACCCTTGAGCACCTGGGCGATTATCTCCTCCATGCCGTCCTCGTCGAGAATGGTGGTCAGCTGGTCCATGAAGAAAATGTTGTCCTCGAGCTTTTCGATGAGTCCGTCGGGGGCGCCGGGCATGAGCTGGACTATGAATCCTCCGGCGGCACGGATGGAGCAGTCGGTGGCCACAAGCACACCGAGACCGCAAGCGGCGGGGATCTGCTCGCTCTCGACGTAATAGGCGGAGAAGTCCTCGGCAATCTCGCCGGATATGAGGTTAACGCTGCCGACATAAGGCTCGCGCAGTCCGATGTCCTTGCTGACGGTGAGCGTTCCGTCGCAGCCGACGGCGCCGCCGACGTCGAGCTTACCGTCAGACCTGAGCGGCAGGTCTACGCCCGGCTCTGCGACATAGCCGCGGACGTTTCCTTCGCAGTCGGCAACGGCGAGCACGCTGCCTATCGGGCCGCCGCCGTTTATGCGCACGGTGACAGCGGCGTCGTCCTCCTTCATCATGTTGCCCATGAGGCTCGTGGCGCAAAGTGTGCGTCCGAGCGCTGCGGAGGCCGTAGGACTAAGGCCGTGTATCTGTCGAGCGCGCTCGACAATGTCGCGCGCTTCGATAACGGCAATTTTGATAAAATCATCGCCTGCAACGGCGCGAATAATTTTTCCCATTGTATTTGTTCTCCTTTTTGTGTGGCGCACCCGGTGGTCACGCCCTGCTTATGCTGCTGTTAATGTCCGGTATTCGTCGCCACGATATAGAGCCTGCCGTTTTCGTGCTGGGGCCCGTCTGTGAGAAGCTGCACATCCGCAAAGCCGCATTCTTCCAAAAGCGCGATGAGCGCTTCGGGTTTGTGGACATATTCCACGTGCTCCTCGCATTCGCGTTCCCAGAGCTTTCCCTTTCGGCGGAAGATGTCCATGCCGTAGACGAGAGCCTGCTCGTCTTCGTCGAACTCGGCGCGCCAGAGGCAGAGCATATCCTCGTCCTCGTCCACGAAAGTGCCGCCGTCAAGACTTCTCAGCCGCTCGGGGGAGTGGAAGTCGAAGGCGAAGCGTCCGCCGGGTTCGATGAAAAGATGCAGACGCGCGAAAAGCTCGGGCAGCTCCTCGGGGAATAGATAGTTCATTCCGTCGAGTGAGCAGTAAGCGCCCTCGACCGTGCCGAAAAGGTCAAGCTCGGATGCCTCCTGACACAGGAACATGGGCTTGACTCGGCACTTGCAGTCGGCACTTTTTCCCGCGGCGACGGCCAGCATCTCGTCCGAGAGGTCAACTCCTATCATCTCGTGACCCTTTTCCGCCATAAGATAGGTAAGAGTGCCTGTGCCGCAGCACAAATCCAGGAGGGTAAGAACATTCTTACCCTCCCGAATCAAAAGCTTTTCATAATAGTCGGCAAACTCGCCGTAAGGCACGTCGCCCGTGAGTGCGTCATAGCTGGAAGCGAGAGGTCCGTAAGACTCCATCACTGTTCGTCCTTCTTTGGGATGAGACCCAGACGCTCGAATACCACGGAATAGCCGTCGTTGCCGTACTGCAGGGAGCGGTTGACGCGGCTGATGGTTGCGCTGGAAGCGCCGGTTTGCTCAAGAATGTCGTTATAAATAAGTCCCTGTTCAAGCAGCACAGCGACCTGGAAACGCTGCTCCATTGCCTGAAGCTCGCTCACGGTGCAAAGGTCGTCAAAAAACTTGATGCACTCGTCCACATCGCGCAGCTCAAGAATGGCCTTGTACATATCCTCGTTGCGGGGCTTTCTGTTTCGTTTGTTCATTAAGATTTCTCCTTTAGCGGATTGTCCGCCTCATTTTGCTCTTTCATTTTATAGCACTAAAGTGTAAAAGTAAAGACCCATTTTTTGATTTACAAAGAATTCGGTATAGTGTATAATGTAAGAGGCTTTAAAGTGTGCGTTTTTATCATTCGAACATGAGAAAAGATGAAAAAACTCTTGACCTTCCACTTGGTGTAAGGTGTATCGTGAAAGCATGAAAGGAGGAAATAATAATGATGATAACCATTTGGTCCGTTGCCATTGTTGCTTTCCTTGTGATAGAGGCAGTTACCGTGGGCGTGGCATCGATCTGGTTCGCGCTGGGCAGCATCTGCGCGCTTGTTGCGGCTTTGCTGGGCGCTCCCACCTGGCTGCAGGTCGTGTGGTTCCTGCTTATCAGCATCGTCACCCTCATCCTGACCCGTCCTATCGTGAAGAAGTACGTCAACGGCAAAAAGGTGCCAACCAACGCTGACCGTCTTATCGGCTGTCCCGCCGTGGTGACGGAGGTGATCGACAATCTCGCCGGCAGCGGCAGCGTCCGCATAGACGGCAAGGTGTGGACCGCCCGCAGTGCCGACGACAGCGACATTCCTGCTGAAGCCGTTGTAAAGGTTATGCGCATCGAAGGCGTCAAGCTCATCGTAAGCCCCGTTGTGAAAGAATAAGAAAAAACAAAACAATACATATTATTATTGAAAGGGAGGACTATCATGCCGGACATTATCAAACTCATTATCCCCATCATCGTAATTCTTATCATTGTCGTTATTCTTATAAAGAATATTCGCGTCGTGCAGCAGGCAAGAGCCTATGTCATCGAGCGCCTGGGTGCCTACTCCACCACATGGACCGTGGGTCTGCATTTCAAGATCCCCTTCTTCGAGAGAGTTGCCAAGGTCGTCTCCCTCAAGGAGCAGGTCGCAGACTTCCCCCCTCAGCCCGTTATCACCAAGGATAACGTCACCATGCAGATAGACACCGTTGTCTATTTCCAGATCACTGACCCCAAGCTCTATACCTACGGCATCGAGCATCCCATCGTTGCTATTGAGAACCTCGCAGCTACCACCCTGCGTAACATCATCGGCGATCTCGAGCTCGACCAGTGCCTCACCAGCCGCGACATTATCAACTCCAAGATGCGCTCCATCCTCGACGAAGCCACCGATCCCTGGGGTATCAAGGTCAACCGCGTTGAGCTGAAGAACATACTGCCTCCCAAGGAGATCCAGAACGCCATGGAGAAGCAGATGAAGGCAGAGCGCGAACGCCGCGAAGCCATTCTCCGCGCAGAAGGCGAAAAGAAGAGCGCCATCCTCACCGCAGAAGGTGAGAGAGAATCCGCCATTCTCCGTGCCGACGCCGCAAAACAGGCTCAGATCCTCGAGGCGGAAGGTGCCCGCCAGGCACGCATTCTTGCCGCCGATGCAGAGGCTCAGGCCATTTTGAAGGTTCAGGAGGCCACTGCACAGGGTATCCGCGCCATCAACGATGCAGCACCCGGCGAGGGCGTTCTCAAGATCCGCGCCCTTGAGGCCTTCACCGCCGCCGCCAACGGCCGCGCCACCAAGATCATCATCCCCAGCGAGATCCAGGGTCTTGCAGGTCTGGCCGAGGGTATCGTGGAGACCGTCCGCGTTCCCCAGCAGAAGGCCGCAGAGAAGAAAGACTGAAACACAGCACAAAAAAGTGAGCCGTCAGCGACGGCTCACTTTTTTATACTCCGATGTACCGGGGGCTTAAAACAATGCGGATGCCGAAGCATCCGCATTGTTTTACTATATATACTATATGGATCTTACATTTCGAGGTTGATGCCTTCCTTGTTGAAGATGTGGCAGACGTTGCCGCCGAAGGTGAAGGCGAGCTTTTCGCCGTGCTTGTAACCCTTGATGCCCTTGTCGACGAGCTTCATGGTGGATACGATGAGGACGACGTCCTTGCCGTTTGCGTTGACATGGATGTGGATCTCGCTGCCCATCATTTCGCTGACGTCAACAGTGGCGGTATTGGCGTTTGCGCCGTCGTCGCTGATGAGGATGTGGTTGGGACGTACGCCGAGGACGATGTCCTGAGCCTCAACGCCGTTGGCGCGGAGATTTGCCTGCTTCTCTTCGCTCAGCTCGATCTTCATGGCGTCATAGTCGACGAAGTACTTGCCGTCCTCGATGTAGAGCTTTGCGTCGAAGAAGTTCATCTGGGGCATGCCGATGAAGCCTGCAACGAAGAGGTTGGCGGGATGATCGTAAACTTCCTGAGGAGTGCCTATCTGCTGGATGAAACCGTCGCGCATGATGACGATACGGTCGCCGAGGGTCATAGCCTCGGTCTGGTCATGGGTGACGTAGATGAAGGTGGTGTTGATCTGCTGGCGGAGCTTGAGGATCTCGGCACGCATCTGGTTACGCAGCTTGGCATCGAGGTTACTGAGAGGCTCGTCCATCAGCAGGACCTTGGGTTCGCGGACGATTGCGCGTCCGATGGCGACACGCTGGCGCTGGCCGCCGGAGAGAGCTTTGGGCTTGCGCTCGAGATACTGGGTGATGTCGAGAGTTTCTGCGGCCTTGCGGACGCGCTCGTCGATCTCTTCCTTGTTCATCTTGCGCAGCTTGAGCGGGAAGGCCATATTATCATAAACGCTCATGTGGGGGTAAAGGGCATAGCTCTGGAAAACCATTGCGATGTCGCGGTCCTTGGGCTCAACATCGTTGACGAGACGATCCTCGATATAGAGTTCGCCCTCGCTGATGTCTTCAAGACCGGCGATCATGCGGAGAGTGGTGGATTTGCCGCAGCCGGAGGGGCCGACGAGAACGATGAACTCGTTATCGGCGATGTCGAGGTTGAATTCCTGCACGGCGACGACGCCCTGCTCGGTGATCTGGAGATTTACTTTCTCCTCGTCGATGGGGGCTTCGTCTTTCTTGCTCTTCTTGGACTTTTTCTGCTCTCCGGAGTGGGGGTAGATCTTCTTTACGTTTTTCAGGGTCAGACTTGCCATAGTTACCGGCTCTGACGTGAAGGCCTCCGCCTTAACGCGCCTCATCCGCGGGGAGCGAAACCCCGTGGACATTGCGGCAGGTCTCCACACTGCCGCACCGCAAGCCGCTGCGGTTAGCTTTTTCCTCCTTGTATCGTCTTTGCGGCCTATTGAAATGGAGTAGGCGGGCAAAGCGACGAATTTATGAGCGCATAATACGCTTATGATAATTATATGTCAGGATCTGTATTTGCACAAGACGGAATTTGACTTTTTACCCTTTTACCAAATTCCGCTTATCTCACTTACGCAGTTTTCACAAAGAAACTTTTGTCCGCGGGCGGTGGACTGCAATCCCCCTGATGGGCACTGTGCCGCAGGGCGATTTTCTTCGTTTATTTGCCTTGCTAAAGCATGTAAAATTTTACATTCGAATATGACATATTTTGCCCTTTTTATCTCGAAACGAAAGTTCCGGGAACGTTACCGGAACTGTAAAATTTATGCAATATACACAAAAAGCCAACAAAGATGCGCCAAACGTTGACTTTATTGTAAAAAAAGAGTATATTTATTGAGTAATTATGTGCGTTTTTGTTAAGCGCGCATAAAACGAAATTTTAGGAGGATAAAACCAATGAATGTGAAAAAGATCATCGCTCTTGTTCTGGTAGTTGTCATGCTTGTTGCTCTGTGCGCAGGCTGCGGCGGCAAGGACGAGAAGGTCGAGCTCAAGGTCATCGCTGCTCAGTACGGCGACAAGACCGCTGACTGGTGGGCAAACTTTGTCACCGAGTTCAACGCTGCCAACGAAGGCATCAACCTCGTTGTTGACGTTGTTTCCTGGAACGACATCTACACCGTTGTCAACACCCGTCTCGCAAACAACGACGCTCCCGACCTCCTCAACATCGACGTTTTCGCCGATTACCAGGCTGAGGGCCTCCTGCTCCCCGCTGAGGAGTGGGTAAATCCCGAGACCTACGCTAAGTTCTATCCCCAGTTCCTCGAGCAGTCCGTCGTTGACGGCACCGTTTGGGCAGTTCCCGACCTCGCTTCCGCCCGTGCAATGTACTACAATGCTGACATCCTCGAGGCTGCCGGCGTTGAAGTTCCCACCACCTGGGCTGAACTGAAGGCTGCTTGCGAAGCTATCAAGGCTTATGACTCCGAGATCTATCCCTGGGGCATTGACATGACCACCGACGAAGG
>JAZOBQ010000024.1:0-2800 GCA_045596005.1 Oscillospiraceae bacterium
TCCATAATGCGCTCGCCGTAGGGGGGATTTGTGACGATAATGCCCTTTTCGGTTTTGCGGTTGAAGTTCATTGCGTCGGAAACTTCAAAGGATATTATATCGGCCACACCGGCGCGAAGGGCATTTTCCTTTGCGATTTCAATGGCATGGGGGTCTATGTCCGAGGCGAAAATACGGTAGTCGCCATTGAACTCCCTTGCTCTGGCCTCGTCCTTCACTCTGGCCCACATGAGCTTGTCAAAGCCGGGCCAGCTCATGGCGGTGAAGTCACGTCTCAGGCCGGGGGCGCGGTTTTTGGCGATGAGGGCGGCCTCAATGGCGATGGTGCCGCTGCCGCAGAAGGGGTCGGCAAAGTCCTCGCGGCCGCGGTATCGGGAGAGGGTCACCATGGCGGCGGCCATGGTCTCCTTCAGCGGCGCTGCGTTGTGGGCGGGGCGGTAGCCGCGCTTGTGCAGGCCAAAGCCGCTGGTGTCTATGCAGAGGCTGGCGCGGTCTTTCATTATGGAAAACTGAACCTGATACAGAGGTCCGCTCTCGTCGAACCACTGTATGCCGTAAACGCTCTTAAGGCGCTCCACGATGGCCTTTTTGATTATCTTCTGGCAGTCGGAGACGGAAAAGAGCTTGGAATTGAGGCTGTAGCCCTTTACGGGGAAAGCG
Organism: Oscillospiraceae bacterium; assembly: GCA_045596005.1. Taxonomy (GTDB): domain Bacteria; phylum Bacillota; class Clostridia; order Oscillospirales; family Oscillospiraceae; genus SIG459. Next base: position 661 of record JAZOBQ010000024.1, read on the forward strand.
CCGTTTTTGGGGATGAGCATCTCCCAGGGCAGAGCCTTGGTGCCCTCAAAAAGCTGGTCAAAGGTGGTCGCGTCGAAGGAACCGACCTCGATAAGTACACGCTCACCTATACGCAGGTTTACGTTGGCGCGGGCGATGTCCTCCTCATTTCCGGTGAAAAATACACGGCCATTCTCGGCGGCAACGTCCCGCATCTTCATGCGGCGAAGCTCATCGGCTATGGGGCCCTCAAGACCCAGAAGGCAGGGTACGCAAAGTTTGTAATCCATTTGTTTTGTCTCCATTTTCCGCATTTTTCGAAATCTAACTTTATCATTATACTATATTAAAGTGAAATATGTAAAGGTGTGGAAAGATAAAAAATTTGTTAATCAAAGGAATTTATTTTGACATGAAAAAATCCGCGAAGAAATGTGAACTGCACCCCGTCAAGCGGACAATGAAAAAATATAAAATTTTTCGCGATCGGCAGCACTGCTGCCGGTCGTTTTTTATGCAGCAAGGAAAAGATTGTGCTTCTCAAAGGGCGTAAGCACGCCCAGATTGCGCTGCACTCGTCGATTGTTGTAATAGCTGATGTAATTGGTAATCATTTGAACCAGATCCTGCTTGTTGGTGAAGCGCTTTCCGTAGTAACGTTCGCGCTTCAGGATGCCCCAGAACCCCTCCATGGGTCCATTATCAATGCACTTGGCTACGCGGGACATGCTCTGTGTCATTCCGGCCTTCTCCAATTTGTGGTGGAATACTCTGTTTGTATATTGAAACCCTCGGTCAGAATGAAAGATAGGGTGAGCATCTGGATTTACCTTCGCGGCCTTGTCTAAGGTCTTGAATACAAGAGGGTTATCGTTTCGATCTCCGATGACGAAAGAGACGATGCGGCGGTCATATAAGTCCAAAATGGCGCTTAGATAGACCTTGTGTGTTTCAGTTCCTTCATACCACTTGAACTCGGTTACATCGGTTAGCCATTTCTCGTTGGGTGCCTTGGCATGGAAGTCCCGGTTCAGCACATTCTCTGCGATGTACTGAGGATTCTTCGCTCGCCTCGTGCAGCCGTGGTTGCTGTACTTGATGGTGGACTTGATGTCTTTCTTACGGCAGATCCGTAAAACCCTCTTGTCATTAACATGGATATTATGGTCATGGCGGAGATCATCGTTAATACGGCGATACCCTTTATCCGGGTTTTCCATATGGATCTGCTCGATCTTTTCTGCAATCGCTTCGTTCTCCGCAGTCCTGGAACTCTTTCTTCCGGACAGCCATCTATAATAAGCCGCTCTGGACACCTGCAGCATTTCGCAGGCTTCTTCCACTGCGTTTCTGCTTTCCGCGCAATACTCCTTGATCGCCTTGTAGAGGTGGCTCTGCCTTACTTGCGATAGGCATCCCTCCTCATCACCTCGTCCAATTTTTTTAGCAGATCTCTCTCCATTTCCGCTTTGTGCAATTCATGCTTCAGCCGCTCAATTTCGATCTGCGCCTTTTCCAACTCGGTCCGCGGCTCCTGATCCTTCTTCCGCTTGCCCCGCCGATCCTCCAGACCGACCTCTCCCAGTTCCTCATACCGCAGAGTCCAGTTGCGGACTTGCTGGTAGCTTACATTATACTTGAGTGCCATCTCCCCATAGTTCTTCCCTGATGCATAGCACTCTTTTGCGATCTGGATCCGCTCTTCCTGCGTGGTCTCTCGTCCTTGCTTCATATAGCTTCCTCCTCCGGTTTGTTTGGCGGAATTAAAGTCTCCATGTGCATTATACACCTTTATCCATTGCCGAAGAGTGAAAACTTCTCGTATTCCGTGCTTTTTGCAGATTTCCTGTAGGCTTCCTTTGCCGCTTAGATATTCCGCCACTGACTTCATCTTTAGTTCGGTGCTATACACACGGTTCTGATCTGTTGCCAAGAAACCTTCTGCTCCCTCTGTTTCGTACCGGGCTATCCAATGCTGTATGGTGCTGTGATGAACCCCAACCAGACGTCCGGCTTCGCTCACGCCGAGCTCTCCAGCCATACATCGCCGAACCAGTTTTACTTTTTCATCCGGGCTAAGCTTCCCTTTTCTGGGCATAAAATACTCCCTCCATGATTGACAGTTTTCTTTTTCACTGTCTCTCATAGAGGGAGCATATCA
>JAZOBQ010000025.1:0-5876 GCA_045596005.1 Oscillospiraceae bacterium
ACGATGATTGCATGCTTCATTTGGTTGCACCTGCCTTTCTTTTGCAGACTCGCTTTTAAGGTGGAAACCACATTTCACTTAAACCTTCTCAATGCGGCCATAATAATATACCACGCCCTTTTGTCAATGTCAATAGAAAAAATGAGGATTTTTCATTGAAATAACACAAAATATTGTGGTTTTTTTGAAAATGAGGGGGCGCTCAGCAGTTAACTGAGTGCCCCCATGATACGAGTCGGTCTGTAAGCCGGGTTCTGTCTTAAACGACCATCTATCTGTGGCCTGTCGTTGCCAACAGGCTCAAGCCGCCTCCCCGGAACGGTCGGGCAAACCTATGTGTCCCTCCACGGCGTTGCTCCGGATAGAGTTTACAGCGCCAACGTGTCTCCACGCGGCGGGTGAGCTCTTACCTCGCCTTTCCACCCTTACCTCGTCGGAGCAAGTTCCATATCCCTCGCTTCGCCGCGTGCGGCAAAGCTCGCTCATTTCACTGCTCCTCCTCTTCGTGTCACAACCACTTCGTTGGGTTGTGCCACGATTTTGGAGTGACGGGGCGGTATATCTCTGTTGCACTTGTCCGAGGGTCACCCCTGGCGGGCGTTACCCGTTATCCTTGCCCTATGGAGCCCGGACTTTCCTCACGCAGAGCCTTTCGGCTTCTGCCCGCGGTCGTTCGGCCTACTCGCAACAGAGATTTTACTAAAGGGGAGGAGCAAAGTCAATAAAAAGATTGTTTTTATTTTTCTTTGGAGTTATAATTAACGAATTAAAGAGGTGAATAATTTGACACTTAATGAATATGTATCAAATCTTAAAGATAAAACAGTAGCTGTCGTCGGAATAGGCGTCAGCAATCTTCCGCTCATCAAGCTTCTTGCTGCTTCCGGCTGCAATGTGACAGCCTGTGACAAGCGCGACGAAAAAGCTCTTGGCGCGCTTTACGATGAACTCGGCGCTATGGGAGTTAAATTCAAGCTTGGAGAGGATTATCTCGACGAGCTTCGTTTTGATGTGATTTTCCGCACTCCCGGACTCCATCCCATGTATCTCAACGAGGCCAAGGAAAATGGCAGCCTTGTAACCAGCGAGATGGAGGCATTTTTCTCCCTTTGCCCCTGCCGTATTATTGCTATCACCGGTTCTGACGGCAAGACTACGACCTCAACGCTTATTTCCGAGCTTCTGAAGGCTGAGGGATATACTGTCCATCTTGGCGGCAATATCGGTCAGCCGCTTCTTTGTGATGTACCGAATATGAAGCCCGATGATTTTGCTGTGCTCGAACTTAGTTCCTTCCAGCTTCACAGTATGTACTGCCGTCCCGATGTGGCCGTTATTACAAACGTTTCGCCCAATCATCTGGACGTTCATCCGGACTATTCCGACTATCAGCTTGCAAAAAAGAGCATATTCCTTAATCAGGGAGAAGATAACCGGCTCATACTTAATCTCGACAATGATATCACTGCCGCATTTGCTTCGGAAACAAAAAGCAGCGTGAGATTTTTCAGCCGCAGACAGCCTGTGGACAAAGGCTGCTGTGTCATGGACGGAGCGATTTTCCTTAACGGTGAGCATATAGTTGATAAATCCGATATACTTATTCCCGGAGAGCACAATGTCGAAAACTATATGGCGGCAATAGCGGCCACCGAAGGGCTTGTTTCCAAGGAGAGTATCAAAAAAGTCGCCATGAACTTCGGCGGCGTTGAACACCGCATAGAGCTTGTGCGCGTTTTGAACGGCGTGAAGTATTATAACGACTCAATTGCCTCATCTCCCACTCGTACTGTTGCGGGACTTAAGAGCTTTGCTCAAAAGGTTATACTTATAGCGGGAGGATACGATAAGCAGATCGGCTTTGAACCTCTTGCGGAGGAAGCAGTGAAAAGCGTCAGGGCTTTGTTCCTCTGCGGTCATACTGCGGAGAAAATCAAGGCTGCCGTTGAGAACGCCGAGGGATATTGCCCCGACACGCTGCCCATTACGGTTATGGACGATTTCACCGAAACTGTGCTGAAAGCGGCAGCTTTGGCTGAAGAAGGCGATATCGTTATATTGTCTCCTGCCTGCGCTTCGTTCGACAAATTCAAGAACTTTGCCGAGCGCGGCAAACGATTCAAAGAGATAATAGGAGGTCTTGACTGATATGGATCTGTCCGAACTGACAATAGCACTTTGCGGTGCATCCGGACCGGCGGGTTTTGAAGACGGAGCCGCAGAGCTCATCGCGCGCGAGATCGCGCCTTTTGTAGATGAAGTGAAAAGAGACGTAATGGGCAACGTAATTGCTGTCAAACGCTGCGGCAGAGAAGATGCTCCCTCAATTTTGCTCGATGCACATTTGGATGAGATCGGCCTTATCGTTACCGGCTATGAGGACGGATACCTTCGCTTCAACTGTCTGGGCGGTGTGGATCCCCGTATGCTTCCGGCACGCGAGATCAAAGTTTTGGGCAAGGAGCCTCTTTACGGCGTTATTGACGTTATGCCTCCTCATGCTCTGTCTTCCGGAGACATGAGCAAGGCTCTTGGTATAGATGATCTCTACATAGATATCGGCATGAGCGATGAAAATGCAAAGGCAGCTGTACCTGTTGGTACGCCCTGCGTATATGCTGACGGCGCATTCCGCCTTGGAGAAGACTGCATTTGCGGAAAAAGCCTTGATGATCGTTCTTGTGTTGCCATTATCATTAAGATAATGGAGGCGCTGTCAGCCAAAGAGCCGGGTGTGGATATCTATTGCCTTTTCTCCGTTCAGGAGGAGATCGGTCTGCGCGGTGCTGTAACCGGGGCTTTTGGCGTAGCGCCTGATTATGCCATTATTCTTGATGTTACATTCGGCAAAACCCCGGATGTACCTGCACATCAGTGCCTGAAAATGGGCGGCGGCCCTGCAATTGGCGTCGGCCCGAATACTAACCGTGCGTTTACCAAGAAAATAATCGATAAAGCGCTTGAGAAGGGCATTGATTATCAGCTCGAAGTCCTGCCCGGAAACAGCGGCACAAATGCATGGGAGATCCAGACGAGCCGCTGCGGTGTGGCGACCGCTCTTGTATCTCTGCCTCTTAAGTACATGCATTCTCCCGTTGAGACCATGCTCGTTTCCGATGCGGAGAAAATAGTTGAGCTTTTGACTGAATTCATCGCTGATGCCGGGGAGGTGCTCTGAAATGCTTGATACTCTGAAAACTTTGTGCTATCTCAGCGGCGTTTCCGGTTTTGAGGATGAGGTTCGCGACTATATCCTTGAGCGTGTTATGCCTCATGCAGACTCTGTGAGCACCGATTCGATGGGCAATCTTATTGTCTTTAAGAAAGGCGCTGTTGAGCCGAAACAGAAGATAATGGTCTGCGCTCATATGGACGAGGTCGGCCTTATTGTAACGGGTATTACCGATGAGGGCTATCTCCGTTTTGGATGCGTCGGAGGAATTGACCGCCGGGTTCTTATCGGCAAAAAGGTTTATGTCGGCGCTGACCGTGTACCCGGTATCATAGGAATAAAGGCGATACACCAGACAAGCCATGAAGAGCAGGAAAAGGTTCCCGCCGTTGATGAGCTTTATATCGATATCGGCTGCTGCGATAAAGAAAGCGCGGAAAAATACGCTGCTCTCGGAGATTTCTGCTGTTTTGACGATACTGTTGTCGAATTCGGTGAAGGATGGCTCAAAGCCAAGGCAATCGATGACCGTGTAGGTTGTGCGGCGATGATAAAACTTCTTGAAAGTGAGCTGCCCTGCGATACGTGGTTTGTGTTCTCTGTTCAGGAAGAAGTCGGTGCAAGAGGCGCGGGTGTGGCGGCATACAGGCTCGCTCCCGATATTTCTCTCGTGCTCGAGGGTACCACGGCGACCGATCTTCCCGGCATAGCAAGTGCCAAACGAATCTGCACGGCAGGCAAGGGTATAGTAATACCCTTTATGGATAACGGAACAGTTTATGACAAAGCTATGTTTGCCGCTATTTCTGCCCTTGCCGATGAAATAGGTGTTAAATGGCAGACAAAGACTCGCGTTGCAGGCGGAACGGACGGATATTCCATACAGCGTTCCGGAGCAGGAGTTCATACCGCAGCCATCAGCTGCGCGGTAAGGAATATCCATTCTCCTTCGTGCGTGCTTAAAATTACCGAGTGCGAGGATATGCTCACTCTTTCAAGAGCCTTTCTTGAAAGGTGCGCCGCCGGAGAATTTGTGTTCTGACTAAATTCGATTTGCGGGGCATAAAATTGCCTGAGGTGATTTTGTGCCCCGTATTTTTCGCAGATGGAGAGTGCTGTGTTCTTCAGCAAGAGCGCCATTGAAAAGGCGAATTAATATTCTGCCGATTATTCTTGTTATAGCATTCGCTGTTTTCTCTTTGAAAGCGGCGGCTTACCTTCGCCGCCTTGCAGGCGAAATGGCAATGAGCGACGCCATCGATATGGTAACGCTTGCTGTCAACGATACAGTAAATCGCATTATGGCGGAGGGCAACTATTCGTATGATTACTTCGTCACGCTTGAGAAGGATAATGAGGGAAATGTTGCCGCAATAAGCGCAAATATGTCCCGAATAAACGCCGTTTCTTCAATGGTACTTTCCGAGGTGGTTTCGGCAGCGGAGAACGGAGTGCTGGATATTCGGGTTCCGATAGGCAATCTGCTCGGATCGAATATTTTAATGGGCAAGGGCCCGGAAGTGCTTGTGGAAGTGATTACCCTCACGAGCTCTTTTATTGATATTGAAAATGAAATAATATCAACGGGAATCAATCAGGCGAAGCACAAAATTATTTTAAAAGTCGATGTGGATGTGGATATACTTGTACCATGGGACGTGTTGACCACAAGGGTGGAGAGCAATGTTCTTATCGCCGAAACGGTGATAGTAGGTGAAGTACCGCAGACATATGTAAACGTGGAGTGATTATTATGACCGCTAATGAAGCAAAAGAAAAAATATTGGCACTCAGAGCCGAGGTCGAGGAGCATTCCCGACGTTACTATGACGAGGACGCTCCCACTATTTCCGACTTTGAATATGATAAGCTGATGCACACGCTGATGGATCTTGAGGATGCGTTTCCTCAGTTTAAGGAAGCTTCGTCGCCAACGCAGCATGTTGGCGGAAAGGTAAGCGCCCAGTTTAGTCCTGTGCGCCATGAAGTGCCTCTCGAGAGCCTTGCCGATGTGTTTTCACACGAGGAGCTTTTTGCTTTCGGAGAGAGAGTAGATAAGGCACTTGACAGCGTACACAGCTATGACGTTGAACCTAAGATAGACGGTCTTTCCATAGCTCTTGAGTATGTGGACGGTGTTTTTGTGCGCGGTGCCACTCGCGGAGACGGACAAACCGGAGAGGACGTCACCGAAAACCTCAAAACGATACGTTCTTTACCCCAGAAACTGAACAATGCCCCGTCGAGACTTATCGTCAGGGGAGAAGTATATATGTCCAAAGAGACATTTGAGATGCTCAATCGCGAGCGCGAGATCAAGGGAGAAACACTCCTTGCCAATCCTCGCAACGCTGCAGCAGGTTCTTTGCGCCAGCTTGATCCGAAGGTGGCGGCCTCAAGGCGTCTTGACCTTATCGTATATAACATCCAGCTCGCAGACCGCGAGTTTTCCACACACGCTGAAACGCTTGATGCTCTTCGCGAGTACGGTTTTGATGTTGTGCCATATAAGCTTTTCGACAACATCCGCGATTGCGTTGAGCATATTGAATGGATAGGTGAAAACCGCGACAGTTTTCCTTATGAAATGGACGGAGCGGTCATCAAGCTCAATGAGCTGGAGCTTCGTGATGTAATGGGCAGTACAAGCAAGGCTCCGCGTTGGGCTGTTGCATACAAATATCCTCCCGAAAAAAAGCCGAGC
>JAZOBQ010000026.1:0-2998 GCA_045596005.1 Oscillospiraceae bacterium
CATCGCAGTTGACTTCGTCATCGAGGGCGACTTCCCCAAGTACGGCAACAACGACGAGCGCGTTGACACCATCGCAGTCGACGTCACCCGCATGTTCATGAACTTCATCCGTGAGAACAAGATGTACCGCGACTCCATCGCAACCCAGTCTGTCCTCACCATCACCAGCAACGTCGAGTACGGCAAGAACACCGGCACCACTCCCGACGGACGCAAGGCCGGCGTTCCCCTCGCTCCCGGCGCAAACCCCATGCACGGCCGCGACACCAACGGCGCTCTGGCTTCCCTCCTCTCCGTATCCAAGATCCCCTTCGAGGATTGCGAGGACGGCATCAGCTACACCTTCTCCATGGCACCTTCCGCCCTGGGCAAGGAGGACAGCGACCGCAGCCAGAACCTCATCACCCTCATCGACGCCTACATGGAGGCCACCGGTCAGCACGTCAACATCAATGTTCTCAACCGCGAAACTCTCATGGACGCCATGGAGCATCCCGAGAAGTATCCCCAGTTGACCATCCGCGTCAGCGGCTACGCCGTAAACTTCATCAAGCTCAGCCGCGAGCAGCAGCTTGACGTTATCTCCCGCACCTTCCACGAGAAGATGTAATTTCCATCAAACGCTAAACAAACCAAACTTAACACCTCCCTCGGCAGAGGGAGGTGTTTAGGATTAAGAAAGGAGACCGCCCATGACCGGCAGAGTACACTCATACGAAACCTTCGGCGCCGTGGACGGCCCCGGCATCCGCTTCATAGTCTTCCTGCAGGGCTGGCCGCTCCGCTGCCTTTACTGCCACAACCCCGACACCTGGGACACCAAGGCAGGCACCGAGACCACAGTGGACGAGATAGTGAGCAAGGTGCTTGCCTACCGCGGCTTTTACCGCGGCGGAGGCGGCGTTACCATCTCCGGCGGCGAGCCGCTGCTGCAGCACGAGTTCGTATACGAGCTTATCACCGCGCTCAAGGCCGAGGGCATCCACACCGCCATCGACACCAGCGGCGGCGTGCCACTCAGCGTCTGCAAAAAGACTGTGGACGCTGCTGACATGCTCCTGCTCGACATAAAGAGCTTTGACCCGGAGCTGAGCGAGCGCATCACCGGCTCTCCCCTCTGCCTTGCCCACGAAAAAGAGCTGCTCGATTACTGCGAGTCCGTCGGCAAGCGCGTGTGGATACGCCACGTAGTTGTCCCCGGACTGACTATGGACGACGAAAAGCTTCGCGCTCTTGCGGACTTCCTCGCCCAATACAAGTGCATCGAGCGCATCGAGCCGCTGCCTTTCCACAAGCTAGGCGAGCACAAGTGGGACGAGGGAACATATTCCCTCACCGCCACCGAGGCTCCCACCAAGGCCGAGATGGACAAAGTGGACGCCATATTGAAAAAAATATGATCAAACCGCCCATGCCGAGAGGTCTGGGCGGTTTCTATTGCCATAAAGGCGGATAAATGCTAAAATACAGCCATAATCAAACGAAGGGAGGGAGTTTCCGTGAGTGCAAAACTGCGCCGGGCCGAGGAGCTTTCCTATTTCAACGCCATCGCCTGTCTGATGGTCATATTTATCCATGTAATGTCCTACGGCATCATGAACGTTGCGCCGGCTTCTTTCAAAGCCGCGCTCATGTATTTCCCGTGGAAGCTCGCTTCCTGCGCCGTACCGCTGTTTTTGTTCAGCAGCGCCGCAAAAATGGCCATGCACCACGAGGAGAGCTATTCGCTGCGCAGTTACGGCGGCTATATGTCCGGACGTCTGAAGCGCGTATTCCTGCCCTACTTGCTTTGGAGTGCGGTCTATTTCGCCGCATTTGTACTCGTTGGCTACCGCGAACTGTCCCTCCTCGGCTTTATCAAGGAGCTTTTTCTCGGAACGATCTCATACCAGTTTTACTACATTATAATCGCCATGCAGTTTTACCTGCTCAAGCCGCTGTGGCTGCTTATCCTGCATCGGCTGCGCTGGTATATCGTTCTGCCCTGCGCCCTGCTCGTCACATATTTCTCTCTGCACCTCAACTCCTTCCTCGGGCTGTGGGATGCTGAGTTTATCTACAAAGACCGCATTTTCACCACCTACCTCATTTTCTGGGTCGTCGGACTCTACGCCGGACGAAACTGGGACAGGCTCACCGAAAGCCTTCAGAACGCGGGCGCAAGCATCGCGATGGCCGCCATCGTCGTCATTGCGGTCGCCGTACTCCCCTACCTGAACTATTCCCGGGGCATATGGTTTGTCGACAGCGGCTATTTCACGGTTTTCACGGACGTAATCTCGGCCTTCATTCTGCTCTGGCTGTGTCTGAAACTTCGCCGCGCTCCCGAAAGGACAAAAAAGTGCCTCGGCTTCATTTCGTCCGCCTCCTATTCCGTCTATCTCTCCCACTGTCTCTTCCTTACAGTCACCGAAAAGCTGACCGAACGAAGCGGCCTGTCAAACGGCCTTCTTATCCTCACCATTCGCGCACTGGTGTGCTACACCGTCCCGTTTGCGCTCTATGCCCTTTTATCACACATACGCAGCCGTCTCCCACGGAAACGCTGAACAAAAAACTGGCGCAGAACGAAAGTTCTGCGGCAGTTTTTTCTTTTTATTTGGTTTATGCGCTCTTCTTGTTGGTAACAGACTTGATAACGATCAGAGTCAGAACGGTGAGCACAGCGCCGATTGCAAGGCAGATCCATGCATTCTGCACGAAGCCTGCGATTATGTAGTTCACGAAGCAGATGGCTGCAACGGTGATGGCATAGGGCAGCTGGGTGGAAACATGGGTAACATGGTCGCACTGAGCGCCGGCGGAGGCCATGATAGTGGTGTCGGAAATGGGAGAGCAGTGGTCGCCGCAGACAGCACCGGCAAGGCAGGCGGAGATGCCGATATAGAGCATCTGGCCTTCGGTGTCGGGATACATGGCAACAACGATGGGGATCAGGATACCGAAGGTACCCCAGCTCGTGCCGGTGGAGAATGCAAGAGCGCAGCCGACGATGAAG
>JAZOBQ010000027.1:0-8358 GCA_045596005.1 Oscillospiraceae bacterium
TGAGGAAGTTCATCCACATGGGGATCATAATGAGGGTCATCATGGTTTTCTGGGTCTTTTCGGGTGCGCGGGCCATGATATAGGCCACGGGATATCCCATGGCAAGGCATATCACGGTGGAGATAATGGCAAGCTTGAGGCTGCGCAGGAAGATGACGATATATGTGCGCACTTCCTCCATGCTGCCGTCGGCGTTCACCACCTGGCTCGTTGCAGTGAAAAAACGGGTGATATTGTCAAAGGTAAATCTGAAATCATTGTCCGTGAAGGCATAATAAGCCACGAAGGCAAGCGGAACGATAATGAATATCGCCGCCCAGAGGGTATAGGGAGCCAGAAGGCCGTGACGGGCTCTAAACTCCCTTATCTCCCTTTCGGTACGTTTTCTCCTCATTCTTCGATCTCGCTTTCTGCGTCTGAAAGCTCGTCAAGCTCGTTGGAGAAGGACGAGTAGTCGCCGAACATACCGGAGTATTCACTCTTTTTCATAACATGTATGGCCTCGGGCTCGATATAGAGGCCTATATGCTCGCCCTCGCCGCAGTAATCGGTGGTCTGGATCATCCACTTGAAGCCGTTGATGTCCACGATTATCTCATAGTGCACACCCATAAAAGTGACGGAGGTGACGACGCCCTGGAGCATACCTTTTTCGACAGGCACAATGTCCACGTCCTCGGGGCGAACGACAACATCCACATACTCGCGGCGGCCGAAACCTGCGTCCACACAGTCGAAGGTGTGGCCGGAGAAGGACACCTTATAGTCGGCGAGCATGACGCCGTCGACAATATTGCTCTCGCCGATGAAGTCGGCAACGAAGGCGTTTTCCGGCTCATTATAGATATCGGTGGGGGTGCCTATCTGCTGGATGCGTCCCTCGCTCATGACCACGATAGTATCGGACATGCTAAGCGCTTCCTCCTGATCGTGGGTGACGAATACAAAAGTGATACCGGTGGCCTTCTGTATTTTTTTGAGTTCCTGCTGCATATCCTTGCGCAGCTTGAGGTCGAGAGCGCCGGGGGGCTCGTCAAGAAGGAGCACCTTGGGATGGTTGACAAGCGCACGGGCGATGGCAACTCGCTGCTGCTGTCCGCCGGAAAGGCGGGTGACCGAGCGGTTTTCAAAGCCGGTGAGCATGACAAGGCGCAGCATCTCCGTTACCTTTTCCTCTATCTCAGCCTTGGGCAGCTTACGCTCGCGCAGAGGGAAAGCCACATTCTCGAAAACGTTCAAATGAGGGAAAAGGGCGTACTTCTGGAACACGGTGTTGACATTGCGCTTATGGGGAGGCACGTCGTTTATGCGCTTTCCCATGAAGATGATGTCGCCCTCGTTGGGCTGCTCAAAGCCGCCGATAAGTCGCAGCGTGGTGGTCTTGCCGCAGCCGGAGGGTCCGAGCAGGGTGATGAACTCGTTATCGTATATGTCGAGGGAGATGTCGTCCAGAACTACCTGTCCATCCTCCCAGCTCTTGGTTATATTTTTGAGCTGTATCAGCTTGTTTCTTTCTTCCAATGTATTTTCCTCCATCAGTCGCAAAATCAGAACAGCGGCGGAGTGGACACCCACAGCACCTTGGCAGGATTTTTCCGCTCATTGAGAATATAGTGGAAACTCTTGCCCTGAAGATAGAAGGTCTCGCCCTTGCGGACGGGATACTGCTTTCCGTCGCAGCACAGCGTTACGCTGCCCTCGAGGACATACGCAAATTCCTCGCCGTCATGCGGCGCCATCTCGAAGCTTTTGCCGCCGGCGGGCAGCTCGATGAGTACCGGTTCCATGCGGTGGCGCTGGGAGTTCGGCACTATCCAGTTGACCGTATGCGTCTCGCGCTCATCCACATAAAAATCCGCCTTGCGAAAAACATAGCGCTCGTCCTTATCCTCGCGGAAAAACTCGGAAAGGCTGCTACCCAGAGCCTCCAGTATATCGTCGAGGGTCGCTATGGAGGGCGAGGTCAGATTGCGCTCAAGCTGGGACAAAAAACCCTTGCTCAGTTCACTGCGGCTGGCAAGCTCCTCAAGCGTTAGACCCTTTTGCTTGCGCAGATGTTTTATCCGGCTTCCGATATCCATTGTGCATTCCTCCGTTCCGCTCAGTCAGGCAATACGTTCCCGGCTCACATTGTTCAAGTTTACTAAACTTTTTGTCTCGTTTCACTAAACAAATCTATTATAATCTTCCCCGTGCAAATTGCAACACATTTCGTCATTTATTTTTAAACTTTTTTTTCGATATATAAAACATACTGCGCAAAAAATCACCTGCTCCCTGAGCTCTGGGATGCAGGTGATTTTATCCGATATTATCTGCCGATGCAGGCGTTTTTGTCCAGCCGTTCAAGCACGAGCTTCATATATGTCACCGTGCCCGGTTTCTCTCTGAGCGCTTCGCGGTATTCCTCCCCGAAATATTCAAGGCGCTTTTCCGCATTTCCGTCGCGCCATGCTCGCTCTATGGCTTTTCTCATGCATCTTTCAAAGCTGACTGCACTCGTGCCAAAATGCTCCGCGAGTTCGGGATAAAGCACCTTGGTAACACCATGCAGAAGCTCACGGTTTTCCGCTGCGGCGAGTATAGCTGCACGGAGATAGTCTCTGCCGCGCAGGTGCGCCATTATTCCGCTGTGGAAAAGTGCTTCGTCGAGCTCTCTTTCCAGCTCGGCGCGTCTCAGCTGCTTACGCTCCCGTATCCGCTCCCGTATCCGCTCCCGCTTATCATCCGCGCCTTTGGCGGCGCATTGGCGGATCGCCTCTATCAGCTCTTTCAGCGAACAGGGTTTCGGGAAAAAGCGCTTCACACCCAGCTCTCCCGCCATTTTCGCCACATCGTTGTTGTAAAAACCGGAAACGAGTATGGTGCTCGGCTGCGCGCCGCGTCCGGCCAGCTTGCGCAAAAGTGCAAGTCCCTCCAGCTTACTCAACAGCAGCTCGCTTATGAGCACATCGGGCATGAGTTCCTCGACTATCTGAGCCGCCTCAAGTCCGTCGTCGGTGGAAGCGGCGATATACATATCGCTCTGTTCGTCTATCGCCTCGCCGAGCAAAATGCGGAAATCCTCCGAATAATCCGCCACCACGACGCTTATCGCTTTCTCCATTTTCTATCCACCCCATGACTTCTCTTTCGCGGTTCTCTCCTCCCGCTTCAGTAAGATTTTACCACAGCGCAAGCCTTTCAGCAACATGCACGCCGCAACTATATTTCGACAATTTCTGTCGAAAAACACCGTTCAGACACCGTGCAGGGTCGAAAATGTCGAAATTCGTTTGGGCGCGTGCAGAGTTCATCCAATAAGATTGCGTTAAAGCAGACATAAGTGTATAATATTTACAAAATCCATTTTCAGGCAAAGCGAGGTGACAAAAATTGCTCGTGTGTGTGGCGCTCATAGAGGGCGCAAGGCATAAGCTGCGCTTCGGCATGCTTATCCTCAGATACGAAAAGCTCATGTTTCGCATCGCGAACAGCATCCTGAACAACGAAAAAGACGCGGAGGACGCGCTGCAGGAGGCATTTTTGTCCATCGCAAAAAATTTTTCAAAAATTTCTGAATTGGACGATAACAAAACCCGCGCCTACATTGTTACAGTAGTTGAGAGGAAAGCCATCAACATATATAACAGGAAAAAGGCGCACCCAAGCGTCAGCTACGAGGATTATTTCGAAGCTGCGGATCCCGGCTTTTCTCCCGACCATCACGGCTTATCGCCGCTGGCGGCGGCTTTGTCCCGTCTGCCCCGTGAGCAAAGGGAGCTGATCATGTTGAAATACGACTGCGGCTTCACATCAAAGGAAATTGCAAAAATGCTGGACAGCACGGACGGAGCCGTGCGCCAGAAGCTGCACAAAGCCAAAGAAAAGCTGCAGAAAGAACTCGAAAAGGAGGGAGTGGAAGTATGAGCGAGATAATAATTACCGACCGCGCGCTTGAGTCCGCCGCAGCGGAATACCGCGAGGCCATGCTCGCCGAGCTTCCGATGCCCTCAGAGTGCGAGCATGAGTTTTCGGCCGAATATGTCAAAAAACGCGACGAGCTCATCCGCCGCACCCATCGCCGCAGCACTATCGGGCGCTATATGCGAAATGTCGCCGCCATATTCATCGCGGTCATTCTCGGCTCCGGCGCCTTCCTCGGCGTCAACGGCGAGGCGCGCGCCGACTTCCTCGCATGGGCAAGGAGTCTGTACGAAAACAGCATCATCTATCGCTACTCCGGCGAGAGCGAGTCCGCTCCCCTGCCCTATTGCGAGCTGACATGGGTGCCGGAGGACTATGAGCTTGTAATAGATGACAGATATGAAGACTCTCTGACCATGGTGTATAGGAATGCGAATGGCGACAGCTTTATTTTCAGCTGTGAGCGTATGACGGAATATAGTCTGATGCAGATAGAACTGACAGATGTGCATACCAGCACAAAATTGGAGCTGAACGCTTATGATGCCGAGCTGTTTGAATCCGATGACGGAAGTCTTGCTCTGCTATGGATGGATAACGAAAGCGGATTCATCTATATGATCAATGCAAACGCGCTTGACGAAACTGACGTTATACACATATTTGACGACATAAAATACACAAAATAAACAAACCTAAAAAAGTTTTAATATTCGACTAACAAATCACCTCCGACGACGGTTTTTATTTATAGAAGCCTAAAACGGAAGGAGGTGATTTTATGCGTAAACGTGTATTGGCGCTGACTTTGATATTTGCTTTGCTTCTCAGCATGACCACCTTTGCGGCAGAACCCAGAGTAAAAACCTATTTCCCTCAACTTAGCTTCTCCGGCACAACAGCAAACTGCAGTGTTGCTGTACGCGAAGCCGGGAAAGACATTAACGTTACCCTCACCCTATATCGCGGTTGGTCTGTTATTGCTTCGTGGAGTGGCAGCGGAACGGACTATGTCAGAGTCAGCGGAAGCGCCGCCGTCAAGGACGGACTTGAATACCGCCTCGTGGCAACAGGCACCATCGACGGTGTAGCTTTCACCACAGCAGAAGTTGTAGGAACGTGTTAGTTGTAGCAAATGAATAAAACTGATCTAAGCTTTCATTTTACTTAAGCGTTGCACAACATTCATAGAAATCTAGGAGGTAAATATGAATCAAAAAAAATTATCAGTTGTTGTGCTATTGATAATAGTATGCTTATTCTGCTGCCCATTTTCTGCGATAGCATCAACCGCCAACACTGTAGAAAGTGATTATTCAGAAACCAGCAAACTGTCCAATGCAAACAGTGTCAATAAATATGCAGGAGTGACAATAAGCTCAGACTCATATAAAGGTATCAGTGCATATATTACTGTACCATACACCCTTCCCGATATAGAAGACAGTGAAGAATTTGCATTTGTTTCAACTAATAAAGATGATAATGGTGCGTGGGTTCAAGTTGGAGCTGCATATTGTCAGGGATACACCTCGTTTATAACATATTTCGAGCATTTTCAGAATGGAGTATACTCTTATATCCCAATTGGTACTCATATAAAAGGGGCGCAAATATTTTACAAAGTAGAATATAACGCAAGCGACGGCAAGTGGCATGCGTACATAGGTAATGTTGACAGGGGCGGTTCCACCTTAACCAAAGTAGATAGTGGGGTTCAAGCGAATGCAGAAGTCCATAAAGACGGCATAGAAATGGGGCCATTCACTTTCTCAACCGTAAAGATAAAAACCAGTAGTTCTGCGTGGATAAATAACATCTTCAATCCGACATATGATTCTCCATATTCAACATCTGGTGGTCCTACCCAGTTTACTGCATCAGGTCCATAACAAAAGTTTACTTTTGAGAAGGAGGTTATAATATGCTTAAAAAGGTACATAACATAAGGCGTTTTTCTCTGATGATAATTCTTGTGATCATGTGCTGCTCGATTCTCGCATTCATTCTTACAAGCACGATAGCCGCATCCGACGAAAAAGAAACCAAGCGTGATATTCTGAGCTATCTTGACACAAGAAAAATAGAATACTCATACGCCGAGGTAGAAAATAAGCTCCTTACTGTGAAGCTCAATTCACACGGAAGCGGATACTGCACCTTGGACGACGTTAAAGCCATACAGGCAATATACGAGGCTGTCCACGGAGATAATATCATTGGAAACGTCGAAGACGTTTCGATAAGCATATATGATACCAATGGCAAGCTGATTTATGATTTGTATAGTCCGGGAGTATCTGAAATGCCTGACATCATTCAAAATATTTCTGCCGCAGAAACATACAATACACGGACATCATCAGAGGTCGTTGAGTTGATTTTAATGGCCAGTCCTTTCGAAACCAAAACTATGACCTTCTCAAGCGCCCGACAAATCGATGGTTGCAAACTGGAACTAACTGTTGATGCAAACACCCCTTCGTTCCCGGATTTGCAATCACTGTATCGTGAGCTTGAAGCACATTTCATATGCAACAACGAAATAACTCAGTGTGCAATCAGTGTTGAGCACAACGGAGAATGTGTTCTGTATATGGGAGGAGATTTTAAGTACGGAAACTACATTTCGTGGATAAGTCCGGAACTGCAAACCCAACTACAGCCGTAATATATTAATAAAACCGCCGCAGGGGTCCCTGCGGCAGTTTTTTGCGCTATTTACTTAAAACAGGCTCATCTGGCTGGTCTCGGGCATGTCGCCGAGGGCGCCGAGATTGCGGAGAATCTCGATATGGGTCTGGCTGACCTTGGGGCAGGCGGCGGAAACGTCCTCGACGGAGACGAAGCTGATGCCCTTTTTCGTGCAGGCGGCGAGGTCACGCGCCGCGGTCTCGCCGAGGCCGGAGATGGACACGAAGGGCGCGCGCAGCTGTTTGTCGCCGACGAGCAGGAACTTGGTCGCGTCGGACTCATAGAGGTCTATGGGCGCAAAGCTCAGCCCGCGCATATAAAACTCATACACCGCCTCGAGCGTGGTATAGAGGTCTTCCTCGTTGGCTGTGGGTTTGGGGTTGTCCTTGATCTCCTTCATCTTCTTTTTCACGGTGTCTAGGCCCTGGGTCATGCTCTCCGCGTCGAAGGTGTTCTTCTGGCTGCGGCGGTAGAAATACGCCGCGTAGAAGGCCTGTGGGTAGTGCACCTTGAAATAGGCGATGCGGAAGGCCATCATGACGTAGGCGACGGCGTGAGCCTTGGGGAAAAGGTAGGCTATCTTGGCGAGGGATTCGATGTACCATTCGGGCACGCCGAGCTCCTCCATTTTCTCCCTCCAGCCTTCGGAAAATCCGCCTTTTTTGACCTTGCCCTTACGCACGGCCTCCATGATCTTGAAGGCCATCTTGGGCTCCATGCCCTTTTCGATGAGGTAGAGCATGATGTCGTCTCGGCAGCCAACGGTCTCCTTAACGGAGGCGGTGCCTGAGGTTATAAGGTCCTTGGCATTGCCCAGCCACACATCGGTGCCGTGGGAGAATCCGGAAAGGCGCACCAGAATGTCAAAGCCCTCGGGCTGGGTGTCCACCAGCATCTGGCGGGTAAAGCCGGTGCCGAATTCGGGGATGCCGATGCTGCCGGTCTTGCCGATGACCGGGTCATCGTCCGGCAGACCCAGAGGCGCGGGAGAGCGGAATATCTCCATGGTGTCCGGGTCGTCCAGAGGTATGCGCTTGGCATCCACGCCGGTCATATCCTCCAGCATGCGTATCATGGTGGGGTCATCATGGCCCAGCTCGTCCAGCTTGAGCAGATTATCCTCCATGCAGTGGTATTCAAAATGGGTGGTGATAATATCGCTGGTGGGGTCATCGGCGGGATGCTGCACCGGGCAGAAGTCGGTAACATCCATGTCCTGAGGGATGACCACCAGTCCGCCGGGGTGCTGGCCCGTGGTGCGCTTTACGCCCACGCAGCCCAAAGCCAAACGGGTCTCCTCGGCCTTGGTCACCTTGAGGTTGCGCTCCTCCAGATATTTCAGCACATAGCCGTAGGCAGTTTTTTCCGCCAGAGTGCCAATGGTGCCGGCGCGGAAAACATGGTCCGAGCCGAAAAGCTCTTCGGTGTATTTATGGGCCTTGGCCTGATACTCGCCGGAGAAGTTAAGGTCGATATCGGGGGTTTTTTCGTTTCCGGGGAAGCCAAGGAAGGTCTCAAAGGGGATGTCGAAGCCGTCCTTCATCAAAGGCGCTCCGCAGACCGGGCAGGTAGCGTCGGGCATATCCGCTCCGCAGCCCCAGCCTTTTCCGCTTTCAAAGTCGGAATATCTGCATTTTTCACAGCGGTAGTGGGCGGGCAGGGAGTTTACCTCCGTAATGCCGGACATGTAGGCAACGATGGAGGATCCCACTGAGCCTCGGGAACCCACCAGATAGCCGTTTTCCAGAGAATTCTGCA
>JAZOBQ010000028.1:0-26156 GCA_045596005.1 Oscillospiraceae bacterium
GACCTCAAATCCATCCATGTATGCCTCGATGGCCTTGACGGGGTCGACCTCTGTGACGATAACACGGGCGCCAAGTCCCTTGGCGCGCATGGCAACACCCTTGCCGCACCAGCCGTAGCCGGCAACAACGACTTCCTTACCTGCAACGATGAGGTTGGTGGTACGGTTGATACCGTCCCAGACAGACTGGCCGGTGCCATAGCGGTTATCGAAAAGATGCTTGCAGTCAGCCTCATTGACCATGACCATTGGGAACTTCAAAGTGCCGGCTTTGGCCATAGCCTTCAGACGGAGTATACCGGTAGTTGTTTCCTCGCAGCCGCCGATAACATCGGGAATGAGGTGGGGGAACTCGGTGTGCATCATGTGGACAAGATCGCCGCCGTCATCAATGATGATGTTGGGTCCCCACTCAAGAGCTGCACGGATATCCGCCTCATACTGCTCCATGGTAACACCGTGATGTGCAAAAACCTCAAGACCGCCGGCAACGAGAGCCGCGCAGACATCGTCCTGAGTGGAGAGCGGATTGGAACCGGTAACGCGCATCTGGGCGCCGCCCATAGCCATAACGCGGCAAAGATAAGCGGTCTTGGCCTCAAGGTGAACGGAAAGAGTGCACTTCAGTCCGGCAAAAGGCTTGGTCTTTTCGAATTCTTCTGCGATAGCGCGGAGAATGGGCATATTTTTCTCTACCCATTTGATCTTCTTTTCGCCGCTGGGGGCAAGATTTATATCAGTAATGCTGCTCATATTTATACCCTCACTTATTTGCATATTATAACTAATATATTCTAACACCTCAAGATTGTAAAAACAACCACAATCTTTAAAAAATAAGCGCAGCAAAGCAATAAAAATCGCTTTGCTGCACGCTCGCCATTAAAGAAAATAAAACAGTATAAGTGATACCAGTATGCCGCCCGCCGCACCCAGTGCCGCGAAAAAACTGTGGGGCATGCGGGACAGAAAATTCTTAGGCTCGGACACATAATTCTTGACATAATTATCTGCCACACGCTGAGCTTCGCGGAGCACATCAGAAGAGTCGCTTCCAAGTCTGGCTCTTATGTCCTCGCGCAAAATAAAAATCGCCTGTTCAAAAAACTTGGGGTCAGGCGACTTGACCACTACCACCCTTTTACTTGTTCCTTTGACCACTCTTCTGCCCTCCTGTCTGGGAATGCTTTCTATTTGTTCCCAGTTTAACCGTTTGGGCAACCTATTATTCACAGCCTTTCCATATAGTTTTGTTCTTCTCATCCTCGTAAAAATATTCACCTTTCCCGACCTCAGCCTCGTTTCTCCAAGCGCACAGCAAGCACCGTCATATCATCGCCCGCTCCATAGCGGCTGTATGCCGTCTGAAGCGCCTGTCTGGCAAGCAGTTTTGCGTCACCACCCTCAAACTGCGTCAAAAGCTCGCGCATCCATGCGTCATTGGTCTCAGCTATCACTCCGTCGCTCGCAACAAGCGCAAGAGAGCCCGGCTTGAGGCGCATTTTGACAATGTCAGGCATTCCGTCATCTTCCCCCACTGTTAGTCCGGCTGCGAGATTTTCACTTCTCACCCTTCGTACAGTTCGTCCCATTCTGACATAGCTCGGAGCAGCGCCGTATTTGTAAAAAAGCGTTTCGCCGGTGAAAAGATCAATACACATAAGATCAACCGTCGCGAATCCCCAATCGTCTCCGTTTTTCAAAAGCATCATTGAATTGAGCATTTTCATGGCAACCGCCGGCTCAACGCCTGCACGCAGAAATCGCTCAAGTATTCTTACCGCTGCAACTGATTCTTTTGCTGCACTTTCTCCGCTGCCCATGCCGTCGGAAAGAATGATGCAGAGTTTTCCCTGATCTGTTTTGAAATATGTCCCCCTGTCTCCGGATACAGTCTCGCCTTTTTTCTTCATTGATGCTATACCAACGCTCGCGCTGAGCGGTTCGGCCTCCAAAAGCACTATCCTCCCCTCGCCCGGTCTATCCTCAGCGGCCGGTCTGCACAGCCGAACGCCAACAGCCGCCGAAAGTCTATCCAGATAGCCGCGTTCATGTAGCAGCAGACTCAGCTTCGTGCTCTCAATAACAATATGAAGCCTTCCGCTTTTGTCTCTGAAAACAGAAACATCCGCCTCAACGTCGATGCTTCCAAGGAATCTAAGAAGTCTGCGCTGGCTAAGAACGTCCGGACCGTAGGAATTAATCAGTTCCTCTGAAACGTCCTGAAGAAGTTCAGACAGATCGTAATATTGACTGTATGCAGCACTTCGGTTTTCCTGCAGACGCGCGCTGAACTGTCTGCGGTACATCTGTCCTCTGAGTTCTCCGTTGATCGCACCCACTAGCTCATCACTGCGGCTGCATTTTTCGGTAAAATGAGTGGGGATATCGCTTTTCAAAAGCAAACCGCGGCTTTTTATTGCCGGAGTAACATCATTAAAGGCCGCAAGAGTGTCCATATAATTATTGTTCCAGCAATCATTTTTCCTTTTGCAGTGACTGCACACCGAGTCCGCTGCTCTGTCAAAAATTTTGGAAATATCTTCGTCGTTTTTATCCTCCGCAAGCGAGGAATCGACAGTATAAAACAAATCTTTGAGAGCAAGAGCCATTTTCTCGACACGACGCGCTGCATATTTTCTCAGTCCCGATTCTCCGGCAGAAAGCTGCTGCGGTCTTAAAAACGAACCGATAAGATTTTGTACGCCGCCGGGCAAAAGCATAAATAGCACGCTCGACGCAAACACTTCATAAAACACACTCAAATTGTCGCCTGATTTTATCGCTCCAATAGCCGAAACAGCTGAGGCGAGTATATAACTGAGCACAAAGGGCAGCCTTCCGTGGCGCGAAAAAAGGCCGGAAACAAGACCGGCAAAAGCATACACAAAAGCAACTCCGCTTTGGTCTCCGGAGGAAATATCCATAGCTATCCCGAGCGCTGTTCCGGCCGCGGCTCCGGACAAAGTGCCTCCCTTGAATGCGGAAATCATAACCAGCAATAGCGATGCAACACGGCCAATTGATATGAGTCCCATAATTTCCACCCGGTTGAGACTCATAAGCATACACGAGAGCAGAATAACAACTGCGACACCGTGGCGAATCTCCGCCGACTCGGTATCCCGCTCAGCCACCGTCAAAGCTTCCCGGAAGAAATATACCCCACCTGCCGACATTACGGTTTTTGCTGCCAACGCAGTAATATCTCCAATTCCCGGTTTAAGATTGAGACTCCCAAGTATGCCTGCTATAAGCGTGAACACAGCCGCTATGCATGGCATGAACCAGAGTTTTTTATATACTTTGAGATCCTGAAAAACATACACGGATGTGAACACAAGAAACACCGCCGCCACCTGTTTGATCCCTTCTGCGAATCCGAATGCAAGCAAGTATCCGAACGAAGCTCCAAGGGTGCAGAAAAATCCGGACAGCTGCGCCCCGGCCTGTGCAGCTGCCGAGACCCCAAACGGACCCGGGCCGCCAAATACCGGCACCGCCCCAAGAATAAATCCAAGTGAAAAGTTTAGTATCCAGCCGAGCGTCATAGCCAGTTGCGGACGCCGCTCCGGTAAAGTACCGCTTACAAACTGGCGTCGCAATTCCAGTATCTGTGGTTTGAGTTTCACTTTATTGCCTCCCGAAAACAAGTTTACATAAATTATAATATCTGCCTTATGGAAAACTTGTCACAGCTCGCTGTTGATATTTCATTTTTATAGCTCGGAAATGACGGGAAATAAGTTAGATGCGTGGCCTTGATTTTTCCCCCAGCCTCTTGAAAAATTTATGTATTAGGTGTAAAATCAAAATATGAGTTAGCAGTGGCTTACGGCCACCAGAAAGGAGATGTAAGCTTGACCGAAAATAATTTCAAAATAACAGGAATGCACTGCGCGGCCTGCTCCTCAGCCATTGAGCGATATCTCGGCAAACAAGACGCAGTGGAATATATATCCGTTAACCTCAGCACCGAAAAAATGCTCGTAAAATATGACGAAACGCAGCTGAATTGCGACGGCATAGTCGCGCTTGTTGAAAAGCTTGGCTACGGATGTCTGGAGCAGTCCGCAGCGGACGCAGCTGCCCTCAAAGCAAAAAAAGAAGAACGCGAGGCAGCCGACAAAGCGCTGCGCGCTCAGATGCGAAATGCGATCATCGCCATTTGCTTTGCAGTTCCCCTGCTCTATGTTTCAATGTTCCACATGATGGGTGCTCCCCTGCCCCCATTTCTGGACATGGACCAGTCTCCCCACATCCATGCACTTCTGCAGCTCGCGCTCACTATACCCATACTGATTTGCGGACGCAGCTTTTTTACCAGCGGCTTTCCCTCTCTGTTCAGGCTCCATCCGAATATGGACTCCCTTGTTGCTGTCGGCACAAGCGCCGCCTTCCTTTTCAGTATTTATGTGACCGTTCGGGTTTTTACGGGCAGTCCCGAGTATATCCACAGCATCTGCTTTGAGTCCGCCGCCATCGTCGTGGCCTTCGTCATGCTCGGAAAGGCTCTCGAAGCGCGCAGCAAAAAGCGCACAGGCGAAGCCATCGCCAGACTTACCGAGCTTGCGCCCGAAACGGCGAGAGTTACCCGCAACGGTGAAACCATCGAGATATCCGCGTTCGAGCTCGTTCCCGGCGATGTCGTTACCGTACTCCCCGGCGAGCGTTTCCCCTGCGACGGTCTGATAAGCTCCGGCGAAAGCAGCGTTGACCTGAGCATGCTTACCGGCGAGAGCGAGCCCGTGGCTGTTGCACCCGGCGACGAGGTAACGGGCGCAAGCATAAATCTCGACGGTAAAATAGTTTTTACCGCCACAAGAACAGGCGCGGACACTGCCCTTTCACAAATTATCCGAATGGTCGAAGATGCGCAAAGCCGCAAGGCACCCATCGCGAAGCTCGCTGACACCGTTGCCGGCTTTTTCGTTCCCGCCGTCATCGGTATAGCCATCGTCGCTTCTGTAATCTGGGCGCTTGTCGGCAAAGATTTTGAGTTTGTGCTGAACATCTTTGTCTCTGTGCTCGTCATTGCCTGCCCATGTTCCCTTGGACTTGCAACGCCCACCGCCATCATGGCCGGAACGGGACGCGGCGCCGAGCTGAAAATTCTCTACAAAAGCGGCGAAGCTCTGCAGGAACTCAGCCGAGTTGCCACCGCCGTTTTGGACAAGACCGGAACCGTTACCGAAGGCAAGCTCAGCGTTGTAGAAGTTTCTCCGGCAGATGGTTTTTCCGAGGAGGAACTGCTGCGTTACACCGCATCCGCAGAAAAAGGCAGCATCCATCCTATTGCTTCTGCGATAATCCAAAAAGCAGAAGAACGCGGACTTGAGCTTCTGAACGCCTGTGAATCAAATGTTATTCCCGGAAAGGGAATCTCTACCTCACTTGAGGGAAAAACCGTTCTTGCCGGTAATAAAGCACTCATGGAAGCTTACGGAATTGAAATCAGCGGCAAAGACGGCAGAGCAGATTCTACGCTCATTTACACCGTCATCGACGGACGCTATGCCGGCGTTATTTCCGCAAAAGACACTATAAAACCTGACTCCGCTTCCGCTGTCAGCGCACTCAACGCGCTCGGAATCTCTAGTGTTATGTTAACCGGAGATAACGAAGGCTCGGCTAAATCGATTTGTTGCGAAGCCGGAATAAGCGAATATCGAGCCAATGTCCTCCCCGGAGACAAGGCAGCCCAGGTTGAAGCGCTCCGCTGCGAAGGCGCCAAGGTCGTAATGGTGGGAGACGGCATCAACGACGCTCCCGCACTCGCTGCCGCAGATGTCGGTATTGCTATCGGTACCGGTACAGACGTCGCCATAGAATCGGCCGATGTTGTTCTGATGAACGGCGAGCTCAGCGGACTTGTGGACGCAGTCAGACTCAGCAAGGCCGTAATCCGCAACATCAAGCAGAATCTCATCTGTGCATCTTTCTATAACTGCTGCGGCATTCCCTTTGCCGCCGGTGTGTTCTATGCCCTTGGCGGTCCCCTGCTTCCGCCCATGTTCGCGGGTGCGGCAATGGCGCTCAGCAGCGTTACCGTTGTCTCCAACGCACTCCGACTCAGACGGTTCAAGTAAATATACAAAAATCCCGATTCTTTCGAATCGGAATTTTTTCACCATATAAAGGGGATAAGTCTGTATTTTACCTTGGATTTGTATTCCTTATAGCCTTCAAGTCCGGATTCGAGAACTTCCTCCTCATTACGGATGCGCTTTACGATTATCGCAGGATAAGCCAGAAACACGACAAATGAGATCACCGAGCCAAGCACAATGGGCATAGAGAGGAAAAGCAGAAGTGTGGCCATATACATCGGGTGACGTACGATACCGTAAAGGCCTGTATCTATCACCTTCTGCCCTTCCTGCACTTCAACCGTACGGGAGAGGTAGGCATTTTCTCTCAGCACTTCGGCATAAAGCACATAGGCAAGCAGGAACACGACAGCCGCGGCAAGGCTCAACCATCTCGGCAGTGGTAGCCAGCCAAAGCGGTGATCCAGTCCCGCAAGAATAAACCCGACAAGAAACATCGCCCCGCTGAGCTTTACGACCGTCTGCTGTTCGCCCTGTTTCTCTTTTACCGAAAGACGCTTTCTCAATAGCTCCGGGGACTTTAGCATCATAACTATGCCAGCAAAGAACATGGGCACAAACAATATCAGCATGAAAAGCCAGCCGTTTTGATAATCGAGACCTCCGGGCAGAAACACCAGCAGTCCAACCATAAAAACTCCGAGCAGGAATTTCACTATGGCCTGAACAAAGAGCTTAATGTTCATCGTCTCACTCCTCCGTTGCGATCGGTTTGAGGAAAAGCTCCTCGTCGATTTTGAGCTTGCCGCTCTCAAATTTGAGACCGTAGCGGCACTTTTTAGCTATGAGGAAAATACGGTGGCCGTCAATACCGATGAGATTATCGACCTTGTCAATGAGCTTCTGTGCCTCTGGGTGGAAGGAGGAGATCGTTACATAGAGTCCTCTCGACCCCTGTTCGGCACATACAGCGCCGTAAAACTCACGTACGTCCTTCGGCGTGACAATGGCATTGCGGTTTTTCATCTGCATAAGAATAAGCTCGCGGTATCCGAGCCAGTCTTTGGTGTTGATAACGCCGTCGATGCCTCCGTCGTTGCTGCCGCCGGAAACAGATGCGGAAATTATGCTCTTTCCGCACTTTTTAAAATACATCTCCAGCAGTTCAACGGCGTAAAGTTCAAACCACTCACCGCCCATCGTATGAACAGCCTTGAGGAAATACTTCTCCACACTGCCGCCCATGGCAGCTTCGCGGAGATAACATCCGAGCTCGGTACTGGGATAGCGCAGATCGTGGGCAAGGCTGATTTTATCGGAACAGCGGCAGATGTGTCCCTCATCCTCCAGACGGGCAATGACCTGACCGAGTACGCTGCGAAGCTGAAGATCTTTTTCTTCGCTGCTCAGCTCACAGTCGCAGAAGTGCTCCTCCGCCATACGGAAAAGTTCCTGCTTTGTATAGCTTTTTCCTCCCTCAAGAGCAGCAACGATAAAATCACGGCACTGAAACTTTGAGATATACTTTATCTCGCTTGAGTTCAGGCTCATATAACCCAGTTCATCTTCGATGATATACCTGGAGTTCATTGCCGCGGAGAGTATCATGCCAATGCGGCTCTTTGCCGATACAAGTTCGCTTCCGGGCGAATTATCCGCCAGCTGTGAGGTATTGAAATCGATTTTTTTGATAACAGCCTCGATGAGCTGCTTTCTTCTTATCTCGGGAGCCGCAGACAGGCTGTCGAAAAGCATTATCCTTATCTGTTCATCTCCGGCCTTAAGAAAATCGTTATAGGTCATGTGATTTATCCACCGCCTTAATTCGCTTTTTTCCTATAATAACACAACAGTCTTCCCGGTGCAAATCCTATGTGCAAATTAGAGCCAAAACCTGCTCTAAATCATTGAAATTCCGTCATTTTTTAGCTTGTAAGCTTTGACAAAATGATGTATATTCTATCAGGTAAAAATAGAAATAATTAAGAAGGAATTTATATATGACATTTTTGTTTTCTATCGCGGTCGCGCTGATCGTTGGACTTCTGATGACACGAGTCATCAATGTTCTCAAGCTCCCCGATGTTACCGCATATCTTATTGCCGGCATACTTGTCGGTCCCTTCTGCCTCGGCAGACTTGGCATTGAAGGTCTTGGCTTCACAAGCTATGAGTCCATCCACTCCCTCAACATGATAAGCAATCTTTCCCTCGGCTTTATTGCCTTTGCGATCGGCAACGAATTCACCCTTACCAAGCTGAAAAACACCGGCAAACAGGCAGTTGTTATCGCAATATGCGAAGGAATCTGTGCTGTGATTTTGGTCGAGGCGGCAATGATCGGACTCCACTTTGCTTTCCCCGAGACGCTCTCCCTCCCTGCTGCCATCACTCTTGGTGCGATTGCCAGCGCTACCGCCCCCGCCGCCACGCTGATGGTAGTTCGTCAGTATAAGGCAAAAGGTCCTGTTACGGATATTCTTCTCCCCGTTGTTGCGCTTGACGACGCCGTTGGTCTTGTCTGCTTCGCCGTAGCTTTCGGTATTGCACGCGCACTCCTCATGGGCGCCGCAGACATTATATCCATCATCGTCGAACCTCTCATCGAGATCGTTGCTTCTCTCGCTCTCGGTGCCATTATGGGATATATCCTCAACTCCATCGAAAAGCTTTTCCATTCAAACCGCAACCGTATGACCCTTATCATCGGCTTCGTAATTCTCACCGTTGCTCTTTCCACTCTGAAGTTTGAGATAGGCTCCGTCACCATCGGTTTTTCCACGCTGCTCGTATGTATGATGCTCGGAACAATTTTCTGCAACACCTGTCCGCTTGCCGATGAGCTTATGGAAAAGTCCGACCGCTGGACCGCTCCGCTTTTCACGCTCTTTTTCGTGCTCAGCGGTGCAGAGCTGCAGCTCAACGTTTTCTCCAATTATCTGATGGTCGTGATAGGCGTTGTCTATATCATTACACGCTGCCTCGGCAAATATTTCGGCGCCGGACTTGCTTCCCGCGCCATGGGCTGCGACAGCATGGTAAACAAATACCTCGGCATCACGCTCTTCCCCCAGGCAGGCGTCGCTCTCGGAATGAGTCTTACCGCCGCTACATATCTCGGCCAGGACGGACTTATTGTTCGCAACATCATCCTCCTCGGTGTTCTTGTTTACGAACTATTCGGACCTATGATGACCAAGATCGCGCTCACCAAAGCCGGCGACATCCAGCCCAAGAGCGAAGAAGTCAAAAATCGCCGTCAGAACCGTATCGCGGCAAAAGCAAAATAAACTTGTCAAAAAGCGCTGCCCAAATTGGGGCAGCGCTTTAATCCGTCAGTAAATTAGGCAATTGTCTAAATTTATTGTTGACAAGGGAAGTAAGATGTGCTATTTTCGAATTAGGCAATTGCTTAATTCTATCTCTAATCCCCTGTTTTCGAGGTGAAACAAATGAAGAAAAATGTTTGTACGCTTTCGGACGCCGAATGGCGAATAATGCAAAGTCTCTGGCACGGCAGCGCACCCATGAGCGTCCGCGAGATAATGGAAGATGTCAACGAAGCAGACTGGAGCGTTCACTCCGTCATTTCCTTCCTCAAGCGCATGGATGCGAAAGGCGCCGTAAAGCTTCACGAAGGCCGCCCCATTCGCTACTCCGCTCTGCTTGACCGCGACGAGGCTGTTCAGCGCGAGACCGAGGACATTCTCGGACGCGTTTACGGCGGAGAAAAGCTGCTTATGATACAGTGCGCTGTTAACGCCGCACCCCTTAGTGAAGAGGAACGGGAGGAGCTTATCGCGATATTGAAGGGAGGCAAATGATGAACATTGTCACCGTTCTCATTCAGGCCACCGCCCTTATGCTCGCGCTGATGGTGCTTCGTCCGCTGCTCAAACGCTATGTATCTCCACGTTTACGCTGCGCGCTGTGGGCAATTCCCACGATAAGACTTCTGCTTCCCTTTGAGCTGAAAAGCTCTCTAAGCATTATGGCCCCTGCGCAGACTGTGTCCGCGAGCATCAGCAGCACAGTCACCCAGCCGCTGGATATTTCTGCTCCCGAATGGCTCGGCAGTGGTATAGGAATGAATACCGCTCCGGAAATGACTGCACCAAGTGTCGAACCCATTGCCGACAGTTTCCTCAGCATTTCTTCCGTTCTTACTCTTATATGGCTCGTCGGCGCCGCTGTTACCGCCGGTGTCATTATCTGGCAGAATGCCCGCTTTTACAAAACAGTAAAACGGCACAGCGAAAGTCTGGGTAACGGTTTCGGTCTTCCCGTATATCTGCTTCGTGCGCTGCCCAGTCCCTGCCTTATCGGAGTTTTCAAACCGAGAATAATTATTAACGCCCAGACACTCAGCTCCGACGAAGTTTTCGAGATGACCATTCATCACGAAATGACCCATTATAAGCGTCTCGACCATATCTGGGGCGTTCTTCGTGGAGCTTTGCTTGCTCTGTTTTGGTTCCATCCGCTCGTGTGGATTTGCTCGGATATGTTCCACGCGGACACTGAGACCGCCTGCGACGCCGCCGCCACACGCGGTATGGACGAGGAGGAAAAGCAGAGCTACGGTATGGCACTTATAACTCTCGCCTCCAGAATTCCGAGAGGAAGCACAGGACGCTTTGTCTGTCTTTCCACCATGAGCGGCAGCAAAAAGCTTCTAAAAGAGCGCATTACCGCCCTTGCAAAGGGACGCACCTTCCGCACCGCCGCACTTATCGCGCTTGTGCTCGCAGCAATTATGTGCTTCACGATGTGCACCGTACCTGCCGAGCGCAGCAGTCCCGATGCTCCACCGCCCTCTCCAACCCCCGGCTTTATGGGCGAGGCGCCTTTGAGCACCCCTGCCGAACCCATTCCTCCGGAGGGCGTGGAGGAATTCTCCCATGACGAACCTTACGAGGGTACCGAAGGCAGTCTTGGCGACCTTGCTTATTATTTGGAGCTTGGAGCGGGCAGTGAGTTTGAGGACATGGATGAAAGCGAGTTTGAAAGCATCATGTCCGAATACGGAGATCTTCTCAAGGGAAGCAAATTCATTTCCCGCACGAGCCTTGACGGACAATACGCCTATATCGCCTGCCTCTACCAGTTTCAGTCGCCCCCAATTGTGCATGCGATGTATTCCGCCGAGATATCGATTGCAAATGAAGGATCCGTTCAGGTTCTCTATACCGAAGATCAATCGGAATCCGTCGAACTCGCCCTTGCAGGAGAGGGTTTCCCCTACGATGTTTACCTTTTGAGAAACAGCCGGATTCATTATCAGCCTGACAGCCAGCTTATTCTCATAGAGCCGGTAAGCGCTGAAAAAAGCCTCACCAATATTTACAGCCGCTATGTCAACGGACAGCGCGCATATATTTTCGACGCCCTCAGTCGCGGAATTTCTCTAGCTCGTCCAGAAGGTCCCTATCTGGAGGTCTACCTCATCTCCGAAAAATGGGGCGAGATAAGCGAGCGCATCCCCCTCAGCAATGAACAGGCCGATAGCATACTCACCGAAGAGCTCACCGAGATAATCCCCGGTTTTGGTTTTGCAGCAACATTGTACCATAACGGCGAAAGCATATTTTACAACGAAAACCGCGGAATTCCGCAGAGTGTCCTCGATCTTGCAGTGGAAAAATGCGACTATCGCTTCGGCGACCCGGGTATGATAATGGCTCCCATAACCGAAGCCAAGCTCGAGTGCAGCTGGCTCAATGAGCCTCTATATGCCGACGAGGCCGAGCTGAAGCGTCTCGGCGAGATACTCAAAAACGCCCAGTTCGGCTATGTGGGAGCCTGCGGTTACGGTGCTAAACCCACCGTCCGCATGGGCAACGAAATGGTCACCATGTTCAAGGGTACTGACGGCTGCGATACCATCGTTTTCGGCTCCTACAGCGGATATTTCATTGGTGACACCGAGAACATTGAATTTTGGAGCATCTTTGGGCTGGACCATGAAAGCAAAATGCCCAAGGCACCGGAAATTCATATGTCAAGTACCAATGGCAACATACAGCTTTCCGAAGCAGACGCGCAGTATATCTATGACGCTATCAACTGTGGTAAGAGATACGAAACGAGTCCTGCCTGCGCCTGTGATTACAGCTTGACTGTTGGTGATACTCAGTATATTTACCACTCCGACTGCGGTACCTTTATTAACACAACTGACAGCAGCTGCATATGTCTTGACGAAATTACCATGAATTCCGTAAATAATATTTTGACTCAATATCACACAAGATGAAAAAAATCGCCATCGATTCCGATGGCGATTTTCTCTTATACGGCGCGCCGAGGTCGTCGCGCCCTACGAAATAAAAATACACATTGTCTATTCAACCCAGTTATTTCATCTGTTTTCTTCTGGCAAGGTTTATCATGCCCTCCTGCATACGGGGCAGCTCACGCAGCATTTTGCCGGCGCCATAAGCAGCGCAGGCGAGAGGATCGTCGACAACTACAGTTTCAATACCGGTACGGCTGGTAACAAGCTTGTCCAACCCCCATACAAGGCTTCCGCCGCCGCTCATGACGATACCGTTTACGGAGATATCTCCGACGAGCTCGGGAGGAGTGCGCTCAAGCACCATATGAATGGTTTCAAGAATGGTCGTAATGGGTTCTTCAAGAGCCTCGATCATATCATAAGAAGTGACGGTCACAGTCTTGGGAAGACCGGTCAGGAGACAGCGCCCCTTGACTTCCTGGGCGGTGACTTCCTTACGGGGATAGGCGCAGCCGATGTTGATCTTGAGTTCCTCGGCCGTACGCATACCAATAAGGACGTTGTGCTTACGCCTTATGTATTTCACGATGGCCTCGTCAAAAGCATCGCCCGCAGTTTTGATGGATTCACACTCAACAACACCGCCGAGGGAAACAACGGCGATCTCCGTAGTTCCGCCGCCGATATCAATGACCATATGTCCGTCCGGTTTGGAAATATCAATTCCTGCACCGCAGGCGGTTGCAACAGCGGTTTCGAGCAGATAGACCTTGCGTGCACCGGCTTCAATTGTCGCATCAATAATGGCTCGCTCCTCAACTCCGGAGATGGAACTGGGAACAGTCACGATAACGCAGGGCTTGAAAAAGCTGAAGCTCGTCACACGGGAAATAAGCTCATGGAGCATGATCGTGGTCATATCGTAGTCGGAGATAACACCGGCAGAAATGGGATGTATCGCAACGATGTTTGCAGGAGTGCGTCCAAGCATTTTCTGTGCCTCATCGCCGACTTTCAACATTTTGCCGCTGATCTTGTCCACAGCGACAACGGTAGGTTCGCGCATGGCAACGCCCTTTCCGCGTACATAAAGACGCGTGCTGGAAGTTCCGAGATCTATAGCTATATCACGCTCAAATATGACCATTCTTTCAAGTATGCCCATTTATTTCACCTCAAAAATCATTATTGACCCTTTTTTCGGGTTTCATTCGCGACTTCTCGCCACCGTGGCGCAGAGCACTTCCGCAGCTCCTGCTCCGAGAAGCATGCGGGCGCACTCGCTCAAAGTGGAGCCGCTCGTGACTATATCGTCTATGAGAAGTATTCTTTTTCCTTCGATAAGTTCTCTGTCGGTAATGCTGTAAGCGCCGGAGATATTGGCTCTGCGTTTTTCTGGGGAGCCCATTTGCGACTGCTTTTCTACGTGCGTCGTCTTTTCAAGCGTGGATACAACAAGCGCGTCAAGCTCCAGCGCGGCAGCAAGAGCCAGCAGCATAGCCTGATCATAACCGCGCTCTTTGAAGCGCTTGCGGCTGAGCGGAACCCACGAGATAAAATCATATTGACCCGCAAGCTCGGAGTTTATGCACTCTGCCAGCAGCTTTCCATATGTTCCGGCATAGCCTTCAGCGCCCTTGAACTTGTAGCGCAGCAAACTCTCGCGCACTTTGTCCTCATAGTAAAGCGGAGAAACGCAGACGGAGAAAAAGTCGCCTTTTTGTGCCGCGTGGGAGCCGGTATACGGCAGATCATCAAGACAGTCCGGACAAATCCTCTCGCATCCGGAGCGCAGTATTTTCCTGCAGAAAACGCACCTCGGCGGAAACAGGATATCAAGCAGTGCCGTAAAAGGACTCATCGTTCATTCCTCCCACTTTATTGCTCCGGTCAAAGACCCTCCGCAAGGCGGGCACGAAGACCGCTGTATCTCCTCGTCTGTCTGTAATTATCTATCATTCGATCGACAATAGCATCGTCGCCGACGGTTATGAGCAGTTCCCTCGCTCTTGTAACGGCGGTGTATAGCACGCCTCTGTGCAAAAGCTGCTGAGGCCCGTCACAAAGGCAGAGTATAACGGCGCGATACTCGCTTCCCTGGGATTTATGTACTGTCATCGCCCATGCATGCTCAAGTTCTCCGAGCATATCAAATCCATAGGACGCGAGACGTCCGTCAAAATCAACGGTGAGCATTTCCTTATTGGGGTCTATGGCAAGTATATAACCAACGTCGCCATTGAAAATGCCCGTTCCCGTGCTCATATGTGATGCCGTAACCCAAATTATATCATAGTTATTTCGGATTTGCATCACCCTATCGCCCTCGCGGAAGACAAAATCTCCGAATTTTTTCTCTTTTTTCTCCTCAGAGGCAGGGTTGAGCACATTTTGCAGTATCGCGTTGAGATTCTGCACTCCCGTACGACCTTTTCTGGTCGGTGTCAGCACCTGTATTTCATCGGGTGCTATCCCCATGTTCTTAGGCAGACGCACAGCGCAAAGCTGGCTTATCAGCTCGGCAGCCGCATCCTGATTGACACGGCGCATGAAGAAAAAGTCACCCTTGTTCTCCGCAAGAGCGGGGTGTTCGCCGGAATTTATCATATGTGCGTTGCGCACAATACGGCTCTCGGCAGTCTGGCGGAAAATCTCCGTCAATCGTACAACGGGAAGTATATTGCTTCGCAATATGTCAAGAAAGACGTTTCCGGGGCCGACGCTCGGAAGCTGATCGGCATCGCCAACGAGCACAAGGCGGCATTCATTGGGCAGCGCCGCAAGAAGCGAGCGCATCAGAACAATATCAATCATGGAACACTCGTCGACTATGAGTGCATCACACTTGAGCGGTTCGT
Source organism: Oscillospiraceae bacterium (assembly GCA_045596005.1). Lineage (GTDB taxonomy): Bacteria > Bacillota > Clostridia > Oscillospirales > Oscillospiraceae > SIG459. The sequence continues at coordinate 15,147 of JAZOBQ010000028.1, forward strand.
CTTCATCGTGCTTGAAAACAAGGTCGAAACTGCCCTCGGCATAACCGGCTTCAAGAAGACGGTGTATCGTTGCGGCCTCATGTCCCGTAAGCTCGGTCATGCGCTTGGCGGCACGGCCTGTTGGCGCGGCAAGAAGCACTTTCATGTCGAGCTTTTCAAACATCGCGATAATTGCACGAACTGTGGTGGTTTTTCCCGTTCCAGGACCTCCGGTAATAACAGTCACACGGTTTTTTGCAGCAATTTCAAGAGTTTTCCGCTGCATTGGAGCGTATCGTATGCCTTGTTCGGACTCTATGCGTTCCACTATGCCCTCTATATTCTCTTCGGGGACGGCAGAGGCTGCCATTGCGCGAAGTTTTTCGGCTGTATAAGTTTCGGCCTCGTAAAAAGCGCTGAGGTAGCAGCCCTCACAGCCGGCGATCGGTTCGCACACTATTTCTCCGCTGTCGAGAAGAATCTCAAGGCCTTCCTCAATGGCCTCTGCCTCAAGACCAATGAGCTGAGCCGTGGCCATAATGAGCTTTTCCCGGGGAATAAAAACATGGCCGTTTCCGCTGTTATGCTGCAGCTCGAATACAATAGCCGCGGCTACACGCTCGGCGCTGTCCCCCTCAAGTCCGAGATCAAGGGCGAGCGAGTCTGCCTCGGCAAACTCCGCGCCGATATGCTGCATACACATTATGTAGGGATTATCGTTTATTATCTCCAATGCTTCGTTTCCGTAAGCGTGGTAAAGGCGCATCGCGTACTGGGGCCGCAGATTATGGCTTCCGAGAAACTCCATAAGACGGCGCAGCCCCAGCTGGCGGCGGAGATTTTCGCTCATCTCCCGCGCCTTTTTGAGGCTTATGCCGCGAAGTCCGGCCAATTTCTCAGGCTCGCGCTCGATTATATCCAAAGCTCTTTCCCCGAACTCGGATACGATAACCGAGGCTGTCGCAGGGCCGACCCCCTTGATTATCCTGCTTGCGAGATATTCATACACAGCGTCGGCACCTTTGGGCATATGGCGCACAGCATATTCGGCCTTGAACTGCTGCCCGTGGGTCGGATGGCGCATCCATGTTCCTCCGGCCTCTATCTGCTCTCCCGGCGCAGGAAAAGGCAGACAGCCGGTGACAGTTATGCTATCGCCGGAATCCGTCTCGAGGCGCAGCACCGTATAGCCGTTTTCTTCGTTTGTATAGATTATCTCGTCAACAGTGCCGAAAATCTCGATAAGTTCCTTTGAATCCATAAAAACCTCAATTAATAAGTTTTATACCGCCTGTTTCTGACAGCTTGCGCGCAACAAGTGCGGTCTCATCATCCATTCCACAGTTGCGGATTATCAGGTCTGCATCAACTCCGCCGTTTTCAAGCAGCCAGCGCAGAGCTTTGACGCTCTGTTCCAGTTCCTCCGCGCAGCCGGACACATTCAGCACGACGGAAATCCTGGTGTTTTCTCCGACAGGCACAGGTCTGTAAACAGTTTGCTTTATGAGCTGAAGTAAAAAGAACAGACCCACTGCAGCAAACAAACCGATAATGGCATTCAGTAACATTTTCCTCCCTCCCCCAGTCATAATACGGAGAGGTGCAAGGATTTGTTACAGTATTTTCTTCAAAAATTCGCCCGTTGCGCTGTCGGCGCACTCGGCGCACTCCTCCGGAGTGCCGGCAAACACAAGATATCCACCCTTATCTCCGCCCTCGGGGCCGAGATCGATGATGTGGTCTGCACACTTGATAACGTCCAGATTGTGCTCGATAATGACGATAGTATTTCCGGCGTCGACGAGCTTCTGCAATACCTCTATAAGGCGGTGTACGTCAGCGATATGCAAGCCTGTCGTAGGCTCGTCCATGACATAAACAGTACTGCCGGTGCTGCGCTTGCTCAATTCGGTGGCAAGTTTCACTCGCTGTGCCTCGCCGCCAGAAAGTGTGGTGGAGGACTGTCCAAGTTTGATATAGCCAAGACCCACATCATAAAGAGTCTGGATCTTATTTCTGATCTTCGGGATATTTTCAAAATACTCAAGAGACTCCTCGACAGTCATATCCAGCACTTCGGCAATATTTTTGCCCTTGTAGCGAACTTCAAGAGTTTCGCGATTATATCTCTTTCCTTTGCAAACGTCGCAGGGAACGTAAATATCGGGCAGAAAATGCATCTCAATTTTGAGCAGACCGTCACCGGCACAGGCTTCGCATCGTCCGCCACGGACGTTGAAGGAAAATCTTCCCGGCCCATAGCCGCGCATCTTGGCATCCTGAGTGTCGGCAAAAAGTTCTCGTATATCGTTGAAAACTCCGGTGTAAGTTGCGGGGTTGGAGCGCGGTGTACGTCCGATTGGACTCTGATCGATGGCGATTATTTTGTCAACCTGCTCAAGTCCCTCAACGCCGTCACTCTTTCCGGGGCGAAGCTTCATTCGGTTGAGTTCAACGCCCAGAGTCTTGTAGAAAATCTCATTTATAAGACTGGACTTGCCGCTGCCGGAAACGCCGGTAACGCAGGTCATTACGCCGAGAGGGATATCGACATCTATATTTTTCAGATTGTTCTCCCGCGCACCGCGAATAGTGAGGAAGCGTCCCCCGCTCTTCCTGCGCTGAGCAGGAACCGGAATACACTTTTTCCCGCTGAGATATTGTCCGGTATAGCTGCGCTCGCAGGCACAGATGTCCTCCACGCTGCCTGCGCAGACGACCTCACCGCCGTGTACGCCCGGACCGGGACCGATGTCGACAATAAAATCTGCTGCGCGTATGGTATCCTCGTCATGTTCGACGACGATAAGCGTATTTCCGATATCTCTGAGATGCTTAAGTGTTTTTATAAGCTTATTGTTGTCTCTCTGGTGCAGTCCGATCGAAGGCTCATCCAGAATATAAAGCACACCCATAAGGCTTGAGCCTATCTGGGTAGCAAGGCGGATGCGCTGGCTCTCGCCGCCGGAGAGGGTTGCTGAAGAACGGGATAAGCTGAGATAGCCAAGTCCGACGCTCTCAAGAAACTCTAGGCGGGATACAATTTCCTTGAGGATCTGTGCGCCGATCATGCGCTGCTTTTCGCTAAGCTCAAGTGCACGTACGAATTTCAGTTCGTCTTCGATGCTCAGGCAGGTGAAATCATATATATTCATTCCGCCCACAGTGACGGCGAGCGCTTCTTTGCGAAGTCTTCGCCCTCCGCACTCAGGGCAAGGCGTTTCGCTCATGCACTGCTCGATCTCTTCTTTCACAGCAGCGCTCTGGCTCTCGCGATGACGGCGCGTGAGGTTGTTGATAACGCCCTCAAAGGGTTGGCTCATAGTACCGTATCCGTTTTTGCGCTCATAGTGCAGTTCCAGTTTTTCACCGCCTGTGCCGTAAAGAATAGCATTGAGTGCCTCTTTGCCGATAGTTTTTATCGGCTGAGTCAATTCAAAACCGTATTTTTTCGCGAGAGCGTCAAAATACATCTTTGAAATACTGTCGTTTTTCACGCTGTTCCAGCCACTGGCAACTATCGCCCCCTCGGAGATTGAGAGGTTCTTGTCCGGGATAATAAGCTCTGGGTCTATCTGAAGCTGGGTGCCGAGACCTGTGCAGACATGGCAGGCTCCGTAGGGGTTGTTGAAAGAAAACATTCTGGGACTCAGCTCGTCTATGGATATGCCGCAGTCATCGCATGCATAGTTCTGCGAAAACATAAGTTCGCGCTGCTCGCCCACGACGTCAACAACTATTATGCCGCCGGAAAGCTTTCCGGCAGTTTCTATGGAGTCCGTAAGACGGCGAAGAATGTCAGGCTTGATAACAAGACGGTCGACGATTATCTCGATCGTATGCTTCTTGTTTTTCTCGAGTTTTATTTCCTCGCTGAGCTCATAGCTGATGCCGTCCACACGCGCGCGGACATATCCGCTTCGGCGTGCGTCTTCGAAAATCTTAGCGTGCTCGCCCTTTCTTCCGCGGATAACGGGAGCGAGTATCTGGATACGGCTGCGTTCGGGCAGAAGCATTACCTGGTCCACGATCTGGTCTATAGTCTGCTGACGTATCTCCTTGCCGCACTTGGGGCAATGCGGTGTACCAATTCTCGCCCACAGAAGACGCAGATAGTCATATATCTCCGTGACTGTGCCTACAGTGGAACGGGGATTCTTGCTCGTGGTTTTCTGGTCAATACTTATGGCAGGAGAAAGTCCCTCTATATAATCCACATCGGGTTTTTCCTTCTGTCCGAGAAACATACGCGCATAGGAGGAAAGACTCTCCACATAGCGTCGCTGACCTTCGGCGTAAATGGTGTCGAAGGCGAGGCTGGATTTTCCGGAGCCGGAAAGACCCGTGATAACAACTAGCTCATTTCTCGGTATTTCAAGGTCAATATTTTTGAGATTATTCTCTCTCGCACCTTTGATATAAATGCTGTCACGCATCTTCAGTTAACTCCTTAGTCAATAACATCTGCAAATGTGCCGCGCACAAGAGCGGCGAGGTCTGCGGCCGCGCACTCTATCTGGGTGCCGATCTTGCCTCCGCTGACCAATATAGTGGCCTGGTCAAGTGCGGATGAATCAAATACTGTTTTATACTGCTTTTTCATTCCAACAGGACTGCAGCCTCCGCGGACATAACCGGTGAGCGCCGTGATTTCAGAAACATGTATCATGGCGATCGACTTCTCGCCAACCGACTTCGCAGCTTTCTTCAGTTCAAGCTCATGGGCAACGGGGATAACGAAAACGTATATTGCCTTGCTGGCTCCGCGCGTCACAAGAGTCTTGAAAACACAGGCCGGATCGCGTCCTGTAAGCTCAGCCACGGTCACGCCGTCCACAGCTTCGGCTCCATGAGGATATTCATGCGCGGAATATTTGATCTTTTTCTGGTCAAGAATACGCATGGCATTTGTCTTCTGCTCTTTCACGGTCATACTCACCCCATTTTCTATCTATCCAAAGTATTATACACTTATTTTAAATTCAATTCAATATCGCATGCATGAATGTCCCACAAAATATTATTTAGGAAACTCTTGACAACACAACATGCTTATGCTAATATATTTGGGCGACCACATTTGGAGAAGTACCCAAGAGGCCGAAGGGGCTCCCCTGCTAAGGGAGTAGTACGTGTTGAGCGTAGCATGGGTTCAAATCCCATCTTCTCCGCCAAAAGACGCCGAAAATTCTCGGCGTCTTTTTTCTTTCAAGCTTAATATGGAGAGTTACCGAAGTGGTCATAACGGGGCGGTCTTGAAAACCGTTAGGCGAACAGCCACAGGGGTTCGAATCCCTTACTCTCCGCCAAAAAACAAGCACCCCTTGCGGGTGTTTGTTTTTTTGTTGCGGAAGTTGGGATTCGAAGTTTATGCCCCTCAGGGGTAAATCCCTTACTCTCCGCCAAAAAAGAAGCACATCTCATGCGGATGTGCTTCTTTTATTCCCCACGACGGAGTTTTACACGGCGCACTTCATTGATATTACGGCAATAATATGATAAAATATGAGCGAATAAAAAGGAGGTTACGCTATGCTACCATATAATTTTTCCCGTGAGCTCGACCTTTTACTTCACAGATTCGCCATTATTGCGGTTTTCATTCTTGTTCTTTCCATTCTTTTAATCCTTGCTCAATACATAATGCAGTCGGCGGCACTGACACACATAGGCCGCAGACGCGGCATAAAGCAGCCGTGGCTCGTGTGGATACCCATTGCCAGAAACTATGGGATAGGCGCTATTGCTGACGAGTATGATAAACGAATCGGAATTAATCGCCGTTTCAGAGTGCTGCTTCTTGTTTTCATTCTTGCCTTCTATGCGGCCTATATGATATTCTGCGCCGGAACTGTCGAAGCGGCTATTAACCTTGAATATGATTACCTTGACATGGGGGACATTTTTGATGTTTTCGGTATTATTCTTGGAGCTTATGCCGGTATGGTCGTCATTGTCATAATGAGTTTGATTTACTCAGCCTTGAATTTCATCTGCCTTTACAAGATTTATGAATCCCTCTCTCCTCGCCATTGCGTGCTGCACTTTATTCTGAGTATGTTTATCCCCCTTTATATGCCTATAAGCCTACTCTGTCTCCGCAACAGCGGCTATCCTTACCCCGAGGAAGCTCTCTCACTGCCCGAAATATGCGAAAAAGGATGGTATGAAGCATGACCGCATTTCTCACAAGCTCTCCCTGCCTTCCCGGCGAAGAAAAACTTAACCCCGCAAATGGCTTTGTGGAAAAGCTTCGCGCCGTGCTCCCCACCCCATGCCGCTGCCTTTTCATCACTTCCGACAGAGACAACCACGCTTTCACCGAAGGGCATGGCTACGCCATAAAGCGCAGTTTTGAAGCCAGCGGTTTCAGTTTCTCCGACTATATTCTTCTCGACGGGCAAAACGAGGAGTGCGCTGCGGAGGAAATATCCAAGACGCAGTTGATAGTTCTCGCCGGAGGCCATGTTCCCACGCAAAACAGCTTTTTCACCCACATTCATCTTCGCAAGCTTTTGAAAAATTACAGCGGCGTTGTTCTTGGAATCAGTGCGGGCAGCATGAATTCTGCCGACACTGTCTACGTCCAGCCCGAACTCCCCGGAGAGAGTATTGACCCGGATTTTGTGCGTTTCACGCCCGGTCTCGGCATTACAAAAGTGCAGATACTCCCCCACTATAATCAGGTTCGCGACAATCTCCTCGACGGGCGCAGGCTTTTTGAGGACATCACCTTTGCCGACAGTATGGGCCAGCGTTTCCTTGTCCTTATGGACGGCAGCTATGTTTTCTGCTTTGAAGGCGAAGAGAAGCTATGCGGCGAAGCCTATCTTATAGAAAATGCCGCGATGCAGCAAATATGCTGCGATAATGAAGAAATAAAGCTGACTGTTTGACAGTCAGCTTTATTTCATTAGAACCTTTTCAGTTTTTTATTTCCCTTAAGAACAAGCCTATAAATCGGAATTTCCATCTTGTTTTTGACATTTTCCAGTTCGCGTGGTATATCAATCGCCTGCGGACAGTGTTTAACGCACTTTCCGCATCCGACGCAGTTGGATGCCGGAGTTGCTGTCTTGCGCAGCGCAGTGCACTTCACATAGTCCGCAAGCGCCCAGAACGCAGACTCCGTGTACGAGCGGTTATAGGCGGCAAAACAGCCTGGAATATCCACGTGCTGCGGGCAGGGCATGCAGTATCCGCAGCCTGTGCAGCCGACTTTCATCTTTGCGTTGATAGCTTTGACCACCTTTCGCAGCATCTCTTCTTCCTCGGAGCAAAGCTCACCAACCTTAGCATTTGAGGCAGCCAATGCGTTTTCGCGTATCATCTCCATAGAGTTCATACCGGAAAGCACACAGGTGACCTCCGGCTGATTCCAAAGCCAGCGGAACGACCATTCGGCAGGGCTTCTCTTAACCGGATAGGACTTAAACAGCTGCTTTGCTTCTTCAGGAAGGCCGTTTACAAGTTTTCCGCCGCGGAGAGGTTCCATGATAATAACAGGCAGGCCCTTCTCCGAAGCATATTTCAGTCCGCGTCTGCCCGCCTGAGAATGCTCGTCCATGTAGTTATACTGAATCATGCAGATGTCCCAGTCATAAGCATCAACAAGGTCGCAGAACATATCGGTGTTGCCATGATACGAAAAACCTACCTGTCTTATTGCACCGCTCGCCTTTTTCTCGGCTATCCATTCTTCGATCCCAATGGACTTGAGACGCTCGAATGTACCTGTATCGGCCAGCATATGCATCAGATAATAGTCAATGTGATCTGTGCGCAGACGCTTGAGCTGTTCCTGGAAAAGCTTTTCGAGACCTTCTCTGCTGCGAATAAGGTAATGCGGCAGTTTTGTTGTTATGTAAACTTTATCGCGAAATCCGTTTTTTTCCAGCAATTCTCCGAGGACGCTTTCACTTCCGGGATAGACGAAAGCCGTGTCAAAATAGTTAACTCCAAGATCGATGGCCTCAATAAGCTGGCGTTCGGTCTCTGTCATGTTTATAGCGCCCATCTTGCGCTTGAATCGCATGCAGCCAAAACCGAGTGTCGATATTTTGTTGCCGTATTTGTCAAGACGATAATTCATACTGCGTTCCATCCAATGATCGATTTGATGCAATTAGAATAGTACATTTACGGAAATTATACAAGTCTTTCTTCCGGCAAGGGCTTATCAAAATAGAAACTTACTGTACCAAAATTTACTTGTGAAATTATTTGAAAAAAGGCTTGACATTTTGTGAATAACGTGTATAATAATTTTTGCGCTTAGCGGGTTTGTGTAATGGTAGCACACCGGACTCTGACTCCGTTTGTGAGGGTTCGAATCCTTCACCCGCTGCCAAAGGCTCCGAACTGAGGTTCGGAGCCTTTTTTATAGCTAATTATTCCATTATTTGCCGTACCATGAGGACTTAAAATGAAAAGACAATTTACTCCCCTGCCCCCGGATAACGACAAAAAGTTTTTGTTTTTCTTCACCCGTGACAAAAGCTTTTATTCCAGTTTTTTCAGGCTTCTTATTATCATAAGCCTTCAGCAGCTGGCTGCTCTCGCCGTTAACATGGTGGATAACATCATGCTTGGCACTTATACCGAACTTGCCCTCTCCGGTGCAACACTTGTAAACCAGGTGCAGTTTGTTCTGCAGCAGCTCACAGCCGGCATAGGCATCGGTATCGTCGTTCTCGGCTCTCAGTATTGGGGTCGCAAGCGCACAGGCCCGATAAAGCAGATCATCAACATCGGCATAAAGCTTGGCCTCGTCGTCGGCATCTTGTTCTTCGCCGCCTCGAAGCTCTTCCCCCATTTCCTGCTCTCGCTGTTCACGAATGACGAGACCGTTATCGCCGAGGGAATGCGCTATCTGAATGTCATATGCTGGACATATATCATCTTTTCCATCTCCAACGCTCTCATCTACGCTCTGCAGAGTGTTGAAACAGCCATTGTCGGAACAGTGATGTCCGTCAGCACCATTGTTATCAATTTCTGCCTCAACTACTGCTTTATTTACGGCAACTTCGGTGCGCCGGAACTGGGCGTTGTAGGCGCTGCCATCGCAACTCTTATCAGCCGCTGTGTCGAGCTTCTTATCATTCTCGTCTATATGCTGTTTATGGATAAAAAGCTCAAAGCAAAGCTCAGCGAGCTTGTCCGCATTGACTTTTTCTATATCCGTGACTTTTTCAAGGTCGCCACTCCCGTTGTCGTCAGCGGCGCGCTCTGGGGAATAGCTCAGGCGGCGCAGACTGCCGTTCTCGGACACATCGGCGCGTCTGTTATTGCAGCGAATTCCATAGCGGTCATTATCTTCCAGATTTTTGCCGTTGTGGGCATGTCCTGCGCCAATGTCGCTTCCGTTGTAACGGGAAAGACGATAGGTGAGGGAAAGCTCCACATGCTGCGTTCCTATGCCAAGACCATGCAGGCCATTTTTCTTTTGCTCGGCGTCAGCGCGGGAGCACTGCTGTTTATATGCAAGGGCTTCATCGTTGATCTTTACTCGGTCTCCGAGGAGACCAAGCGTCTTGCGATACAGTTCATAACCGTTCTCAGCATTTCAACCATCGGCACCTGCTACGAATATCCTGTTGAGAGCGGTATAATCGCCGGAGGCGGCTTTACACAGTATCAGGCGTGGACCGATAATCTCTTCATGTGGCTTTACACTATCCCTTCGGCTGCGCTCAGTGCTTTCGTATTCCATTTTCCGCCGGTCGTGACATTTGCCTTCCTGAAATCCGACCAGCTTCTTAAATGCATCCCGAACTCCATCACCTGCAACCGTTTCCGCTGGGTCAAAATACTCACGCGAGACTGATATCAACAATCCCCGAAACTCTATAGTTTCGGGGATCATTTGCTATTAAAGAGAATTGCTTAAAGAAATCCTAAATAATTCTTAAGCATTATACAGCTATATTCTTAAAAATGATTTTTGTAGACTTATCTCCATAAACTGATATCAAAGGAGATAAGCCATATGGATTTTACATTCGTTGATCTGCTGTATATGAGCGCATGGCCTATGGAGCCGCCAAAAGCCTATGGGGCATTTCATCTGTGCTTTACGCTTGCAGGTTTCGCTTTGTGCGCTTTTGGTGCATGGAAACTCCGTAACATCGACGAGAAGAAAAGCCGTATTCTTCTACTCAGCGTGGGTCTGTTTTTGTTGATTTGCGAAGTATATAAACAGCTCTTTCACTGCGTATATCTCTGGAACGGAGAATATAACTGGGGAATTTTCCCCTTCCATTTCTGCTCCATGCCAATGTATCTGTGCCTCATTGCTCCACTACTCCCTAAAGGCAGAGTACAGCAAGCGATATACTCGTTTATGGGTCTATATAACCTTCTTGGCGGCGCAATTGCGTACGTGGAACCCTCCGGTCTGAACCATGAATACTGGACGCTCACTCTACATGCTTACATCTGGCACATGATGCTCGTATTCGTTGGTCTATACCTTTGCTTCTCAGGAAACACAGGCAGAGACAAACGCTGTTACAAGGATGCAAGCATCTGTTTTCTAATTCTGTGCGCTGTCGCATTCTGCATAAATCTCAGTTTTGCAGAGCTATCAGACGGACGGCTCAATATGTTCTTCGTTGGCCCCGGAAACTCTCCTATAATCGTGTTCGACACCATTTCGGAACTGTTTGGCTGGTTTGTTTCCACCGCAATATACATCCCGGCCGTCTGTCTGGGGGCATGGTTTGTTTTCATACTTCAGAAAGCGTTATTTGAAAGAGGCAGAAAGGATGCCGTATTATCCGAAAAATAAATATTTACCGAAAAAAATCCCCGAAACCTGGTTTCGGGGATTAATCTTTGTATAAGTGATCAGGCGTTTACACTGAGCTTCTTCTGGAGCCAATCCTTGCCGTCGACGAAACGGGATACGATGTAGGAAACAACGTAGTCGCCGGATGCGTTGATCATGGTGGCGGGAGGATCAACAAGGTTGCCTATGGCAACGAGAATGGGGAATGCGATCCCCATGCTGTCGGGGAAGAAAATGGA